>JAIXUV010000261.1 GCA_027483345.1 Verrucomicrobiales bacterium | reverse complement strand
CGCTCCGTTTGGCGGCTTTGCGGATTGGCGTGAATCCCGCCTTCGCTCCCGTTCAACGATTCCGACTCAGCGCGGCGGAGCCAACTCGAGCACGGCGGCCGTCATGGAGGTGACCGCGGTCCGAAGGCTCGGGCCGGGCAGGGGACGGAAGTACGGCGAATGCAGGCTCGGCAGCGGCTTCCCGGCCTTCAGCGCCTCCGCGTTCTGTTCCGGGGAAACGATTCCCAGCCAGAACTGGCAGATGGGGATCTTGTCCTCGGTCCGGCCGTATTCGCTGAAGTCCTCGCCACCCATGGTCGGCAGGAGCGTCTGGACCCGTTCGGTGCCGAACCACCCGCGGCCGGTCTCGGCGATCTTCCGCGTCAAGGCGGGGTCGTTGTAGAGCGCCGGCGTGAACTCGTCGGCCACCTTCACCACCGGATGCAGCTCGGGCGGGAGCCCCGCCGCCTCGGCCTGTCCCCGGCAGATGCGCCGGATCGCCTCGACGGTCTGCTTCCGCACCTCGTCGGTGTAGCTCCGCAGGGTCAGCTGCAGGCGGACCTCGTCCGAGATGATGTTGTGCTTCGAGCCGCCGTGGATGGATCCGACCGTGACCACCGCCGGGTCACCGGGACGGATTTCCCGGCTCACGATCGTCTGGAGAGCGAGGACGATCTGCGAGGCGAGCACGACCGGGTCCTTGGCCTGGTGCGGGTAGGCGCCGTGGCCGCCGACGCCGCGCACGGTGATGTCCACCGAGTCCACGTTGGCGAAGGTGAAGCCCTCGACGAAGCCGAGTTGGCCGGCCAGCAGCGTCGCGTTGCAATGCAGGGAGACGCAGGCGGTCGGCTTGGGGAAGCGGGTGAACAGGCCGTCCTTCAGCATCGCGCGCGCGCCGCCGCCGCGTTCCTCCGCGGGCTGCCCGATGCAGACCAGCGTGCCCTGCCATTCCGACTTCAAGGCCACCAGGACACGGGCCGCGCCGACGAGGCCGGTCATGTGGATGTCATGGCCGCAGGCGTGCATCGTGGAGACGACCTCGCCGAGTTCGTTCGTCGCCTTTGCGGTGCTCGCGTAGGGCAGGCCGGTCTGTTCCTTCACCGGCAACCCGTCGAGGTCGGCGCGCAGCAGGATCACCGGCCCCGGACCGTTGGTGAACACGCCGACCACGCCGGTCCCGCCGACCTTCCGCGTCACGACAAGGCCCGCCTTCTCCAATTCATCCGCGATCCGGTTCCCCGTCGCCACTTCCTGGAACGACAGCTCCGGCGCCCGGTGCAGGTCGAGGTACAGGGCCTCGAGCGATGGCTGCTCCGCCTCGATCCGCCGGCGCACCGAGTCCCGGTCCAGGGCGGCGCAGGGCAGGGAGGTGGCGAGGGCAAGGCCCGTTCCAAGGAGGACCTTCAGCGGGAGACGACGGAGGGCTTGGGCGGTCATGCGGCTCTCCCATTCCCCAATCTCGGCCCCGTGTCGAGCCTTCAGGCGGGGCTCACGCGAAACCGGAACGATGCAGTGGGGACCGGGATTGGCCTCACGCGAAGGCGCCAAGACGCGAAGGGAAGTCTGGGATACCGGACGGACCGCGGCACCCACCCTTCGGTGTCCGATTCCGTGTCGGACAATACTTCGTTGCCCACTTCTTCCTCCGTCTTCCGCGGCTTTGCGGCTTGGAGTACCAATCCCTTCTGCGTCGTTCCGACCAAGGATCGGAGAGGATCCGCAGCCGGGCGACCGCGGCCACTGGAAATCGAAGCTCCCGAACCGGGACTCACGAATCCTTTGGCGTCTTGGCGGCTTCGTGTGAGGCCCGTCTTCGTTCGTCCCGAATCCTTCCCGCTCAGGCCATGGAGGACGGCATGTGGATCTCGCCGTCCGGACAGGCGTATCGCTCGATGTCCGCTGCCCGCGACGGATGGCTGGCGAGCAGGGTCGCGCGGGTTCCGCCCTCGAAGCATCCGGGGATCCAGCCCGGCGACATGGTGCATCCGTACAGCGACCAGGCCCCACCTTGGATCAGGTGCGCCGCCTGCCAGACGCCTGCCGGAACGATGTACTGGGCCCGGTGACCGGCCATCGGATCCGGTCCGAGCAGCACGTCCTCGCTGGTGCCGTCGGGCCTCAGGAGGATCAGGCGGAACGGATCGCCGCCGTAGAAGTGCCAGACCTCGTCGAGCGTGAGCCGGTGGAACAGCGATTCGCTGCGGGGTTCCTCGCAGTAGAGGCCGACCATCACGGTTCCAGCCGGCTGTCCCGGCGCCAGTTCCGCGGCCGAGCGGTAGGTCTGGGCGAAAAGCGTGCCCTCCACCGGCAGCGGTTGGAGCCGGTACTGTTCGATCAGCTTCTGGACGACGGGGTGCATGGCGGGAAAACGGTCTGGGGGTTCAGGCGTTGCGACTCGATGGAAGCGAAGACGGAGCTCACGCAAATACGACTTGGTATTCAAGAGTCCCGATTCGTGATCTCCGATTTCTCGGGGGTAGCCGCGGCCCCCAGGCTGCGGACTCACTTCCGAGCCCCCTCCGCATCGCGGCTTGGCGGCTTTGCGTGCCGATCCCTTGGGTCTTGTGGGATTCAGGCGCCGACCTCGAGGGAGGCGAAGATCGTGTCGACCAGGTGCTGGGTGTACTCGGTGCGCCGGATGCTGGCCTCGACGTCGGGGCTCCGCGGGTCGCGGGCGAGACGGGCGAACTCCTCCATCATCAACGCCGCCTGCCGCACCGGACTCGGCGATTCCACGCGAACGTAGCCCGAGGGTGAGACCGGGCCGTTGCGTTGGGTGAAGCCGACCACGCGCGAGTGGTCCGGGAGGAAGTATCCGCCGGCCCAGTCCAGGACGAAGTCGTCGACCTGGATCACGCCCTTCTCGCCCATCAGGTCGAGGTCCATCAGGCAGGCGCCGACGGTGTAGCCGGCATCCCAGGTGGTGGTGAGGCCGTCGGCGAACCCGATCACGCCGGCGCCGCGCAGGAACGCGCCGTTGGACGCGTCACGGCGGGCCACGCCGCGGCTGCAGACCACCGCCGGATGATGCGGCGCGTACTCGGCCACGGCGCGCATCGAGTACCACGCCATGTCGCCGATGGCGCCCGTCGGCTCCTTGTCGGGCTGCAGGCGGATGTTCGTCTTGTCCGCGTTGGGGAAGAAGAAGGAGGTGCGGATCGACTCGAGCCGCCCGGTGCGTTCATCCAGTTCCGCCCGGATCTGCCGGGTGCGCGGGTGGTGCGTGAAATGGGTGGCATCCATGAACGCCACGCCCGCCTCGCGGCAGGCCGCGGTGATGTTCCGGAGCGAGGCGAGGTCGCGGAACGGCTTGTCGCCGAGCACGTGCTTGCCCCGCTTCGCCGCCTCCACGCAGATCGCCTCGCGCGCCACCGTCGGCGTGGCGACATACACGGCGTCGACGTCCCCGCTCGCCAGCAGCTCCTCCCACGTCCCGTGCACCGGCACGCAGTCGTGTCGGGCCGCGAAGGCCGACGCCGTCTCCACACGCCGGCTCGCCACCGCGGACAGCCGGACGGCCGAGGTCTCCTTCATGGCGGTGGCGATGACATCGGCGATGAAGCCCGTGCCGACGATCCCGATGCGCAGGGGGGAATGCATGGCGCAACGCTCTTCGTTCGACCGCTCCCGATCAACGCCGAAGGACCCGCGGCATTGGGGATTCGTGAT
>JAIXUV010000314.1 GCA_027483345.1 Verrucomicrobiales bacterium | reverse complement strand
TCGGAGATGCCGACGATCTCGGCGTTCGGGTGCTCGTGGGTGTACCGGAGCAGGTCGCCCATGTGGAAATGGTCGAAGTTGATTCCGGCGATTTTCCAGGTGCGCTTTTTCATGGAGATGGCGGAGGAATCGTGGGGTGAAGGCCCGGATGGACGAAGCGGAAAATGGCCGGCCGCACTCCGGGACTTGCCGGACCAAAACCGTGTCAAGGCGAGCGGGACGATGAACGTGCGCGAGGGACTCCAGCGACGACATGGATGGCCGCAGATCCGGAGCTTCAGCCCCGCGGATGTGGGTTGGGACGGGCTTACGCCGTGGAGTCGGCGGAGTCCCGGCCCCGGGGTCGCCGGCTACTCCGATTCTTCGTCCAGTTGGGTCACGACGCGTGCACGTCCGTCCCACCAGGCCAACGCGAAGAGGCCGATGGCAACCGGGACGAGCTTCCACGGCATGGAGGCGTCGGCGGGACGCACGGCCACCGGATCGAGGACGGCGTCGGAGGGATCGGCGGGGTTGTAGTGGACCTGGACTCGAGCCCCTTCCGGAAAGCGGCGTGCGAGGACTTCCTCCTGATCTCCCACCCGGAAGTTCCCCGGGGTGACCATCGAACCTTCATGGCGACGGCCGTCGACCTCGTAGCGGTAGAGCAGGTCCAGATACCGGTCATTGTCGAAGCGGATGCCGATGCCGGAACCGCGCGTCGACGCATTCCACCGGTTCATGGAACCCGGCTTCAGGGTGCGCACCACCGAGCGGACCACGACCCCGGTGACCACGGGCCAACGGGCGGCCGCGGACGAGTTCCCCTTGGCGCTCCTGAGCTTTGCCGAGACGACAACCGCAAAGCCCAGACAGAGAACCCCGGCCATGAGCCACACGATGGAGGGCGCCAGGGAGGACCGGCCCTGTCGGCGGCGCCACCAGGACCAGAAGAAGAGGGCGACCAACGCGACCCAGGCGACGAGGATTCCGGGGACATCCCTGATCGGCGCGTCCTGGGAGATGAGGGGGTTCATGGCGGTCGCGGTGAGGTTTCCCGGGCTTTGGAATCCTGCCCATCGGAAATCCCGGCATGCGTTTCCGAATCCGGGTAGGGCCCGCGACGTCCTGCTGTCCACGCCCGAAATGGCGCGAGCGGTCGCTTGCGTCGTGGGGGCCTGCAAATATCCTCCAGCACTTTATGCGTTTCCCGAGTGTTCTCCATGCGCGTGCCGCCCTGTGCGCGGCCGTCTGGCTTGCCCTGTCCGGTTCCGTTTCCGCGCAGCACAAACTGGGACCCGCCCAGACCTCGTTCGAGAACCCGAAGATCGCCGCCGCCTCGGACGAGGCCCAGAAGGCGATCCGCCGCTTCACCTACCCCGCGGGCTGGAAGGCCGAACTCTGGGCCGCGGAACCCGACGTGGCCCACGGCGTGGCGCTGCATGTCGCCGACGACGGCCGCGTGTTCGTGGCGGAAAGCTTCCGCGCCTGGAGGGGCGTCCCCGACATCCGCGGCATCATGTCGTGGCTCGACGAGGATCTCGCCTGCCGGTCCGTGGACGACCGTCTCGCGATGATGCAGCGGCACCTGAAGCCGGAGGAGATGGCCGGGTACTACCGCAACACCGAGCGCGTGCGCCTCCTGCGCGACACGAAGGGAACGGGCAAGGCGGATGTGTCCACGGTGTTCGCCGAGAACTTCGCCACCCCGCTGGACGGCGTGGCGTCGGGCGTCTTCGCCCGGGGCAAGGACGTCTTCTTCGCCAACATCCCCAACGTCTGGAACCTGCGCGACCAGGACGGCGACGGCGTCGCGGACCAGCGTCGCAGCATCAGCTACGGCCATGGCATCCGCGTCGGCTTCCTCGGACACGACCTCCACGGGCTCGTGTTCGGGCCGGACGGCAAGCTGTACTTCTCGATCGGGGACCGCGCCTCGATGCTGAAGACGGAGGGCGGACACGTGGTGGGCACGCCCGACACCGGGGCGGTCTTCCGCTGCGAGCCGGACGGCTCGGGTGTGGAGATGGTCTACATGGGGCTGCGGAACCCGCAGGACCTGGTGTTCGACGAGTGGGGAGACCTCTTCACCGGCGACAACAACTCCGACGGCGGCGACCAGGCGCGTTGGACCTGGCTGGTCGAGGGTGGCGACAGCGGCTGGCGGATCGGCTGGCAGTTCCTCGAGTCCGGCAACGCCCCGAACCCGCGCGGCCCGTGGAACTCGGAGAAGATGTGGCATCCGCAGAACGACGCGCAGCCCGCCTGGGTCACGCCGCCGATCAAGAACATCACCTCAGGCCCCTCCGGCGTGAGCTACTACGAGGGCACCGGCGCGGGCCCCGAGTGGAACGGCACGTTCACGCTGTGCGACTTCCGCGGCAGCTCCAGCGGTTCCGGCATCGTGAAGTTCAAGCTGAAGCCCAAGGGCGCCGGCTTCGAGATCGTGGACGACGAGAAGTTCATCTGGTCGGTCAACGCCACCGACGGCCACTGGGGTCCGGACGGGTCGTTCTGGCTGCTGGACTGGTTCGACGGCTGGGAGCCGGTCGGCAAGGGACGCATCTACCGCTTCAGCGATCCGAAGCACTCCGGGGCCCCGGTCGTCGCCGAGACCCGTGACATCCTGTCGAAGGGCTTCTCCGGACGGTCCGCCTCGGAGCTTTCGCGTCTGCTGGCGCATCCGAACTTCCGGGTCCGCCAGGGCGCGCAGTTCGAGCTGGCCGGACGCGGCGACGACAAGTCGCTGTTGAAGGCGGCCATTTCCGGCAAGACGACGCAGGCCAGGCTCCATGGCGTCTGGGGCGCCGGCCAGGCCGCGCGCGCGGCCCGGAACACCACCGTGCCGGGCGCGAAGGTCGAGACGCTGGAGCGCCTGATCCCGCTGCTCGCGGACTCCGAGCCGCGGATCCGGGCCAATGCCGCGCGGGTGCTCGGCGACGCCCGTTACGGCCGCGCCTACGAGGCCCTGGTCCGCCTCACCACGGATTCCGATCCGCACACCCGGGCGCTCGGGACGATCGCCCTTTCCAAGCTCGGGCGTCGCGAGTCGATCCCGGCCGTCTTCGCGATGCTGGAGTCGAACGCCGACAAGGATCCCTACCTGCGCCACGCCGGGGTCATGGCCCTGCTCGGAGCGAACGACATCGACGCCCTGGTGAACAACGCGAAGCATCCCTCGGAATCGGTCCGGCTCGGGATCGTGCTCGCGCTGCGCAAGCTGGAGCGGAACGAGATCGCGCTGTTCCTGCACGACGCGTCCCCGAAGGTGGTCACCGAGGCCGCCCGGGCGATCAACGACCAGCCGATCCCGGGCGCCATGGAGGCCTTGGCGAAGCTGATCTCCGAGCCGCTTCCCGAGCACCCGCCGCTTTCGCGTCGCGTGGTCAACGCCAACTACCGGTTCGGCACGGACGGCACCGCGGTGGCGCTGGCGAAGTACGCCGCGACGAGCGGAGGATCCGAGGCGCTCCGCGCGGAGGCCATCGACGCCCTGACGCTCTGGCCTTCCAATCCGGGACGCGACCGTGTCACGGGGCTCTGGCGTCCGACGGCGTTCGCGCGGGATTCCAAGACCCCGGCCGACGCGCTGCGCCCCAACGCCGCCGCGCTGGTGGCCTCGGCCCCGAACAAGGTCCGCGCCGCCGCGGCCCGCGCCGCGGGAACCCTGAAGATCGCGGAGGCCGCCCCGGCCCTGGCCCAGGTGGTCCGCGGGGGCGAGGCCGACGCAGCCACCCGCTCGGAGGCGCTTCGCGCGCTGGCCGCCCTGCAGGCGCCCGAGTACGCGGACGCCCTCGCCGCCGCGGCGAAGGATTCCGACGACAAGGTCCGCAGCCTGGCGACCAAGCTCGCGGTCGAGCAGCCGCCCGCGGTCCGCGCCTCGGCCCAGTCGGCCGGTGGCGCCTCCGGACTCGGTTCGCTCGAGCAGGCGCTCGCCTCGGGCACGCTGACCGAGAAGCAGGCCGCGTTCGCCACGCTGGGAACCCTTCCCGGCGCCCAGGCCGACGCCGCGCTCACCCGCTGGATGGAACAGCTGCTCGCCGGCAAGGTCGCCGCGGAACTCCAGCTCGACGTGCTCGACGCCGCCGCCAAGCGCGACGCGCTGAAGCCGTTGGTCGCGAAGTTCGACGCCTCCCTCGACGCCAAGGATCCCATCGCCAAGTGGAAGGTCAGCCTCACCGGCGGCAACGTCGAGGAGGGGCGCAAGGTCTTCCACGAGCGGGCCGAGGTCAGCTGCGTCCGCTGCCACAAGATCCAGGGCGAAGGCGGCGAGGTCGGCCCCGATCTCACCGGCCTGGCCGGGCGCAACGGACGCGACTACGTTCTGACCGCCATCATCCATCCCAACGCGACCATCGCGCAGGGATACGAGAACGTGCTCGTCAACCTGAAGAACGGCCAGTCCTACGCCGGCGTGATCAAGTCGGAGACCTCGGAGGAACTGCTGTTGAACTCACCCGAGGACGGACTGGTGAAGGTCAAGGTCGCCGACATCCAGAGCCGGGAGAAGGGATTGTCCGGGATGCCGGAAGGCTTCGGCGACCTGCTCACCCGCCAGGACCTGCGCAACCTGATCGAGTACCTGGCGACGACGAAGTGAGACCGGGATTCGTCTGACGCCTTGGAAATGACCGGAGTCGGCACCCGAGCATGCCGGCTCCGGCAGGACCTGGGAAAATCGACATCGCATGCCCCCTTCCGAGCGCTAGGTTCCTCGCATGAACGACGTCATCACCATCGATCCGGAAGTCTGCAACGGACGGCCGTCGGTTCGCGGCAAACGGATCGCGGTCCAGAGCATCCTGGAGTTCCTCGCCGCGGGCGATTCGGTGGATGAGGTGCTCCAGGCGTTCCCGGTGCTGACGCGGGAAGAAGTCCAGGCCTGCCTGGACTTCGCGTCCCGCCTGATGGCCCGGAATTACACGGTGGTCCAGACAGCCTGAGGACCATGCCGGCCCGCTTTCTGATCGACGTCAACCTGCCCCGAGACCTCGCGTTCTGGAACGGCCCCGATTTCGTGCATCAGTCGGACATCGACCCGGTTCGCACCGACCGGGAAATCTGGCTGGATGCCAAGGCCAATGGACTCGTGGTCGTGACCAAGGACGCCGACTTCTCCCAGCGGGCATTGGTCGAGGGGCCGCCTCCCCCGGTCATCCATGTCCGCCTTGGCAACATGCGCTTGAGGGAACTTCGGGCCCGACTCCTGGTCGCCTGGCCCGAGGCGGCACGACTCTCCGAAACACATTGCCTCGTGCAGGTCTTTCAAGACCGCATTGAGGCCGTCCGCTGACCCGCCATGCTCCCCGCCGACTACCTGAAGCGCCTCCGGCTGGTGGAGGTCCGTGCCCGGCTCGTGAGCGAGCAGCTGATGGGCGGCCGGATGGCCAGCGTCTTCAAGGGTCGCGGGATGGACTTCGCCGACGTCCGGGAATACGTGCCGGGCGACGACGTGCGCCGCATCGACTGGAACGTCACCGCCCGGCTGCGGAAGCCGTTCATCAAACGCCATGTGGAGGAGCGGGAACTGGTGGTGATGCTGCTGGTGGACCTCTCCGCCAGCGGCCACTTCGGCACCGCGTCCGGCGACACCGCCGCAGAGACGATGCGGGAACAGGCTGCCATCCTCGCCGGCGCGCTGGCCTTCAGCGCGGTGCGCGACGGCGACCGCGTGGGGGCCATCCTCTTCACCGACCGCGTCGAGCGCTACGTGCCGCCCCGCAAGACGCGTTCCCACGTGACGCGACTGCTGCACGAACTGCTGTCCGTGGTCCCCGCCGGCCGCGGCACCTCGCTGACCGCCGGCCTCAATTTCCTGAACAACCTCTACCGCCGGCCGACCCTGTCCTTCGTGCTGTCGGACTTCCACGATCCCGAGACGGAATCCTGGACCCGGGCGGTGAAGTCCACCAACCGCCGGCACGAGCTCATGGCGTTGCGGATGACGGACCGGCGCGAGACGGAACTGCCGGACGTCGGCTGGGCGTTGTTGCAGGACGCCGAGACGGGCGAGGTGATGGAGGTGGACACCTCGGATCCCGCGGTCCGCGAGGGCTGGGCCAAGCAGGCGGCCGGGCGCAATGCGGAACTCCTCGCCACCTTCCGCTCGGGACGCGTGCCCGAGCTCGAGGTGCGGACTGACCAGCCGTGGGCCCAGCGGCTGCAGCGTTTCCTGGACGGCGCCGCGAGACGGAGGATCGCGTGAACGCCGGGTCCCGCGCACCCTTTCCTGCCGTCGACTTCCGCAACCCGTCCGGCAACCGATGACGCCAACGCAACTTGTCGAGGACCTCACGCTGGTTCCGCTCCCGCAGTGGTGGGAGAACCCGTGGTTCCTCCTCGGCGTGCCCGCGCTGGCCGGCGTCCTCCTCTACCTGGCGACACGCTGGTGGATGTCACGCCGCCCTCCTTCCCAGGCGCCGGTCGAAGTCGTGGGCCCACCCGTCCACGACGAATACCTGCGCCTGCTCCGGGACCTCCGCGCGAAGGCGGCGGCGATGGAGGCCTACCCGCTCGCGATCGAGGTCAGCGGGATCCTCCGCGCCTACCTGGAGGCCCAGTACCGCTTCGGCATCCGCTACCAGACCACCCGGGAATTCCTGGGCTCGGTGGCGTCCGACGGCCGTTTCAATCCCGTGCACCGGGGAACCCTGGCCGGCTTCCTCGGGCTGTGTGACGCCGTGAAATTCGCCCGGCAGGACGTGGAGGCGGACCGGAAGACCGGGCTGGTGGAGACCGCGGAGCGGTTCGTGGCGGAGTGCGCCGGAGCGCAGACTTCGGGGAGGGCGACCACATGAACGACCTCGCCCAGATCGAGTTCCTGCATCCGTGGTTCCTACTCGGACTCCTGGCGCTTCCGGTGTTGGCTTGGTGGCGGCGGCCCCGCGGTCCGGTCCCGTCCATCGTGGTGCCCACGCTCGCCGGCCGCGGCCATCTCGGCCGCCCGGTGCGGCGCCATCTCGGCCGCGTCGGATGGTGGTGGCCGCTGGTGCCCATCGCGCTGCTGGTCGTCGCCCTGGCCCGGCCCCGGATGCCCCGCGGCGACACGCCGGATCCCAGCAAGGGCATCGACATCATGCTCACCCTCGACTTCAGCCGCTCGATGGCCGAGACCGACTTCCGGCTGGACCGCAAGCGGGTCACACGCCGCCTGGCGCTGGAGACGGTGACCGAGAAGTTCATCGAGGGACGTCCCAACGACCGCATCGGCATCGTCTGCTTCGCACGGACGCCGTTCCTCGTCAGCCCGCTCACCCTCGACCACAAGTGGGCGGTCGCCTCGATGAAGCAGACGGACCTCGCCACCGGCACCGGCATCGGATGGGCGGTGATGGCGGCGGGGAACTTCCTGCGGCGCGACAGCGAGCGCAGCAAGGTGGTGATCCTGATCACCGACGGCGACAACTCGTCGGGCCCGAGGGCCTCCGAGGTCGTCTCGCAACTGGTGGCCGACCGGGTGAAGCTCTATTCGGTCCTGATCGGGCCCGAGATGGTCACGCCGACAGCGGCGGCGTCCCACGACCTCAACAAGGCCGCGCGGGTCACGGGTGGCCAGTTCTTCCAGGCCAACGACACCCGGGCCCTGCAGGGCATCTACAACCTCATCGACCGCATCGAGAAGCGGGAGCTGATCCAGAAGCGCTTCGTGCTCTGGCGGGAGCTGTTCCCCTGGCCCTTGGCGGCCGGGGCCCTGCTCTGGCTGGCGGGACGGCTCGTCGCCGACTTGGGAAGGAGGATCCCGTGAGGTTCGCCCAACCCGAGCTTCTTTGGACCGTGCCCGCTGCGCTGTTGGCGTTGGCGATCGCCGGCTGGCTGTCCCGTCGGAGACGCAGGATCGCCGCGGCGGAGTTCGCCGGGGGTCACGGACGGGCCTGGGCGAACGACGGCGCGGACCGGATCCGCCGCCGGGTGGACGCTATCCTCGTCGTGGTCGCGGCCGTCGGCCTCGGCCTCGCCGCCGCACGTCCTCTGATATTCCAGGCGTCGACCCAGTCCGAGCTGCGGGGCGTCCCCTACATCCTCGCGTTGGACCTGTCGCGTTCGATGCTGACCCCGGACGTCCGGCCGAACCGCTGGACCGCGGCGACCAACGCGATCGCCGGGTTCCTGGAGGAGGCCGGAGGCGACCGGGTGGGACTGGTGACCTTCTCCGGGGTCGCCTACCTGAACGCGCCGCTCTCCTTCGACACGCGGGCGATCCAGACCATCCTGCGCTACACCTCGCCGCTGAGCGTGGACATGGACGGCGAGACGGCGGGCTCCGACCTCGGGGCGGCGATCGAGAAGGCGGGGCGCTACTTCGTGACCAACTCGATCCAGCCTCGGGTCGTGGTGCTGGTCACCGACGGCGAGGACTCCGGCACGGCGCTGCTGGAAGTCGGGCGGCGCTGGGCGCGGCAGGGCGTGAAGGTCTGCGCCATCGGCGTCGGGACGCGGGCCGGGGCGAAGGTTCCCCGGATCCAGTACGGCGGGATGGCCGGCGGCGGATCCGCGCAGAACTCGTCCGGCCAGGAAGTCGTCTCGCGGTTGAACGAAGCGAACCTGAAGCGCATCACCGCCTTGACAGGCGGGCGCTACCATCCGCTCGGCGAACGTGGCGAAGGCTTCCGGAAGCTGCGCGAGGAGTTCCTGCGGCCGCTGACTGAAAGCGCCGCGAGGCAGGATCTCCGGAACTACGTCGAGGGCTACCAGTACCCCCTCGGGGCCGCCATCCTCGCGCTGCTCGCCCGGTTCGCGGTCGGCGCCGGACGCAGCCGTCGCGCGGTCGTCGCCACCCCGATCCGGACCACCGAAACACCCCGGCCATGAGCAACGAACCCCTCCGTTCCCTCACCCTCGCGGCCGCCCTCGTCGCCGTCGCCGCACCGCGGGTCCTCGCGGCGGACACGGACCTCGACATCCCGTCCCTGCAGCGGCAGTTGACCAACGGCGCCCCGGCGGCGGTGGCGGACCTGCTGTCGGCGGCGGCCGAGCGGTCGCCGGAGAACGTCGCGTTGCACTACGACCTCGGCGTGGCGGCCTATGCGGCGAAGCGGTGGGAGGACGCCTTGGTGGCCTTCGACCGCGTGGAGGCCTCGGG
>JAIXUV010000387.1 GCA_027483345.1 Verrucomicrobiales bacterium | reverse complement strand
GCGGCGGGTGTCGCGGAGACCGCGTCGGGACGTCCGGTGGGGCTGTCCACCCGGTTCCGCATCGCGTCGATGTCCAAGAGCTTCACCGCTGCGGCGATCCTACGGTTGCGTGACCTCGGGAAGCTCTCGCTGGAGGATCCCGTTTCTCGACACCTGCCGGAGTTCCGACGCGTGAACGTGCTGACCTTGGATTCCCCGGTCATCACCATCCGGCATCTGCTGCGCATGTCCGGGGGCTTTCCGCAGGACGATCCCTGGGGGGACCGCAAGCTCGCGGAGACCGACGCCCAGCTGGATGCCCTGGTCCGTGAAGGGCTGACCTTCTCCAATCCACCCGGCATCCGCTGGGAATACTCCAACCTCGGTTACACGCTGCTTGGCCGGATCGTCACCCGCGTGGCACGGATGCCCTACCAGCGCTACGTCACCCGCGAGATCCTGCAGCCGTTGGGCATGACCAACACCGTCTACGAGATCGACGCCGTGCCCTCCGGGGAACTGGCCCATGGCTACCGTTGGCAGGATGGCGCCTGGTTGGCGGAACCGATGCTCCACGACGGCGCCTGGGGCGCGATGGGCGGGATGGTCACCACGCTCGACGACTTCGCGCGCTACGCGGCCTTCCATCTGGACGCCTGGCCGCCCCGGGACGAGCCGGACCGTGCCCCGCTGCGGCGGGCCACCCGGCGCGAGATGCATCGGCCTTGGGAGGTGGTCACGGTGCCGACCGACCTCTCCGACCTGGAGGGCAAACCCGTGGCGCGGGCCGCCGGCTATAGCACCGGCCTGAGCTGGAACCAGGACAGTCGCGGCATCATCTGGGTCCGCCACGCGGGTGGTCTGCCGGGATTCGGCAGCGAGTTCCGGTTCCTGCCGGACCACGGGGTGGCCCTGATCGCCTTCGGCAACCGCACCTACGCCCCGATGACCGCCGCCAACGTGAAGGCGATGGAGGTCCTCGTCGGTGCCGCGAAGATTCCGGCGCGGACGGTGGTTCCGTCGCCGATCCTCGCACGCAGGGCAGGGCAGCTGGCGCGTCTGCTGCAGGACTGGGATTCCGCAGCCGACCGGGAGGCCCTGGCGTCCAACTTCTTCCTCGACCATCCCGAGACCGAGTGGCGTCGCAAGTGCGGGGAACTCCTGGCGAAGACCGGCCCGATCGTCGAAGTCACCCCGCTCACGGCGGAGAACCAACTCCGTGGGCGATTCCGTCTGCGGGGCGGACATGGATCGGTGGAGGTCTTCCTGACCTTGATGCCGGAGAAGGAGCCGAAGGTGCAGGAGGTCACCGTGACCTTCCGCGAGCCGGAGAAGCTGTGAACGGCCCGGTGGGGCGCCTGGCCTAGATCACGAAGTCCGAGTCGACTTCCTTGGCCGCCCGCAGGGCTTCGGCCCGTTCGACGAGGTCCGCGACCGTGGTTCCCTCGAGCTTGTTCGCGATCGCGTCGCGGACTTCCTTCATCACCGACCGCAGGGCGCACCGGGCCTCGTCCGGGCAGTTACACTTCTCGTAGTAGTTCTCGCTGACGCATCCGATCGGCGCGAGGGCGCCCTCGATGTGCCGGATGACCGCTGCCAAGGGGATCTTCGACGGCGGTTTCGCCAGACGATAGCCGCCCGCCACACCGCGTCGGCTTTCCACGAACCCGCCGGTGCGCAGGTCGTTCAGGATCTGCTCGAGGAAGCGCTTCGGGATGTTCTCCACCGCCGAGATCACCGGGATCTGGATCACGCCGGCACTGTACTTCAGACCCAGATGGGTCAGCGCCCGCAACGCATACTCCCCTCGGACGGTCAACTTCATCGGCCACCACCCTAGAATCCCGAGTCCATCAATCAAGTTTCAAAGTCCCTCGTTTCCTCAAGAAAACGAGGTTTTCAGAAGAACAGGATGAATCTACATCAAACAGGTTGACTCAATAGAGATTCAATGGTTAGTTGGGCCCCGAGATGAGCGCCCCGTCGTCAAACTCGACATCGGTGAAGGTGGAGAACCCGGTCCCTTGAGCCACGGATTGGCTCGACGCCTTGCGCCAGCAGGTGTCCTCGCTGCGGTTCGGGGTGATCCAGATCGTGGTGCACGAGGGCCGCGTGGTGCAGATCGAGCGGACGGAGAAGTTCCGCATCCCCTCGAAGACCTCGACCGAAGCCTGAGTTGACCCCGTTGTCTCCCCGTCCTTCCGAACTCCCAGTTTCCCGAAACCTGAACCGTATGCGTCCGATTCTCCTGATTTCCTGGCTCGGCCTTCTCGCCACCGCCCTCGCCAAGGACGTCGAGCTGCTGAACGTCAGCTACGACCCCACCCGTGAGCTGTACACCGCCTACAACGCGGAGTTCGCCCGCCACTGGAAGCAGAAGACCGGGGACACGGTGACGGTGAAGCAGTCGCACGGCGGCTCCGGCAAGCAGGCCCGCTCTGTCATCGACGGGCTGAGGGCCGACGTCGTGACGCTGGCGCTGTCCTTCGACATCGACGCGATCGCGAAGAAGGGCGGTCTGGTGAAGGCCGACTGGCAGAAGGATCTCCCGGACAACAGTTCCCCGTACACCAGCACCGTGGTGTTCCTCGTGCGGAAGGGGAACCCGAAGAACATCCGGGACTGGTCGGACCTCGCGCGTCCCGGTGTGTCGGTGATCACCCCGAATCCCAAGACCTCCGGAGGCGCCCGCTGGAACTACCTCGCCCTCTACGGCTATGCCTTGCGCCAGTCCAAGGGCGACGACGCGGCCGCGCTGGACTTCGCGAAGAAGGTGTTCGCCAACGTTCCGGTGCTCGATTCCGGTGCCCGTGGCGCGACGGTCACCTTCGTCGAACGCAACCAGGGTGATGTGCTCATCGCCTGGGAGAACGAGGCGATCCTGTCCCTCCAGGAATCCGGCAAGGAACGGTTCGAGATCGTCGTGCCGACCGTCAGCATCCTCGCGGAACCCCCGGTCGCGCTGGTCGGCAAGGTCGCCGCGCGAAAGGGGACCGAGGAGGTCGCGAAGGCCTACCTCGACCACCTCTACAGCGACGAGGGCCAGCGCATCGCCGGCCGCAACTTCTACCGTCCGCGCAACCCCAAGATCGCTGCGGAGTTCGAGAAGACCTTCCCGAAGCTGGAGCTGTTCACCGTGGACGGGACGTTCGGAGGCTGGGCCAAGGCCCACGCGGCCCATTTCGCCGAGGGTGCGAGCTTCGACAAGATCCAGAGGCGCTGAAGCCCGAAGCCGACCGACCGACCGAAACCGACTCGCATCCCGCTCCATGCGCCTTCGATTCCATGGGTCCGCACCGCTGCTGACCGCCCTTGTGGCGGCGCTCCTGGCGATGCCGGCCGTGGGGGCTTCGCTGCTCCATGTGTCGTTCGACATCACCCGCGAGGTGTTCGCCGACATCAACACGGCCTTCGAGGCCGCGTGGCGCTCGAACCACGCTTCCGGGATCACGGTCCGCCAGTCGCACGGCGGCTCGACCAAGCAGGCCAGGTCCGTGATCGACGGCTTGGGCGCCGACGTGGTGTCCATGAACCAGGCGACCGACCTCGACCAGATCGCCCGCCTCGGGAAGGGCCGCGTGCCGGCCGACTGGCGGACGTTGCTGCCGCACCGTTCCACACCGTTTGGCAGCACCATCGTGTTCCTCGTCCGGAAGGGGAATCCCAAGGGAATCCGCGACTGGAGCGACCTCGCGAAGCCCGGCGTGGAAGTCGTCTTCCCCAATCCCCGCACCTCCGGGAACGGCCGCTACTCGCTGTTGGCCGCCTACGGGGCCGAGCTTCGGCGCACGGGCGGCGACACCAACGCCGCGGAGGAACTCGTGGCAACCCTCGTGCGTCGCGCGCCGGTCCTCGATACCGGCGGACGCGCGGCCACGACGACGTTCGTGGAACGCGGTGTCGGCGACGTCCTGCTCACCTTCGAGGCCGAGGTCGCGCTCGTGGCCCGGGATTCGCGGAACCCCGACTTCGAGACGGTGGTTCCGTCGGTCAGCATCCGGGCCGACTTCCCCACCGCCGTCGTCGCCCGTCGCGACGCCTCCCCCGAGGACCGCGAGGCCGCCCAGGCCTATGTCCGCTTCCTCTTCACGCCCGCGGCCCGGGAGATCTTCGTCCGCCACGGCTTCCGGCCTTCCGCCGCGGAGGCCGTCCCATCCGAGTCGAAGCCCACGCTGCTCGATCCCGATGCGGACTTCGGCGGCTGGCCGGCCATCCAGGAACGCTTCTTCGCCCAGGGCTCCCTCCTGGACCGCATCCAGGAACGCCTCCGCTGATTCCTTTTCCCCCGCAACCCCATGTCCACCCTCGTGATCCCGGAATCCTCCCCGTCCGCCCTCGACGCCGCCTCCCAGGTCGCCGCGTCGATGTGCACGCCCGCGGCCGGCGCGCGGCGTTCGCTCCGCCGGATCCTGGAGCCCTTCGACCGCATCGCCGAGTCGTCGCGGCGCCTGGTGGGCGTCTCCCATGGACGCTTCCAGCATGACGGCGAGGACTACACCCTCCCGCGTTACCTGTACGTCGGACGGCAGGGCGGCGGGGACGTCCAGCGCATCGGCGTCTTCGCCACCATCCACGGCGACGAACCCATCGGTGCCCTCGCTTTGCCCCGGTTCCTGCAGGCGCTCGAGGACAACCCGTCCATCGCCGAGGGCTACGCGTTGTTCATCTACCCCGTCTGCAACCCGACCGGCTTCGAGGACGGCACCCGCCATTCGCGGAGCGGACGTGACCTCAACCGCGAGTTCTGGTCCGGGACGAAGCAGCCGGAGGTGAAGTTCCTCGAGTCCGAAATCTGGATGCAGTCGTTCCACGGGATCATCACCCTGCACAGCGACGACACCAGCGACGGCCTGTACGGCTTCGTGAAGGGCAACGTGCTTTCGGAGCACCTGCTGAAGCCGGCGCTGTTCGAGGCGGGACGCTTCCTGCCCCGCAACCATGGCGTCGTGATCGACGGTTTCGACGCCCGGTCCGGCATCATCCACCAAGGATATCCGGGGATGCTCCAATCCGTTCCCAACCAGTCCCAACCGCCGTTCGAGATCACCTTCGAGACCCCGCAGAAGGCGCCGCTCCACCGCCAGGTCGATGCCTTGGTCGCCGCTCTCAAGACCATCCTGGTCGAGAACCGCTACCTGCAGGCCGTCGCTGCAAACATCTGAGGCAAACCCGCTTTCCCCGACCCGTACCACGGGAGGATTCCAATCCAACGGACACCGACCCTGGAAAACGGGGAGGCGACTCCGAATCTCAGCCAACGTGTCATGTCCTCACATCCATCCCGTAAGCCGTCCGACTCGGGTGCCTTCACCCTGATCGAACTCCTCGTCGTCATCGCCATCATCGCCATCCTCGCAGGCATGCTCCTTCCGGCGCTCGCCCGGGCGAAATCCACCGCCAAGCGGACGCAATGCCTCGGGAACGTCCGCCAGATCGGCATCGGCTACACCCTGTACGTGTCCGACAATCTGGACCGGTTTCCGGCGTCGGTCACCGAACGCACCGCGCCTGCCGGAACGCCGGACACGGCCGAGGCCCGGGCGCCCTATTCCTATCGTCAGCTGCTGCTTCCGTACCTGGGCACCGCCACTAACGTGTTCCGTTGCCCGAATGGTCCCCGCTGGGAAGCCCCCAAGCCGGGTGCCTGGTTCACCACCGACTACGGGAACAACCACAATGAGGCGAACCTCGAAGGGGCGTCGCAGCGGTCCTGGTACCTGGCCAATCCGGACTTCGGATTCAACGAGACCACGCCCCCTTCCTCCTTCGCGAGTCCGGCCTCCTTCATCCTCCTTGGCGATGCGGGGCGGGCCAACGGGTCCCCGTCACGGGGCGGCATGTATCCGCAGCCTTGGGCGTTCGACGACGCGGCATCCGCCAACCAGCAGGCACGTCTGCTGGGGCGGCACCCAGGAGATCTCGCCAACATCACCTACGCCGACGGCCATGCGGAGCAGCGTCGGACCAACCGTACGTGGAGGACCCATCGGGACAACGATTGGCGGCGTGGCCAATTCACGGACGCGGTGGACTGACTTCCGCCGCTGTCCCCTCGGAGCCCGGTTCCTGCCTCCTCGGCCGATCGGTCCAAGAGCGCAGGGCGACCTCCACGCCGCCCAGGAACGCATCGCGGTTCGGCTGGATCACGATCCCCGCATCGACCCGGCCGCCTCCGGTCGGGCCGAGGAATGCCAGCCGGCCAACATCGCGTCCCCACGGCGATGCGGTCCGCTCGAGGAAGAAGCATCGCGGCCCCCGCATCTCGCCCGGGGACAGCATGAGCATCAGGTAGGCGCCCGGCAGGAATTCCGGGTGTGGCAACCGGTACAGGTGTGCGCGTTGTCCCAGGATCCGGACCTCCTCCACCGCGAGGTCCGAGGGGATGGGCTGCTCGATGGGCGTCTCCGACTTCCGCCGCTTCCGGACCAATTCCTCCAGCACTGTGGACAGGTTTGAACGCGCCTCGGCCGCGGTGGTCCGGGCCGGATCCGGCCCGGCCTCGGGCAGGCGGCGGAAGACCAGTTCGTACAGCAAGGCCGCCCGCTCGCGCGGATCCGGGTACACCTCTTGGAACACCGGGCCGCCGACCGACGATGCGGAACCCGGACGCCCCGGCATGGAGTCAGGCTGACCGTCCCCGGGAATCATCGAAGTCCCGTCGTCTTCGCCGGATCGCTTGCGGGTTCAGTCATCGCGGATCCCCGTTTAACAGGTTCTCCACAAGGCACAAAGGGTGTCTCTGGCGACATTCATCCCGGGTTCTGGAGGAATGTCACATCCTGGACATGACATTCCTCAGTACCGGGGTGTTTCGGGACCCGATAGGCTTGTCGAAATCGAAGCGGTAGAGAGGCATCCGCCGGAATGGAAACCCAAGGGGCGCGGTGGATCTCTCGCATGGCTTCGTCCACCCTCCGGCCACCCGAACTCCGATCGCATGCCCAGTCGCTCCATGGCCACACCTTCCTCGCCGATCCGAGTGCTGTTGGTCGATGACCATGCGGTGGTCCGGTTCGGGGTCCGGGCCATCCTTTCGGACGAGCCCAAGGTCGAGGTGGTCGGGGAGGCCTCGACGGCTTCGGAGGCGCTGAGGCTCCTTCCGCAGACCAACCCCGACGTGGTGATCCTCGACATCCGGCTTCCGGACATTTCCGGCATCGAGCTCTGCCGGCAGGTCAAGTCGCTGCCGGATGCCCCGAAGGTCCTGATGCTCACCTCCTACGGTGACGAGGAGTCGGTCCTGAACTCGTTGGATGCCGGTGCGGACGGTTACATGCTGAAGGATCTGGAGCAGGGGGAACTGGGGGCGGCGATCCTGGCGGTGGCCCGCGGCGGGGCGGTGATCGATCCCGTGATCACCCGGATCCTGGTCACGAATTCGTGTTCCGGACGTCGGACCCCGACGCCGGTGGCCGCCTCGCCGAAGAACCGGTTGCAGATGCTCACGCCCCAGGAACAGCGTGTCGTCGCACTGCTCTCCCTCGGGAAGGTGAACAAGGAGATCTCCTCCGAGCTGCTCCTGACCGAGGGCACCGTCCGCAACATGCTGACCACGATCTACTCCAAGCTGGAGGTGAAGAACCGCGCCGGGGCCGTCGCCCTCTGGTTGCGCCACCGTCAGGGCCCGTGAAACGCGGCGAACCCACGGAACGGGAGGGAGCGCCTCCGGCGACGTCCCCGAAACCCACCACGTGGGATCTCCGGTTCCGCATCGCCTGGGGCCTGGTGCTGTCCGCGATCCTCGCTTGGCTCGCAGGCTCGCAATGGACCGGACGCCGACCTGCCGGTTGGCCGGCCGGCACTCCGATCCTGTGGGGTTCCGGCGAACGCGAGTGGTCGAATCCCTTCCACGGGATGCGGCTTGAACGTTGGGGCTCCACGGTGGCCGTCGAGGAGGCCGGGAACTGGCACCTCCAGGTCCCACCGATCTCGACCGTGGAACTCGGCCGGTTTCCCGAGGGGGCCTCGGCCTGGACCCTCGCCTTCTGGGTCCGGATCCCTTCCAACGCCACCCCGGTCTCCCGGATCTCCTTCGATCTCGCCTCGCTCACCGGGCCCGAGTACCGCTCCTACCTCGGCATCACCAACGGACAGGTCTTCTTCGAACAGACGGTCCGCGATCCCGCAGTTCCCGGGCGTTGGACGACCAAGGTGGCCGTTTCGACTGCGGACACGGTGCCGTTGGGCCGCTGGTTTCTCCTCTCCTTGGCGGTGGATCCGGCCTGGATGGAGATCCGGATCGACGGAAGGCTGCTGTCGGCCCGACAGGGCTGGGGCAACGGGGAGCCGGTCAACGCCAGCCTGCGGCTCTGCGGCGAAGCGCC
Organism: Verrucomicrobiales bacterium; assembly: GCA_027483345.1. Lineage (GTDB taxonomy): Bacteria > Verrucomicrobiota > Verrucomicrobiia > Limisphaerales > UBA9464 > SXXZ01. The sequence goes on along the minus strand of JAIXUV010000387.1, from coordinate 18,320 downwards.
CCGAGGCCGTCTCAGCGAGTATGGCAGCTGGCTGGGCTTCCCGGGCGGGGAGGTGGGCCGATGGCTGGCCGAGACCGCGAGTCGTGGACAGGAGCATTTCGACGTCGCCTACGACGACGTCGTCCTCTTCGACTACCGGCTCACCGGCACCGCAGTGGAGGCCCTGAGGGCACGCGGACTTGGCGGTTACCCGGAGGTTTTCCTCGGGCGCGAACGTCGGATCGCGCTGACCCGCGATGGGTGGCCCTGGGCGATCGGGGCCGTGGTGGTGCTGGCGGTCCTCCAGGCGGCCGGTCCGTTGCGACGCGTCCTGCCCGCCCTCGTCCAGCCCCTGTTCCGTCCGGCCGCCGCCGTTCTGTGCGGCGGGCTGCTCCTCACGGGGCTGGCATACCAGCTGATGGACGCCCGGGCGCGACGTCTGGACGCCGCGAAGGCCGAGGAGATGTACGGCAGGATCCAGCGTGTGATCACGACACAGGTCCGGGGCCACATGCGGCTGGTGAACGCGTTCCGGGACTGGATTGCGGAGGGTGACCCGCGCGGACCGGACGAACTGAAGCCCTGGCTCCGGACCCGGAGCGCGGAGGAATCCCTGCTTGGGTTCGCCGGGATCGGCTATGCGGAGCAGGTGCCCTCGGGCAGCGAGGCCACGGCCTCGCGGATCTGGTCGGACCGACATGGATTCGATTTCCGGATCGAACCGCCGCTCGCGCCGGCCGATCCGTTCCCCGAGCGCTTGATCGGCAAGCCGCGCCTGCCCGTGGTGCTCTACCAGCCGCGGGCGCTTCCGGAGGAGTACTGGCGGACCAACCACACCGTGCTGGGGCTGGACCTGCTCCGGAGGCATCCCCGCGCCGCGTCCGACGGTCCGGGACCCGAACGCATCGCGCTCGCGCTCGCGATGGCCGGCACGGTCGCCTCGGGGGTCGAGCCGATCGCGCCCGCCGAATGGCGGGGCCGCGAGGTCCGGGGCATCCGGCTCTACGCCCCGGTCCAACGCCAACCGCCCAAGGATAAGGTCCGCATCACGCCGGCCGAGTGGCGGGGCGTGGCCTTCGTCGACATCGACTTCGAGCGGATCCTCAGGCCGGAGATCTCGCACGCGAATCCGGAGTTCGGGCTCGAGGTGCGCGCCGGCACCGCCGAGAGCTCGCGGGGCGACATCCTCTACCAGAGCGTCCGTCGTCATCCCCGGTCGGCCCGCCCGGAGGACCCCGCCATCCAGCGTTCCGGAAAGATCGCGATCCAGGACTCCGTCTTCTGGTTCGACCTCTGGGCCACCGACCACTTCCGGGACCAGTCGGAACGCCGCATCGCGCTCTGGGTTTCCGGATGCGGAGTCGTGTTCACCCTGCTCGCCACCCAGGTGCTGTTCCTGCAGATCCGCGAGCGTAGACACCAGGCGGAGATGCTCGAGCGCCTGCAGTCCGCGAACCGGCGGCTCGCTCAGGCCCATCGCGAACGCGCCCGTCTCTCCCGGGACCTGCACGACGGCACGGTGCAGAACCTCTACGCGGTCGGGCTCCACCTGCAGCACGCGCTCCGGAACATCGACCAGCAGCCGCCCCGGGCCCGCGAAGGGCTCGAGGCCGGCCAGCGCCTCGTCCAGGAGACGCTCGTCGAGCTCCGGGAGTTCCTGCTCACGATCAAGGACGAGTCCTCGTCGCACCGCACCTTCGCCGAGATCCTCCAGGGGCTGGTGGACCGGCTCCAACGCAGCCTTCCCGTCCGCTTCGAGCTCGCGATCGCCGTCGACACCCGCAACCTGCCACGACGGAGCGTCCTGCACCTGGCCAACCTCGTCCGCGAAGCCGTCTCCAACTCCCTCCGGCACGCCGAGCCGTCCCGGATCACCATCCGGCTCCAGCCGGGTTCGGTGGCCGGCTGGTTCCACCTGGAGATCGCCGACGACGGACGGGGCTTCGACGTCGCCCAGTCCCGCAAGGACGGCTTCGGCATGGTCACCCTGCTCGAACGGGCGTCGGAGCTGCGCGGTGCGCTGACGCTCGACTCCACCCCGGGTGCGGGGACCGTGTTGAAGCTCCAGTTCCCCGAACGGCCCGGCGATGAGAGCAGCCTCTGAAGGAGGTGGCAGAGGTCGGCATGCCAGGCCGCCGAGGATCCGGAAGGGAAGAGGACCGCGGCTTGGCAGCCGCGGCTAACTGCGGGGAATCGCGATCGTCCTGTCGGCGCGTTCGACGTGGACGGCGCAGTGCTTGTAGCTCGGCTGACGGGAATGCGGGTCGAAGGTGGAGCGGGTGAGGCGGTTCACCTCGACGTAGTGCATCGGGAGGAAGACCTGGCCGGGTTGCACGGTGGGCGTGACGAAGGCCTGGGCCTCGATGGTCGCCCGACGCGAGCGGATCCGCAGCCGGGTACCGGTCTCCACCTGCAGTCGGGCCGCGTCGTCAGGATGGATCTCGCAGTACACCTCGGCCGGGTACAGCGACCGGAGCACCGCGGACTTCTCCGTGCGGGTGTTCGTGTGCCACTGGGCGCTGGTGCCGCGGCCGGTGAGCAGGATGAACGGGTATTCGGCGTCGGCGGGCTCCGGGACCCCGCGGGGTTCATCGAAAACGAACCGCGCCCGGCCGTCGGGCGTGAAGAACCGACCGTCCTCGAACAGACGCCGTTCGCGGACCGGATCCGAGGTCACGCCTGCGGCCGGCTCGGGGAAAGGCCACTGGATCCCGCCGCATTCGTCGAGATGCCGGTAGCCACGGATCCCGGAGATGTCGCAGGGGGTGCCGCGGCTGAGGCGTTGGAGGATGCCGAAGGCCGCCTCGGGGTCGGTCCATCCGCGGAACAGACCGCCACAACCCCAGGCTTCGGCGATCAGGCGAAAGATGTGGAAGTCGGCCAGGGCCTCGCCTGGCGCCCGCAGCACCCGTTTCACCAGGCCGATGCGGCGCTCCGAGTTGATGAGCGTCCCGTCCTTCTCACCCCATCCGGCGGCGGGCAGGACGAGGTGGGCCAGGCGGGCCGTGTCGGTGGTCGCGTAGAGGTCCTGGACCACCAGGAAGTCGAGCTTACTGACCAGGCGCCGGAAACGGTCCTGGTCGATCCATGAATGCGCGGTGTTCGTCGCGATGACCCAGAGCCCGCGGATGTCGCCCTTCTCGATCCCCTCGAGGATCTGGTCGTAGGCGAGCGAGGGTTGGTCGGGGATCCTTTCCCCGGGGATCCCGAGCAACCGCGAAATCTCGGCCCGGTGTTCGGCGTTGCGGAAGTCGCGTCCTGCCGGAAGGGACGTGACGTTCGAGTAGAGCCGCGAACCCATCGCGTTGCATTGGCCGGTGATCGAGTTCGCGCCGGTGCCCGGCCGTCCGAAGTTGCCGGTCATCAGCGCGAGGTCGATCAGGGCCTGTGCGGTCCGCGTGGACTCATGTCCCTGGTTCACTCCCATCGTCCACCAGAAGCTGACGCGTCGTCCCCGGGCGATGGTGTCCACCGCGCGGTCGAAAGCCTCTCGGGTGATGTCCGACTCGGAGCAGGCCCGTTCCGGCGTGAAGGCCCTGAGGAACGTCTCGAACTCCGAGAAGCCGGTGGTGTAGGCCTCGACGAAGCCCCGGTCCACGGCGCCGCGGGCGACGAGAGCCGCGGCGATGCCGTAGAGCAGGGTGAGGTCCGACTTGGGCCGCAGCGCGAGGTGCTGCGTGGCGTTCATCGCGGTCTCGGTCCGTCGGGGGTCCAGGACGAGGATCTCGGGTCGGTGCGGGTTCCGGAGGACGCGTTGCCAGAGGATCGGATGGGCGATGCAGGGGTTGGCCCCGACGAAGACGAGCACGTCCGACTCCTCGAAGTCGGCGTAGGTGTAGGGCGGGGCGTCGAAGCCGAGGCTCTGCTTGTAGGCGACGTGGGCGGTGGCCATGCACTGCCGGGTGTTGGAATCGCCGTGGAGACCTCCCATGCCGAACTTGAACAGCATGCCGAGCAGCGCCATCTCCTCGGTGCAGATCTGGCCGGTGCTGAGGAAGGCGATGCTGTGCGGACCGTGGGCCGCCTGCACCGCCTTCATCCGCGAAGTGAACTCGTCCAGCGCGCGGACCCAGGAGACGGGCTCCAGCTGGCCGGTGGCCGGGTTGCGCAACAGCGGCGAGACGGCGCGGTCCGGGGAGCGGAGCGGGGCGAGTGCCTCCCAACCCTTCGGACAGGCCATGCCGAGGTTCACCGGGTAGTCGGGGTCGCCGCTGAGGTTGAGGGCCTCGCCGTCGCGGAGATGCACCTGCAACCCGCAGCCGGTGGCGCAGAAACCGCACACCATCCCGGTGGTGGCGTCGGGTTCGAGCCGGAGCGGCACGCGTCCGAGTCCGAACCGCCCCGGCGAAAGGACCAGGTCGGAGGTCTGGGGACCGGTCCAACGCCGCAGCAGGGAGTCGCTCGGCGCGGAGGCCGGGACCTTCGGTTGGTCGGTCATGTGGGGATGCCTCCGGGCATGCGTCGCGAGGTGCCGGTCACGAAGAAGACGAGGCGGCCCAGCAGTTCCGTGGTGACAGTGGTGAGGGCGGCAAGGCCTGCCCACGCTGCGGCAGACGAAGCGGGGCCTGCCAGCGCGGCGAGCCCCGCCACGGTCGAGACGAGGAAGAGCCCGTTGCGCACCGGGATCACCGCGGGAAGCAGCTCCGCGAGGGCGCGGGCGTTGGCGTGGACGGGCGAGGAACGGTCTGCGAGCGCGGCGCGGTGGCAGGCGCGGTTCCACACGAACAGTGCGGTGCGGAATAGCGCGGCGAGGATCGCGGCTGTGCGGACCGCGGGGAGCAGTTCCGGATGTCCGGCCGTCGAGGTCCAACCCAGGGCAACGGCCGTGAGCGTGGCCCCGAGCAGGCCGGTCGTCCCGAGGAACTGGCCGAAGGTCCGCGTCGCATCCCAGACCGGTCGGCGCGTGTCGACGTACACCATCGCCGAGCTGATGACCGCGACCAGGCCGGTGGCCGAAGCGGCGAGGGCCAGGGGAAGACGGAGTCCCTGCAGGGCCGGGATCCAGGCCGAGGCGGCCGCCGCGGCGAGGGCGCCGGCGAACAGGTTCAGCGCCAGGATCTCGCGGCTCAGCCAACTGCGGCGCCATCCGAGGAACGCGCGCCAGGCCTTCGTGGGCTGGCCCAGGTGCGCGACCGAGGCGGCCATGCCGAGGGCCAGCAGGACGCCGGAGGCGACGAGCAGCACCCGGAACGCCGTCGGCGCCGCGAAGCCAGCGACGAAGGGAAGGGCGAGGGCGAGGCCGGCGGACGCCTGGCTGAGGACCAGCAGCAGCACCAGCGGAACGTGGGGCGGATCCAACCGCGGAACATCCTGGTCGGCCGCGCGCAGCCCGGTCCCGGGATGACGCGAACGGTAGAGGGTCGACGGCGCGGTGATCGACGGGTCCGGCGAACCCGGAAGGAAGGTGTTCGCCGTCGCGGCCTCCTGTGGACGATGGGTCGCGATCAGGTCCGCCGTCCGCACGCGACGGATCCGGATGGCCTCGTTCGGGCAGCCTTGGACGCACGCCGGCGCCTCACCGGCCGCAAGGCGTCCCTGGCAGAGGTCGCACTTCCGCACGATGCCGCGTTCCTTGGAGTACTTCGGGACCTCGTAGGGGCACTTCAGGATGCAGTAGCTGCATCCCATGCACTGGTCGTCGAGGTGCCGGACGATGCCGGTGGCCGGATCCTTGTCGTAGGCGAGCACGGGGCAGCCGTTGAGGCAGCCGGGATCCGCACAATGGTGGCAGGCGGTGGTGACCACCTGGGTCAACGGAATCACCGGGGCGTCCGCCGAAGGCCGGAACGGTCCGGAGGGCTTCGAAGCGGCGTGGCCGACGAGGAAGCCGACTTCGCGCCAGGTCTCGTTGTCGTCGAGACCGTTCATCGAATGGCACGCAGTGACGCAGCCCTTGCATCCGCTGCAGGCGTCGAGGTCCACCTCGAAGGCGTACTGCTCGCCGGGAAGCGGCGCCGACAGCGGCAGCAGATCCCGGTAGTGCGACTCGAGCAGCGGTGCCTTGGCGTCGGCATGCCGTTGCGAGAAGCGCTCGACGGCGGTCAGGCGGCGTTGATCCTCGAGCAGCTCGTCGACAAGCGTCCTGACCGGCTCCAGTCCATGGGGCGTCCCTTCGGGGAATTGGGCGATGCCGGTGCGTGGGGACATGGCGGTCTGTTCAATAGACGTCCCGGAGATATCGCTTCTCCGCCTTCAGCGCGTCGACCCGCGCCGCGGCCTCCTCCGTCCCGAGTCCTCCGGCGGTGCGGTAGATCTCCTGCAGCGCGGCGTCCACGTCCTTGGCCATGCGCGAGGCGTCGCCGCACACGCAGAAGGCGGCGCCCTCCTCCAGCCAGCGGTGGAGTTCCGCGGCGTGCTTCCGCATGAGGTCCTGGACGTAGACCTTCTCCGCTCCGTCGCGGGACCAGGCGAGGTCGAGCCGATGCAGCGTGCCGTCCCGTTGGAAGTCCTCCAGCTCATCCCGGTACAGGAAGTCGGTGGCCGAGCGTTGGTCGCCGAAGAAGAGCCAGTTCCGTCCGGTGGCCCCGACCGAGCGGCGTTCCTCGAGGAAGGCGCGGAAGGGCGCGATGCCGGTGCCGGGTCCGACCATGACCAGCGGCCGGTCCGGCGGGGGCGGACGGAACGCGCGGTTGACGTGGACGAAGACGGGGACCGTTGCGTCCGGTCCGACGCGGTCGGCGAGGAACGTCGAGCAGACCCCGGAGCGGGGACGCCCGAGGCTCTCGTAGCGTACCGTGCCCACAGTGAGATGGACCTGGCCCGGGTGGGCCTTCGGGCTGGAGCTGATCGAGTAGAGCCGCGGCGCGAGCTTCCGCAGCATTCCCACGAAGCGTTGCGGATCGGGACGCGCATCGGGGTGGGCGATGAGCAGGTCGACGATCTCGCGTCCGTACAGGAACCGGGTCAGTGCGCCGTTCGCATCGGGGGCCGTGACGGCGAGCAGCGTGGTGTCGCCCGAGGCCGTCGCGACGTGTTCCAGCAGCGGCCGCGGGATGCGCGTGATCTCGAGCCGCGACACCAGCGCCTCGGACAAGGGGAGCTCGCCGACGCCGGGCAGGGTCACCGGGAGGTCGGGAGACGCGCCGAGGATCCGGAGCAGTTCGGCGACGAGCTGGGGATCGTTGCGCGGAAGGACGCCGAGCGCATCGCCCGCCTCGTAGGAAAGGCCCGAACCGGCGAGGTCGAACTCGAGGTGGCGGACGTCCTTGGCGGAGCCCGCGGCGTTCAGCCTGCGGTTGGCGAGCAGCCGCGACGGGAACGGGTTCGAGCGCGAATGGGCTGCGGGCGCGCCGGCGGCAGGAGCGGATTCGGTCGTGGGTATGGCCGCGGTGGACGGTTCCGGCCCGGCTTCCTTGGCGGGTTGCAGGGAGGAGAGCGCCGTGGACAGCCAGCGGAGGAACGTTTCCTCGGGGTCGGTGTCGCAGTCGGCACGGTCGGCGACGCGGGTCGCCCCGAGGGCTGCGAGCCGGGAATCGAGGTCGCGGGCGAATCCGCAGAAGCGGGCGTAGCTGGAGTCGCCGATGCCGCAGACGGAGAACCGGAGCCGTTCGAGCCGGGGGGCGTCCGCGGCGGAAAGCGCCTTCCAGAGCGCCTTGGCGTTGTCGGGCGGTTCGCCGTCGCCGTAGGTGCTGGTGACGACGAGCAGGCTGTGTTCGCCGGATAGGGAGGCCGGCGTGACGGAGGCGAGGTCGTGGAGCGTGGGGGCGAAGCCGCGCTTGGACGCCTCGCGGGCGATGCGCTTGGCGAGACCCTCGGCGGTGCCCGTCTGGCTGCCGAAGCAGACCGCCAACGGTGTGAGCCGGACCGGTGCGGCGACCGGGGCCGCGGTTGCGGCCGGGCCGGGGACGCGGGAGAAGAGCCCGGCCAGGAACCCGTTCAGGTAGGCCCGCTGTTCCGCCGTGAACGGTGCGGACTCGGGCAGGAATGGGACGGGAGGCGGGTTCATGCGGAGAACAGCTCCTGGAGTCGCTTCACGTCGTGGCGTCGCGTGAAGACGGCGAAGGATTCGCCCGGCTCCCGGATCCGGAGGTACGCCCGCAGCGCCCGCTCCAGCAGGTCCGGCACCTGCGTCCACGGGATGTTGGTGAACACCTGGCGCGCGACCGACTGGTCGTGGCCGACGCCTCCGCCGAAGACGATGTGGTAGGCCTCGACACTCTCACCGGCGACCTGCGTCCTCACGCCCTGGAGCCCGATGTCGCCGATGTAGTGCTGGGCGCACGAGTTCGGGCAGCCGGTGAAGTGGATGTTGAGCGGCTGGTCGAGGCGGAGCCGGCGCTGGAGGAAGCCCCCAAGCTCGACCGCATGGCCCTTGGTGTCGGTGCCGGCGTACTTGCATCCGCGGCTCCCGGTGCACGCGACCAGGCCGCCGAGGACGTGGTCCGCCTCGTGGTGGAGGCCGGCACGGACGAGCTGCCGCCGCACGGACTCGACGAAGGCGTCGGTGACGTCGGGGATGATGAGGTTCTGCCAGGGCGTGAGGCGGAGCGTGCCGGAGCCGTGGGCTTCGGCGATGTCGGCGAGACGGCGCATCTGGCGGGCGGTCAGGATGCCGACCGGCACGACGACGCCGACGTAGTTCCGGCCCGGCTGGCGTTGGCGGTAGACGCCGATGTGGCCGTGCTTGATCGACGGCGGCCTGGGAATGCAGGAGTCCATCGGCAGGCGGACGAGGGGAAAGGCGAGGCGGGCCTGGGTCTCGGAGAGGAAGCGGTCCACGCCCCAGCGGTCGACGAGGTACTTCAGGCGGGCCTTCTTGCGGTCGGTCCGGTCGCCGTTGGCGGAGAAGACGCGGATCATCGCCGCGGCGACGGCGACGGCCTCGGAGGGGCGCACGAGCAGGCCGGTGTCGCTGGCGAACTGCCGGTGCCCGGTGATGCCGCAGAGCTCGACGCGGAAGTACACGCCGGGTTCGACGGGAGCGGCGGCGCCGTCGCGCAGGGAGAGCCCGGATGCCGTCGCGGGAACGCGACAGGCCATGAAGCCGATGTCGTTCGTGTCGGCGACGGTGTCCACGGCCCCGCCGCCCTCGAAGGCGACGTTGAACTTCCGTGGCAGGTCGAAAAGGTCGCGGCTGTTGAGGATGTAGTGGTGGAGCGCGTGCGCGAACGGCCGGGTGTCGAGCAGCTCCTGCGGGTCGAAGCCGGCGGTGGGAGAGGCCGTGATGTTTCGGATGTTGTCGGCGCCGGAGCCCTTCGCGGTGAGGCCGAGGCGGACGAGCCGGGTGACGACCTCGACGAGGTGCCGCGGGGCGATGCCGCGGACCTGCAGATTGGAGCGGGTGGTGACGGCCGCCTTGCCGTCGCCCAGTTCCTCGGCGAGGTCGGCCATCCCGCGCATCTGCGCCGAGGTGAGTTCACCGGCGGGGATGCGGGCCCGCATCATGAAGCTGTCCTGCGCCGGGGCGACGTGGAACAGCCCGTGGTAGCGGAAGCGGAAGTTGTCGGCGTCGCCCGGAAAGCGGTCCTCCTGGGCGTGCTGGACGAGGCGGTCCCAGGAATCGAGCCCCGCCAGCTCGTGCTTCCACAGCTCCTGGCGGTTGAGTTCCGAGACCGGCGTGCCGTGGACCTTCTCCTCCTCCTGCGCCGGGGCGGCCCGGTTGGGGCCGCCCACGGCGGGGTCGGAAGTCAGCAGCCCCGTGCCCTCCATGGTCCCCACGTAGGGATGGATCCCGCGCTGGGCGATCCCCGCGAACAACCCGGCGAGATACTCCCGCTGGATCGGATCGAAGGCGCCCGGCGCGGTTTCGGTGGGGGAGGACATGGGCAGGGTGGCGGGCGTCGGGTGACGGGCTAGAACTGGATCTGCACCTGGGCGTAGACGTAGTCGGCGTCCTGGGATCCGGACTTCGCGAGGGAGTCCTTGATGTAGTCGCCGCGGAAGAAGTGGCAGTAGGCGGCCTCGATGGTGGTGAACTTGTTCATCCGCCACTGGGCGACGAGGTCGATCTCGGTGCCGACGAAGGAGCCGGCGTCGGGGTTGATGCCGTAGCCGGTGCCGCGGGCCGCGGCACCCTGGTACACGACGCCGCCGCGGGGCAGGCCGGCCACGTTGTAGAAGTTGTCGTCGACCGAATCGAGCCACTTGAGGTGTCCCTCGAGCATTAGCTTGAGGCGCGCGGTGGGGTTGATCGCGCTGCGGAGCCGGATGTTGTGGAGGTTCTGCAGCGAGGCGAAGTCGGCGAAGCCGTAGAACAGGTGTCCGGTGGGATAGAGGTGGACGAAGGTGTTGTGTTCGCCGTCGTTGGGGTTGCTGTCGCCGCTGGCGTAGGAGTACTCGGCGCCCAGATAGGGCGTGAGCGCGGATTCCTTCCAGGTGTAGCCGCCGGATCCGATGACGGCCCAAGCGCTGTGGTCGCGGCGCGGACCGTTGCCGCCGGCCTCGCGGAAGTCGGCGAAGTTGCCGAACTGGTAGTAGGCCTGGACGCCGAAATCCACGTTCTGCCAGTCGTTGGTGGAATTCCGGAGGTAGGTCCCGGCGGTGTAGACGTCCTGGGCCTCGGGCGGACGGAACGGCGGCGGCGTGCTGTTGCGGGTGCCGGAGTTGGCGCCGCGGCCCACGTTGCGGGCGAGCAGGTAGAACTCGCTCCACAGCTTCGGGAGCTGCTTCGTGGTGACCTGGAGCCCGGAGAACGCCTCCTTGTTGTTCGACTTGTTGAAGGCGTTGTCGTCGGGCATCACGACCAGCGAGCTCCAGGCCTCGGCGGCGAACCAGCGGTTCTGCCAGCGCATCTTCGCGGCGTCCCACTGGCGTCCGATGTTGTTCCAGAGGAGCGGGCCGACGATGCGCTGTTCGCCGAGCACCAACTCCTGGCGTCCGAGCTTGAGGGAGACGGGGAACTCCTTGTGGTTGCCGATGGAAACGTAGGCCTGGTTGAGGTCGATGGGGCCGTCGGACTCCGGGCTGGAACCGCGGCCGGTCGGGCCGGAGGAGGTGACGACGCCGTTGGTGTTCACGTTGACCGCGCCGTTGGCGGTGGACGAACGGTCGTCGCCGGTAGCGGTGGAGGAACGTCCCTGCACAAAGACCTCGAACCACTTGTCGGTGTAGCCGATCCGGGGAACGACGCGCTGGAGATAGTAGCTGTTGTCGTTGTCGACATCCCGGCGGAAGTCGGCGAGCGAGCCGGGGCCGACGAAGCCGCCGTTCTGCTTGGACTCGTAGCGTCCCCAGTACAGGACGCCGACGTTCCAGGAGTTCATGTACGGATCGTCCTTGCGCAGCCACTCGTTGAGGTAGCCGGGCGTCGGGGCCAGCGGGGAGGTGAAGCCGATGTCGGTCCAGTCGTTGCCGAGGGCGGATTGGACGGCTGCGGCGAGGAGCAGCGGGGCGACGAGGCCGGGGAGTCGATGTGATGGCATGGTGTTGTGGGTTGCGGAGGGTTGGGGGAGTCGGGTTGCTGGTTGGGGTCGGGGATCCGGGATTCTGCGGAAGCCTGTCAGGCGGCGAGCGCCTCGAGTTGGCTGGGAGCCGGCTCGGACGGTTTGGGTGCGGTGGCCTTCGGGGCGGGTTCCGCGGGACCGTGTCCGGCGTCGCCGCCCGGAGGCGTCAGGCCCTTGAGGGTGTAGGCCCGGACGTTGAGGAAGCCGATGAGGTGTTCGCGCAGACGGTAGTAGTCCGGATGTTCCAGGACCTTCCGGCGGTCGCGGGGACGTTCCCACGGGATCTCGAGTATCTCGCCGACGAACGCCTCGGGACCGTTGGTCATCATCACGATCCGGTCGCTGAGGTAGAGCGCCTCGTCGACGTCGTGGGTGACCATGAGCGCCGTGATGTTGTTGCGGGCCCAAAGCTCCATGAGGACCGCCTGGAGCTCGAACCGGGTGAGCGAGTCGAGCATGCCGAACGGTTCGTCGAGCAGGAGCATCTTGGGCGATAGGGCGAAGGCGCGGGCGATGCCGACGCGTTGGCGCATGCCCTGGGAGAGCTCGGCGGGGCGCCGGTGCATGGATTCGCCGAGCCCGACCACGGTGAGGTAGTATTCGGCGATGTCGCGGCGTTCCTCCCGGGAGGCGGTGTAGAAGACCTGGTCCACGCCGAGGAGCACGTTCTCGTAGGCGGTGAGCCAGGGGAGGAGGTTGGGCGACTGGAAGACGACGCCGCGGTCGGGTCCGGGTCCGACGAGTTCCTTGCCGGCGAGGATGATGCCGCCGGCGGTGACCGGGTTGAGCCCGGCGAGCATGGAGAGGACGGTGGACTTGCCGCAGCCCGAGTGGCCGATGAGCGACACGAACTCGCCCTTGCGGATGTTGAGGTTGAAGTCGCGGACGATGACCGCCGGGCCCTTCGGCGTCGGGTAGGACTTGGTGAGGTTGGAGAGTTCGACGTAGTGGCTCATGGGCCGGAAAGGGGGCGGGTTGGGTCAGGGAAGCTGGACGGTCTCGCGACGTTGTTCGCCGCGACGCACCGGTCGACGGCCTCCGCCCAGGCGTGGTCGGGGCGCGTCGAGGTCCTCGGGCTCGATGTCGGGCAGGGTCAGCTTGCGGGAGACGGTGACCGACTGGCGGGCGCCGGGTCCGAGCATCCATTGGACGACGCCGTTCCGGATCTCTCGGAACCGGGGGTCGTGGTTCATGGCTCGGCGGTCTCGGGGACGTGCGAGGTCCACGGTGAAGGAGGGGCCGAGCGTCGCGCGCGGGCCGGCGCCGAGCGGGATGATCCGGTCGGCGAGGTAGATGCCCTCGTCGGGGTCGTTGGTGATGAGCAGGGCGGTCTTGCCGGAGTCGCGGCACAGCCGGCCGATCTCGTCCTGCAGCGTGGCGCGGGTGAGGGCGTCGAGTGCGCCGAGGGGCTCGTCGAGCAGGAGCACCTGGGGATCCATGGCGAGGGCGCGGGCGAGGCTGACGCGCTGGCGCATGCCGCCGGACAGCTCGGCGGGACGCCGGTGTGCGGCGTGGGCGAGGCCGACCATGGCGACGTGGCGTTCGACCTGTTGACGGCGCCAGGCCGCGTCGCGGTCGGCGAACACCTGGTCGACGCCGAGGGCGATGTTCTCGGCGACGGTGAGCCAGGGGAGGAGGCTGTAGTTCTGGAAGACGACGCCGCGGTCGGGGCCGGGACCGGTGACGGGGCGCCCGTCGAGCGTCACCGAACCGCGGTCCGGCCGGAGCAGACCGGCGACGAGGGAGAGCAGGGTCGTCTTGCCCGAGCCGCTGTAGCCGACGACGGCGAGGATCTCGCCGCGTTCGAGGGAGAGGTGGATGTCGTGGAGTACGTCGATGCGGGCCTCGGCCGGGCCGAAGGACTTGGAGACGCCTGAGAGCTGGAGGAAGGGCATGCTATTCCTGATTCCGGGTTTCCGATTCCCGATTGAACGCCGGAAGCCCTGGACGCCTCGTGCCTCCGTGGACTCCGAGGAACTGAAGGACCGTACGATGCGTTTCGCGGTGAGGGTGATGCGGCTCGCCGAAGCCTTGCCGAAATCGGTCCGGGGACGGGTTGTGGCCCAACAGCTTTGCCGCAGCGGAACGTCCGTGGCGGCCAACTACCGTGCGGCCCTCCGTTCGAAGTCCCGTGCGGACTTCGCCAACAAGATCTCGATCGTCCTCGAGGAGGCGGACGAGTCGCTCTTCTGGATCGAGCTGATCGCAGAAGCCGGCCTGCTCCCGGAGCAGAGGCTCCGCGCCTTGGCCTCCGAGGCGGAGGAGTTGGTCCGGATCTTCGCGGCGACGCGGAGGACGGCACGAAATCGGGAATCCTGAATCGGGAATCATGAATCCTCCTAGATGGACTTGAAGCGCTGCTCGAGGAGGCTCATCGCGCGGTCGAGCAGGAAGCCCACGACGCCGATGGTGAGGATGCTGAGGATGATGCTCGTGTAGAGGCCGTTGTTGTACTCGTTCCAAAGGAAGTTCCCGATGCCGATGCGGCCGGTGAGCATCTCCACGGCGACGATGACCAGCCACGCGATGCCGAGGCTCAGCCGGTACCCGGTGAACATGTATGGCAGGGTCGCCGGTATCAGGATCTTGAAGAGGGTCTTGGTGCGGGAGAGCTTCAGGACCTTGGCCACGTTGAGGTAGTCCTGGGGGATCGCGCGGACGCCCACGGCGGTGTTGAGCACGGTGGGCCACATGGCGCAGACGGCGATGGTGAACAGGGCGCCGAGTTCGTTCGCGCTGCGGCCCGCGCCGGAGAAGAGCACGACGCCGAGGGGCATCCAGGCGAGCGGCGACACCGGACGCAGGACCTGGATGATCGGGTCGAACATCCGGGTGAACGTCTTGGAGAGTCCGAGGAGGAACCCGATGGGCGTCCCGACGACGATGGCGATGAAGTAGCCCTTGGCGACGATGAGCAGGGAGTACCAGGTGAAGCGGAGGATGCCCTGGTCGAGTTCCTCGCGCTTGGCGAAGGGTTCGACGACGTACTTCCGGGTCCTTTCCCAGGTGACCGCCGGACCGGGCAGGTCCTTCACGAGTCCGGTCCGCACCTCCTCCATCTCGCCGGACGGCGACTTCACCGTGGTGACGCCGCCGGAGATCGCCTGCCAGACGAGCAGGCTGACGACGATGCCGACGAGCGGGTAGAGGAGGGTTTCGACGGCTTTCTTGAGCTTCATGGCGTGCGGATTCGATGCGGGTTGTCCCGGCCGCGCGCCTTGGGAGGGCGGCGGTGTGGCCGCGTCCCCGTTGGGACGCGCGGCCGGGTCGGGTTGGGTCAGGAGGGGCTCAACCCTTGAGCGAGTGGACGGCGAAGCCCTTGGCGTAGGCCTCGAGGTCGCCCTTCGGATCGAAGGTGACTCCGTCGAAGAACTTCTCCGGCGCATCGCTGCGGCCGCCGTGGGCGAAGCCGATCTCCTTCATGGCGGCCTCGTAGAGCTCGGTGCCCGCGACCTTGGCGGCGACGCCGGCGTAGTCGGGGGCGCCCGAGACCATGCCCCAACGGCGGAACTGGGTGAGCCACCAGGTGACGTACTTCGGCTGCGGGTAGTTGCAGTTGCGCTGGCTGAAGATCATGTAGGCGTCGTCCTTCTTCTTCCGGCCGTCGCCCATGTCGTAGTCGCCGAGCAGGCGTCCGAGGATGATGTCCTTCGGGCAGTTGACGTAGCTCGGCTTGCTGACGATGTCGCACTGCTCGGGGCGGTTGCCCAGGTCGTCGAGCCAGACGCTCGCCTCGTGGAGGGCCTTGAGCACGGCCTTCACGGTCTTGGGGTTCTTGTCGGCGTACTCCGCGAGGAAGGCGCAGACCTTCTCCGGATGATCCTTCCAGATGTCCTGGGTGGAGATGGCGGAGAAGCCCACCTTGTCGGCGATGGCGCGGGCGTTCCAGGGCTCGCCGACGCAGTAGCCGTCCATCTTGCCGACCTTCATGTTGGCCACCATCTGCGGCGGCGGGATGGTGATGAGGTTGACGTCCTTGTCCGGGTTGACGCCGCCGGCGGCGAGGAAGTAGCGCATCCACATGGCGTGGGTGCCGGGCGGGAAGGTCATGGCGAAGGTGAGCGGTTCGCCGATGCCCTTGGCCTTCTCGACGAAGGGCTTCAGGGCCTTGGGATCATCCTTCACCTTGCCGGCGAGCTCGGCCTTGAGGGTGATGCCCTGGCCGTTCCGGTTGAGGATCCAGGGGAAGACCATCGGCTTCCGGGCCGAGCCGCCGAGACCCATGGTGGAGGCGACCGGCATGCCGAGCAGCATGTGCGTGGCCTGGTTGTCGCCGGTTTGGAGCTTGTCGCGGATGACGGCCCAGCTGGCCTCCTTGGAAACGGAGGACTGGATGCCGTGCTTCTTGAAGAAGCCCTTCTCGTGGGCGATGACGATGGGGGAGCAGTCGGTCAGCGCGATGATGCCGAAGCGGACGTTCGGGGATTCCGGGGCGTCGTCGGCGAAGACGCTTCCGGTCCAGCCCGAGGGAAGTCCGGCGAGAAGGGCGCCGGTGGCGGTGTTGCGGAGGAACCGGCGGCGGTTGAGGTCAGCGACGTGGGTTTTCTGGGGCATGGGCGGATGGGGATGGCTGTGGGGTCGGAAGGGAGTCGGACGGGAAGGGGCGGACGAGTTCGACGGCGGCCCGGTGGAGGTCCATGCGGAAGACCTGTCCGAGCGACTGGGCCGGGAACGCGGACCTGGAGGCGGGTTCGAGGAGGTTGTTGACGACCCAGGCGGCCTTGTCCGGCGAGGGTTCGTTGGCGTCGTGGCGATGGAAGACGGTGAACTCGTGGTCGGGGACGAGGTGGCCGTGGCCGCGGTCGACGGTGCCGCTCCATCCGCCGCGGAGTAGTCCGACGGGGAGGTTGAGGTACTCGCGTCGGGCGAGGAGCGCGGCGATCTCCGGGTGGTTGGCGGGATCGTCGCACCAGCGGCAGGCCTCGACGAGCGAGGCGATGATGGCGAGGTGTTCCTCGTGGTGGCGTTGGCAGAACGAGGCGCGGGCGGTGAGGACCTTCTCCGGATGGAGGGGTTCGAGGGAGGAGCTGGTGGCCGCGATCCAGCCGACGCCGGCGGCGACCGCCTCGGTGTTCCAGGGTTCGCCGGCGCAGTACCCGTCGAGGTGTCCGGCGCGGAGGTGACCGGCCATCTGGGGAGGCGGCACGACGACGAAGCGGCAGGACTCGGGGTTGATGCCGCCGCGGAGCAGCCATTTGCGGAGGAGGTAGCCGTGGCTGGACTGGGTGGAGACGATGCCGAAGGTGGGGACGTGGTTCCGGAGGCCGCGCAGGTGGCGGGCTAGGGTGTTGGCATCCCGCACCCCGGCCTTCCACAGCTCCTCGGAGAGGGTGATGGCGTTGCCGTTGAGGTTCAGGACGAGGCCGGTCACGGCGTCCTCGGGCACCGGACCCGAGCGCAACGTGAACGGCATCGGGCTCGGGGTGTGGGCGAGGTCGAGTTCGCCGTGGGTGAGCTTGTCCCGGACGCTGGCCCAGCCCAGTTCACGGCAGAGCCGGATTCGGAGTCCGTGACGTCGGAACAGCCCATGTTCGGCCGCCACGACGAGCGGAGCGCAGTCGTTGAGCGTGACGAAGCCGAGACGGATCGCCGAACCCTCGGGCTGGGCGCCGGACCTGGATGTCGTGGCTGTCGTCACGGGCCCTTCCTAAGCGGTATCGATGCCCATGCGACATGTCCGGCCCGTCAAATGCTCCGATTCCTTTTGATCGGTCCGATGAAACGGGTTCATGAATGAAGTCTCCGCTCGACAGCAGGCAGCTACAGGCCTTCGTCATCCTTGCCCGCACTGGAAGTTTCACGCAGACGGCCCGGGAACTCTTCCTGACCCAGTCCGCGGTCAGCCACTCGATGAAGGCGCTGGAAACGGACATCGGATGTCGTCTTTTGGACAGGCTGGGCAAGAAGGTGTTGCTGACCCAGGCGGGTGAACATCTGTTGCAGCACGCGGAGCGGGTGCTGCTGGAGATGTCCTCGGCACGCTCCGGGATCGAGCGTTTGGGGAAGTGGGGCGTGGGGCGTCTGAGGATCGCGGCTCCGGTGACCCTATGCGTTTCGTTGCTTCCGCCGGTGCTGCGGGAGTTCAAGGAGAGCTTCCCGCAGAGCCACATCAGTGTGGAGCCGTGCGACACGCTGGCGGCCACGGAGGTCCTGGAGTCGAACCGCGCCGACCTGGCGTTGAGCATGGAGCTGAAGGCCGACGAGCGGTTCCAGTTCACCCATCTGTTCGGCGACGAATTGGTCTTCATCGCGTCGCCGCTGCATCCGTGGGCCGCGTCCGGTTCCGTTCCGAGGGCCGAGGTCGCGCGCCAGAACCTGGTGGTCTACAGCCGCAAAAGCCTGACTTGGCGGATCCTCGACGAGTACTTCCGCGAGGAGAAGATCGTCCTGAACACGGTCATCGAACTGGGCAGCATGGAGGCGATCAAGGAGTTGGTGAAACTGAACCTCGGCGTGGGCATCGTGGCGCCTTGGGTGGCCCAGCGGGAGCTGCGGGACGGTTCCCTGGTGGCGCTGCCACTGGGCCGACGCAAGGCACGGCGCGAGTGGGGTGTGCTCCATTGGCGCGCCCGACGCCTGACCTTGGCGGAGGAGACCTTCATCGGGCTTTGCCGGAGCGCCGCGGACTGCCTGACGCCGATTCCCGACACCGCTGAAGCCGCGTGATGCGGAACCCGATCCTGCGGAAACGAGCGGCGCTCCAAGCCGCCATGCCGCGGGGAGCGCCCGCAACGGAGGGTGCGGAGTTCACATGGAGCCCGATGATCGGCTTCCACGCCGTGACGAAACCGTGTGGTTTCCGTCTTCGCAGCACGGACGGCTCCGGCCGTGCGAAAGGGGACCGGTTCAGCCCGGAACGCGGTGCAGGTCGATGGCGATCAGGTCGAGTTCGGTGGCGCGGCTCAACCCGGGAAAACGGATGCGGATCCAGCGGATTTCCTCCGGGCTCCAGCGCCGTTG
>JAIXUV010000249.1 GCA_027483345.1 Verrucomicrobiales bacterium | reverse complement strand
GCATCCGAACCGACCGTGAAGCGCTGCGGGCCGTCCAGCAGGGTCTCGGGTGGGTTCGTGGGAACGGTTCCCGGCCCGATCACCCCGTTGCGGGTCTCCACCCAGATCGAGCCGTCCCGCGTCCGGAGCATCGAGCGGATGGTGGCGTCGTCCGGCAATGCGACATAGGTCGGCGAGGACCACTTTCTGGTTTCCCAGAGGACGATCTCCGAGCCGTCTCCGACGAGCAGCGTTCCGTCGCCACCCAACCAAAGGGACTGCCCGAACCGGATCGGATGGCTCATCCAGTCCCCGTCGCGGTTGACATGGATCCTCGCCTGTCCGTCGGGTCCCTCCTGGCTGAGGAAGACCGACACGTCGCCCAGGCTGGCCGCCTCGGTGAAGACATGGTTTCCCACCGCGGACGGCTTCAGCCGCCACGGATTCGGTTTCGGCGTCTCCAACAACCCCCGGTAGCCGAAAAGGAACACCCGGTCCTTGGAGGCGCGCAGCCTTGGCCAACTGATCCCATCCCCACCTTCGGCGATCTCCTGCGTCTCGGGTTC
This sequence comes from Verrucomicrobiales bacterium, assembly GCA_027483345.1. Classification (GTDB taxonomy): domain Bacteria; phylum Verrucomicrobiota; class Verrucomicrobiia; order Limisphaerales; family UBA9464; genus SXXZ01. The sequence goes on along the minus strand of JAIXUV010000249.1, from coordinate 7,103 downwards.
GGCGCCCCGGATGAAATGGACCGAATAGCCGGAGCGGTCGACCTCCGTGGAAACCACCCAGAGTCCGCCGACCGGATCCGCCTCGAAGGTCCGGATCCCCCGACCCTTGAAGACCCGGGTATCCACATGGATCCATTTCGAATCCACGAATCCGGAGAGCCGCAGCGACCCGTCGGTGGATTTTCCCAGGAACCAGACAGAGCCGGCCCCATCGACCTGAAGCCGATCCAGTTTCACGATCCCAGACACCGATTCCGGCACGGATTCCAAGACGCCGTTCTGCCACCGGGCCAGACCCACGCCACCGGCACCCCAGACGTTTCCATCCGAATCGAACCCAAGCGGGCTGGACAGCCCGGGGATCTCCGAGGAAACCCCGTCCTTCATCCGTACGGCCCTGAGTGAGTTCGCGAACCACAGTCCGCCTTTGGAGTCCTCGCCGACCGGTGGCGGGAGATCCGGTCGCCAGATCCATTGGCCCGGCAGGTTCTCCCAACGGCGGATCACGCCACGACCGACACCCCAGACCGCCCCGTCCGGAGCCTGGCGGACCGCTTCGAACCCGATGCCTTCCCCGGTGAAGATCGAGGAACCCGGCTCGAATCGGCCGTCGCGCCAGCGGAAGAACCGCGCCGTGCCGTCGTTCGACGCCTGCACGCAGACCGGATTCCCGTCGATGCCGGTCTGGATCCGCCCGCCGGAAGGAACCTCCGTCAACGGAACCCAGGTCCCCTTCTCCAGGTGCATCAGCAATCCCCCCGTTGAAACCAACAGGGTTCCGTCCACGGTCTCCACGAGGTCCCAAGGGGTCCCGGCATTCGGAAAACCGGTCCAATCCACCGGTGTCCAACGCTCCCCCGAGCCCGCTGCGATTCCCTTGGCGGTCATGGCCAGCGGGGTTCCGTCGCGGCGGACGAACAGGTTCACGAGGTTGTCCGAGGGAAGCCCATCCTCCTTGCCGAAGCTTCGGAACACGCCGTCCTTCATCCGGGTCAACCCGCCCGGGTCACCCGGATTCGGCCAACGGTCGCAACAGAACCAGAGGGCTCCATCCGGCCCCTCGACGATGCGCCGGACATTCGGACCGGCCAGGCGTCCTTCGGTGCCCCTGCGGTCGAATCCCTTGCCGTTGAAGACTCCGGCCCCGTTGTCGGTGCCGATCCAGACCGACCCGTCCCGCGTCACCGAGACCGTCCGGACGAAGCCACTGGGGAGTCCGTCCTCGGTGGTGTACCGGGTCCAGCGATACCCGTCGTAACGGTAAAGACCGTCCGAAACCGCGAACCAAGCGACCTTGTTGGTCTCGAAGGCGACATCGAAGACCTGCCTCCGCTGGATGCCCGCGTCGGCAGTGAAGTCGACCAACCGCCACGGGGCCTCCGGCGAGGGAACTTCCTGCGCCTCCCCCACCACTGCGGACAATGACCACCCCAGAAACACGGCCATGAACCGACGGACGGTGTTTGGACGGGGCATTGGGCCAAGGAAACCTGAAAGCCTCGCAACGAGCAAGGGGCGGACAGCAGGGCAAGGAACCGCGGGGTTCCCCTTGCAGGGGCCGATCACCGGCCGGTGGTTGCCGTATCGTCTCCGTGTTCGGCGCCCCGCGAGCGTCCTTGCGTTGGGGCACGGGGTCCGTCTTCGCGGTCTTTGGGCTTCTCCGGTTCAGGGCCGCCCCTTCGGCCGCCCCGGAAGTCCCCCCGCCCCTGAGGAGCGCCGGTGGCGACCACCAGCCAGGCCCCATCCTTCAGTCGCACCGCGCCGGGATCCGCACCCGGAAGACGAACGGTTTCATTCGAAGGCCTCCAGGAAGCCCCATCCGCGCTTCCGATCGGCCACGGGCCCGGACCGGTCCCGAAGAACAGGAGCCGGCCTGCGTCGGACACCAGACACCCAAGCCAGCGGTTGCGGGACGAATCCAGGCTCAGATCCGTAAGGCGCTCGAACTTCAGCCCATCCGTGCTGACCGCGTGATAGCCACCCCTGCTGTTGGGTGGCGGACCCGCTCCGGGTCCCTGGGGGAAGTCGGCCACCGACCCGTTGTCGGGAACCACGAGGTGGAAAACGCCCTCGTGTAGCGCCACCGCGCAGTCGATCACGATCCGGCCTTCGACCGAAAAACGCACGCCCGGCTCGAAGACATAGTCGACCCCGTTGGTGGTGACCGCCGAATGGATCATCGGCGGGCTGCGCCGGAAGTCCCGCGAGGTGTTGGAGGTGAAATAGAGCCGGATCCGCCCGTCCGGCAACGGCACCAGTGTCGGATCGAACGGCCGGGTCATTCCGGCAGGGAAGCCGGCGATGACGATCGTCTCTGCCGGACTCCAGTTACTTCCTTCGTCGCCCGAGAAGCGGACCGCCACCCGGTCGAAACGGCGCGGTTCGTCCTTGGGAAAATGCTGGAAGGCCGCGAGCAGACGTCCGTCAGCCATCCGGGCCACCGAGGCCACACCGGCACGATCGAAGGTCGCCAGCTTCTCGCGAGCCCCCCCGTCATCGATGCGATGGACGAGCACGTCGTTGTCCCAAGGACCGGGTCCCAACTCCCGCTTCGGCGGTCCACCAGGCGGCTCCTGCCCGCAGAGGGATCCGGCCAACAACCAGACCCCAATGGTGGCGCCCCGCCACCGACGCAGACCGGAACGGATATCGGAAGGGTTCATGTTCAAGGGGACCCGGAAGGAAGTGGCACGGAGGATTCCCTGCACCGGCTCGGATCCTGAAATGCAAACTCCCGCGGCCCACCTCCCAGAGTCAATGAACGCAAGTGGGCGAGCTGCGCCCATCCCTTGGCCGGGTCGATTCAGGGGGAGCGAAGAGCGACCGCACGCAACTGTGCCAAGACGCCAATGGGCGCGGGATCCGGGTTCGAAGCAGCCATCAGCACCCGGGGTACGGTTCCGCGACGGGAATCCGACGGCCTTCTCCCCTCCCCAGCTTTTGCAACTCTGCGTGCCAATCCCTCTACCGCATCCCGCAAGCGGGTCGGGTTGATTTGGGGATCAGTCGGAAGGAGTGGCGCCCTCGCGGAAGCACCAGAGGGCGGAACCGGAACGCAGGAACAGATCGCCATCGGAGGCCGCCGGTGCGGCGGTGAGGGGCTCCCCGACGGAATTGGCCGCGATGAGATCCAAGGACGGCCGGGCCTCCAGGACGGTCACGGAACCGGAACCATCTGGCAGGTAGAGAACGCCTGCGGCGGCGATGGGAGCGATGCGGTTCACCGAGACTTCGCCCGCCCCAGGCAGGGCGCGCCGCCCAAGAACCCGTCCCCCACGGGGATCCAGGCAAACCACTTCGCCCGCGTCGTTCAGCACGAAGACCCGGTTTCCAGTGACGAGTCCCGGTCCGGCCACCGAACCCACGGCCGCGTTCGTCCAGAGGACCGTTGGACGTCCCTTTCGCGACAGGTTCACGGCAGTGAAGCCCTGCACGGTCCCGGGAACCAAGGCGGCCCGAGGCAGCCAGGTCGGCTCAATGCGGGCCGAAGCGGGAACACTTTCGAGCAGCCAGTCGACTTCGCCGGAAGCCTTCCGGACTCCGCGGAGCCCTGCGCTTCCGGAAACCAGAAGCCCTCCTACGGCCGACTTCGGTCCGAAACCGGTCGCCTTCTCCAGAGGCAGGGTCCAGCGGGTCTCGCCCGTGGACAGATCCAAGGCCTCGATCCGGGCCGGATCCCGAAGCACCACCAGGCACAGCCCGTTCCACAACACCGGCGAGGCGGCCGGGCCTCCGGCCGGATCGCGGTTCACGACTTCCCGCTGCCAGAGCTCCTCGCCATCCCAATCCAAGCACCAGACCACGGATCCCATCAGGGCCACCAATCGCCGGCCGTCGGTCACCGGAGTGGCGTCGCAGTGGGACGGCGATGTCAGACGGGCCGAGGGCGAACGCGAGAAGCTGGGTTCAATCCGGGAGACGTCCCGGCGCCACAAAAGCCGGCCGTCGGTCCGCGAAAGACAAAGCACCGAGGCCGAGAATTCCTCCGGTTGGGTCAGGAAGATCCGGTCATCCCAGACCACCGGACTGCCGCCGGAAGGCCGGGAAAGAGGCACCTTCCAAGCCCGGTTGAGCTTGGGGTCCCAACGGCGCGGCAACGGCTTTCCTTGGACAACGCCATCCCCGGTGCCCCGCCAACCGGGCCAGTTCTCCGCGCTCACCTGCCCGCAAGCCAGCGTCAGCCAAACCCCGAAACCGAACAGGCGCCACTTCCAGCCCCCGCCTCGATTCCGTCGGCAAACATTCCCGCCTGTTGAATCCACTGCATCTCGCAAGATGTTGATAACAAGGAGTCAATCCCGCTCGTTTACAAGTGAAACACCGGTGACATCAGGTGCATTTCACGTCACCGAACCGCGTCTCGACACGGGCCGGTGCGCCAACCGGTTCCCGGGAGGGGTGGGCTGAGGGGTCCGGCGTGGGCTCCTCTCGGACGGAACCGGACAAGGTCCTTGAATCCGGCGACCGCCAATGGTGTCCGACACGGCTTCGGACATGACCGCCTTCCTCCCCACCCTTCTCATCGCCCTCACCGCCAGCCTGGCCGTGCAGGCCGCCGCCCCGGTTGATTGGCTCCTGGACCCTTCGCCCTACAAGGCCACGGTGACCGTCGCGGCCGACGGACGGGAAGTCGTCCTTTCCAACGGTCTCCTGCGCCGGGTGATCCGCCTGGGGCCGAACGCGGCCACGGTCGCATTGGACAACCTGGTCACCGGCGAGAGCCACCTGCGCGGCGTGAAGCCCGAGGCGGTCGTGGAGATCGACGGAAGGCGCCATGAGGTGGGCGGACTGAAGGGACAACCCAACTACGCGTTCCTCCGGCCGGAATGGATCGACCAGCTGCGTTCGGATCCGGCCGCGTTCCGGTTCACCGGCTACGAGATCGGCACGCCGAAGGAGCGCCTCGCCTGGAAACGCGTCCGCCACCACGCGTCCGAAGCCCAATGGCCTCCCTCCGGCGCGACACTCCGCCTCGACTTCGCCTGGCCCGTCGAGGAAACCGCCGCCGAACTGCCGTCCGAAGCCGGTCGGGTCCCGGCCTTCGATGACGGATTCGCAGGAATGGATCCTTCCTGGAAGGCCCGGAATTCCCGTCGGTCCGAACGCATCTCGTTCCAGAACGAAGGCAAGGCCGGGGAGATCTTCGCCGAGTCGGGCACCCACTGCTTCGCCGAGCGGGAGCTGCCCGACGGAACCACCCTCGTGGAGGCGGTCATCCATCCCGGCACCGACACCGACACGAGCTGGGGTCCGGGACTCGGACTCGTCTTCGCGGACAAGGTCATCAAGGTGAACCTCCGGCCCGGGGACCGCGGACAGCATGGGCACTTCGAACTGCGGAACGGCGGACAGGAGCTGCTCGCGCGGGTGCCGGCCTTCGCGGAGTCGGACGGCGGACTGGACCGTGCCCGTGCCTACCGTCTGCGGGCCCGCATCCAATCCGGCTCGGTCGTGTGGGATGTCGCCGACGCCGCGGAATCGCGTCCGGGCTTTCAGCGGTTGTTCGAGGTCGACCAGGGCGGCCCGGGCCCCAAGGCCGTCCGCGTGGGCAAGACCGACCGCCGCGGTGGTGCCGGTGACGAAGGGACCGCCAACGCCGGTGGCTGGGGACGCAGCCGGATCCTGCAGGTCCGAGCCTTCTCCGGATACGACGCCGCGAAGGCCCGCGCCGAGGCCGGCATCCGACCCCGCGACATCCGTATCTCCGTCCACTACGAGATCTACGACGGCCTGCCCGCCTATTCGAAGTGGATCACCGTCTCCAACGGCACCGACAAGGCGTTCCAGCTCGACCGGTATTCCAGCGAGCAGTTGGCGGTGGTGGAACGGGTCTCCGAGGTGGACGAACTCAGCGAAGGCCGCATCCCGCCGAACTTCCACGTCGAGACCGACATGGCCTTCGGCGGCATGATGGCCGCCGGGGCGAACCGCCGCTCGTTCCGTTGGCTCTCGGATCCGGACTTCCACACCCAGGTCAACTACGAGAAGCGCACACCCTGCCTGTTGGACATCGGCCCCGACCTGGGCCCGTCCCAGAAGGTGGCCCCGGGCGGGGTGTTCGAATCCTACCGCGCCTGGGTGCTGCCCTTCGAAAACACCGACCGCGAACGCAGCGGCCTCGCCGTCCGCCGGCTCTATCGCACGGTCGCCCCATGGGTGACCGAGAATCCCCTGATGATGCACGTCGTCTCGTCCAACGGCCAGGTGGTGACCAACGCCATCGACCAGTGCGCGGCGACCGGCTTCGAGATGCTCATCCTCAGCTTCGGCAGCGGCTTCGACATGGAGAACGAAAAGCCCGCCACAATGGAGAAGGCGAAGGCCTGGGCCGCCTACGCCAAGAGCCGAGGCATCGAGATCGGCAGCTATTCCCTGCTCGCCTCGCGGGCCATCGGAGGCGGCCACGACGTGGTGATGCCCCCGGGCCTGAAGCCGACCTTCGGCAACTCGCCGTGTCTCCTGAGCCGTTGGGGGACGAACTACTTCCGACGCCTGTACGAATTCCATCGGCAGAGCGGATTCACGCTTTTGGAACACGACGGTTCCTATCCGGGCGATCCCTGCGCCGCCACCAACCATCCCGGACACGCGGGACTCGGCGACTCGCGCTGGAACCAATGGCGCGAGATCTCGGAGTTCTACAAATGGTGCCGGGCCGAGGGCTTCTACCTCAACGTGCCCGACCACTACTTCCTCTCCGGCTCCACGAAATCCGGGATGGGCTACCGGGAGGTCAACTGGTCCCTGCCCCGGGCCCAGCAGGTCATCCACACCCGCCAGAACATCTACGACGGCACCTGGCAGAAGCTTCCCAGCATGGGCTGGATGTTCGTGCCGCTGACCGAGTACCAGGGCGGCGGCGCGGCGGCCACGATCGAGCCGTTGTCCGAGCATCTCGACCACTACGCCGCCATGATCGAGAGCAACCTGGCCCTGGGGGTCCAGGCCTGCTATCGCGGACCGCGGCTCTACGACACCGACCGGACGAAGGCCATGGTCCAATCGAAGGTGGCGTGGTTCAAGGCGCACCGGGACATCCTGGAAAGCGACCTGATCCACGGCCGCCGCGCCGATGCGCGGGACCTCGACTGGATGCTGCACGT
>JAIXUV010000038.1 GCA_027483345.1 Verrucomicrobiales bacterium | reverse complement strand
CCGCGGTCACCTCCATGACGGCCGCCGTGCTCGAGTTGGCTCCGCCGCGCTGAGTCGGAATCGTTGAACGGGAGCGAAGGCGGGATTCACGCCAATCCGCAAAGCCGCCAAACGGAGCGAAGGGGGAATTGGGATCGGGAATCGCTCGGAGTCGATCGACCCTCCGGCGCTGGTGGATTTGGCAGGAGTTCCGGGGCGTTCCACCGGGAATCTCGACCAGGGAACTCCGACGCCGCCCGAGAGCGGAGCTCCGGAGTTCAGCGGGTCACCTTCGAGCCCTAGGTCCGGAACTCAACTCACTCGGCGGCGAGGCTGTCGGCCTGGACGGCGGCCACCAGGCGGGCTTCGGCCTCCAGTTCGGCCGCGGCCCGGCTGCCCGGAGTCTGGATGTCGACCACGGCCACCAGCAACCGGGTGAGCACACCCAGGAGTTCGGTCCAGTTCTCGCGACGGAAGCGACGTAGGACAGCCAGGTTCGGGACATCGCCGGAGGCCAGGTATCGGAAATCGGCCAACCGCGCGACGGCATCCTCGACGTCCTGCGAGGCGTAGATGCTCCGCGCATAGGCGTACGCCAGCAGGGAAAAAAGCATGCGGGATGGCACGACCTCACCCGGACGCCCCGTCGCAAACCGGTCCGAACCCACCCGGACGCCTTCGGTGGCTTCCAGCGTCAACTGCATCAGACGCACCGCACCGACCCATTCGGCGAGATCCTGCGGAACCGCCGGGAAATCCGACTCGGTGCTGGAGGACGTCTTCTTCACAGCAGCAATTTCGAACCGATAGGTGTCGACCGTGTGACGGAGGGGTGACTTGACCGGAACGTCCCGCCCTTCCTCGGATCCGCTCCAGCTGAAACCCGAGTAGTCCCGAGGAGAGGTTCATATCCTCAAATCAGGATGCGTTGATTTATCTATTGGAAACAGGGTTTGGAACCCGATAACTTCCGGACATGTCGAAGCCGGTCCAAGAAAACGTCGAGTACACCCGTGGCAACGATCTGGTCCGCCTTCTGCGCGAACGGATCGTCATCATCGACGGTGCGATGGGAACCACGATCCGCACCTACGGCAAGACCGAGGCGGACATGCGGGGCCGGCGCTTCGCCGACTCGAAGAAGGACCTGCTGAACAACGGCGACCTGTTCTCGCTGACGCAGCCGGAGATGATCTGCGACATCCACCGGCGGTTCCTCGAGGCCGGGGCGGACATCATCGAGACCAACACCTTCTCCGCGACCAGCATCGGCCAGAGCGAGTTCTTCGTGGACGACCCGCGGGAACACGGCGGCCGCAAGGATCCGGCGTTCTACCAGAAGGTGATCGAGGACCGCTTCCTGGACGAGCTTGCTTGGGAGATCAACGAGACCTCGGCGCGGCAGTGCCGCGAGTGGGCCGACCGCGTGGCCTCGAAGGACGGACGCCAACGGTTCGTCGCCGGCGCCATCGGGCCGCTGACGGTCTCCCTTTCGAACTCGCCGGACGCCGACGACGCCGGATTCCGGGTCGTCACCTTCGACCAGGTGAAGCGGGCTTACCGGAGCCAGATCCGGGCGCTCATCGCGGGCGGATCCGACTTCCTGCTGGTGGAGACCATCTTCGACTCGCTCAACGCCAAGGCGGCGCTGGTGGCGATCCAGGAGGTCTTCGAGGAGGACCGCATCCGTCTCCCGGTGTCGATCTCCGCGGCCGTCGGACGCGGCGGCGAGACGATGATCTCGGCGCAGACCGTCGAGGCGATGTGGAACGCGGTGAAGCACATCCGGCCGCTGTCGGTCGGTCTGAACTGCTCCCTGGGGCCGGATCTCATGCGGCCTTTCCTCGCCGAACTTTCGGCACGTTCCGGTGCGGCCATCTCCTGCTATCCGAACGCCGGCCTGCCCAATCCGCTTTCGCCGACGGGCTTCGACCTGAAGCCCGAGGACATGGGCCGCTTCCTGGGCGAGTTCGCCGAGGGCGGGCTGATCAACATCGCCGGCGGATGCTGCGGCAACACCCCCGACCACATTGCCGCCATCGCGCGGTCGCTGGCGGGACGCCACCCGCGCGACCTCGCCCCCCGCGAACGCGGCACCGAGCGTCTGGGCGGCCTCTCCGGCGGCACTCTCCCGGGCACCCCGGAATTCCGTCCGCTGCGCCTCTCCGGTTCCCAGCCGTTCACCCAGCAGCAGGGGAACTTCATCCTCATCGGCGAACGCACCAACGTGGCCGGCTCGCCGAAGTTCGCGAAGCTCATCCGCGAGGGGAACTACGAGGAGGCCGTCGCCATCGCCCGCCAACAGGTCGAGAACGGCGCGAACGTCATCGATGTGTGCATGGACGACGGCATGATCGACGGCGTCGCCGCGATGACGCGCTTCCTGCAGCTGCTCGGCAGCGAGCCCGAGGTCGCCAAGGCGCCCTTCATGGTCGACTCCTCGAAGTGGGAGGTGATCGAGTCCGGACTGAAGTGCCTCCAGGGCAAGGGCATCGTGAACTCGATCTCCCTCAAGGAAGGCGAAGAGAAGTTCCGCGAGCAGGCCACCAAGGTGCTGCGCTACGGCGCCGCGGTCGTGGTGATGGCCTTCGACGAGAAGGGCCAGGCGGCCACCTACGAGGACAAGATCCGCATCTGCGGACGGGCCTACCGGATCCTCGTCGACGAGGTCGGCTTCCCGCCCGAGGACATCATCTTCGACCCCAACATCCTCACCGTCGGCACCGGCATCGAGGAGCACAACAACTACGCCGTCGACTTCATCGAGGCCACCCGCTGGATCAAGGCGAACCTGCCCCACGCCAAGGTCAGCGGCGGCGTGTCGAACGTCTCCTTCGGCTTCCGCGGCAACAACCCGGTCCGCGAGGCGATGCACTCCGCGTTCCTCTACCACGCCATCCGCGCGGGCATGGACATGGGCATCGTCAACGCCGGCATGCTCGAGGTGTATGAGCAGATCCACCCGGAGCTGAAGGACCTCGTCGAGGACGTCATCCTCAACCGGCGTCCGGATTCCACCGAACGCCTCGTGTCCTACGGAGAGCGTCTCAAGTCCGCCGCCACGCCGGGTGGGGAGGCCGCGGCGAAGAAGGAGGAGGAATGGCGACGCGGCACCGTCGAGGAACGCCTTTCCCATGCGCTGGTGAAGGGCATCGACACCCACATCGACTTCGACACCGAGGAAGCCCTGAAGAAGCTGGGCCGTCCCCTCCTCGTGATCGAAGGCCCGCTCATGGCCGGCATGGGCGTCGTCGGCGACCTCTTCGGCTCGGGCAAGATGTTCCTGCCCCAGGTGGTCAAGTCCGCCCGCGTCATGAAGAAGGCGGTCGCCTACCTGACGCCGTTCATGGAGGCGGAGAAGAAGGCCGCCGAGGCCGCCGGACAGGTGATCCGCCCCCAAGGAAAGATCCTGCTCGCCACGGTCAAGGGCGACGTCCACGACATCGGAAAGAACATCGTGGGCGTGGTCCTCGCCTGCAACAACTACGAGGTCATCGACATGGGCGTGATGGTGCCTTGCGAGAAGATCCTCGAGCGCGCCCGCCTCGAGGGGGCGGACGTCATCGGCCTCAGCGGCCTAATCACCCCGTCGCTCGACGAGATGGCCCACGTCGCCCGGGAGATGGAGCGGACCGGCTTCAAGGTGCCGCTGCTGGTCGGCGGGGCCACCACCAGCCGGGCCCACACCGCGATCAAGATCGCCCCGTTCTATTCCCAGCCGGTCGTCCACGTGCTCGACGCCTCCCGCGCGGTGCCGGTGACCACCAGCCTGTTGAGCAACGACGGCCGGGATGAGTTCGTCCGCCGCCACACGGCGGAGTACGCGCGCCTCCGCGCCGAACATTCCGGCAAGACCACCCCGCTCCTGACGCTGGAAGAGGCCCGCCGGCTCGCCCCGGTGCTCGACCATTCCAAGCCGGCGGTTCCCGGCTTCACCGGGGTTCGCGTCCTCGAGGACGTTCCGCTCGAGACCCTCAGCGAGTACATCGACTGGTCGCCGTTCTTCCACACCTGGGAACTCCGCGGACGCTATCCGTCGATCCTCCAGCACGAGAAGCACGGCGAGGAAGCCCGCAAGCTGTTCGCCGACGCGCAGGAGCTGCTCACGGACCTGATGCGGAACCGGCGCATCCGCGCCCGGGGCGTCTACGGACTGTTCCCGGCGAACCGCGTGGGCGACTCGATCGAGATCTACACCGGCGAGGACCGCACGACGGTCCGGACGACCTTCCACATGCTGCGCCAACAGATGCCGAAGGAGGACGGCACGCCGAACTGGAGCCTCGCCGACTTCGTGGCCCCCAAAGGCACGCCCGACCACATCGGTGCCTTTGCGGTCACCACCGGCATCGGCCTGGAGGAGATCGTCCGCGACTACAAGGCGGCGCACGACGACTACAACGCCATCATGGCCGAGGCCCTGGCCGACCGGTTGGCCGAGGCGTTCGCCGAGTACCTGCACAAGAAGGTGCGCGACGAGTGGGGATACGGTCTCGCCGAGAACCTCACCCGCGAACAGATGATCGAGGAGGCCTACCGCGGGATCCGCCCGGCCGGCGGCTACCCGGCCAGCCCGGACCACACGGAGAAGCGCACCCTCTGGGACCTGATGGACGTGGAGGCGTCGACCGGCATCCGGCTGACCGAGAGCTGCGCCATGTGGCCCGGAAGCAGCGTCAGCGGCCTGTACTTCGCCCATCCGGAATCGAAGTACTTCGCGGTCGGAAAGCTCGGCAAGGACCAGGTCGCGGACCTGGCCTCGCGAAAGGGGGTTCCCACCGCGGAGATGGAACGCTGGCTGGGGCCGTGGCTCGCCTACGATCCGGCCTGAGCGGGATCCGGCTGGCTGGCCCCAAGGGCCGCCGGCGGGCGGGGCGTCTCGACAAACGGGAGCCTTGCCGCCAGTTTCCATCGCTCATGTCGAAGCCGTTGACCATCGCCGGACGCACGTTCGCCTCCCGGCTCTTCGTCGGTACCGGGAAGTTCGCCTCGCCCGAGGCGATGCGTTCCGCGCTGGAGGCCAGCGGCACCTCGATGGTCACGGTGGCCCTCCGCCGCGCGGACCTTTCCGGTCGGAAGGATCCCTTCGCCAACATCCTCGAGTTCATCGATCCGGCGAAGTACCTGATCCTCCCCAACACCAGCGGCGCGATGAACGCCGCCGAGGCCGTGCGGTTGGCCCGCCTCGCAGCCGCGGCCGGACTGCCCAAATGGGTGAAGCTGGAGATCCATCCGGACCCCCGCTACCTGCTCCCCGATCCAATCGAGACCTTCAAGGCCGCCGAACAGCTCGTCGCCGAGGGCTTCGTCGTCCTCCCCTACATCAACGCGGACCCCGTCCTCGCCAAACGCCTCCAGGAGATCGGCACGGCGACGGTGATGCCGCTCGGCGCCCCCATCGGGTCGAACCGCGGCATCCAGACCCGCGACCAGATCCGGATCATCATCGAACAGGCCACCGTCCCGGTGGTGGTGGACGCCGGCATCGGCGCCCCGAGCCACGCGGCCGAGGCCATGGAGCTGGGCGCGGACGCCGTGCTCGTGAACACCGCCATCGCCGTCGCCTCCGACCCGGACCGCATGGCCGGGGCCTTCCGCCAGGCGGTCGAGTGCGGCCGGACCGCGTTCGAGCTGGGGTTGGCCGACGCCTCCCCCACCGCCAGCGCCACCAGCCCCCTCACCGCGTTCCTCGACTGATCCGCCCCACCCGATCCGGACGGAACCGATGAACTTCTCCGGAGTCGCCGTCGCCGACCGCATCGCGGAACTGGTCGGACGGCTCGAGTCGATCCCCGATCCCCAGGCCCGCCTCGGTTGGATGGTCGAACGCGCACGGAGCCGCCCGCCGCTTCCCGCCGCCTCGAGGCTGGAGGAGCACCTCGTCCCCGGCTGCCGGGTCCGGACCTGGTGGGTCGCCACGTGGGAGAACGGCACCTGTCGTTTTGCCGCAGATTCCGACGCGGTCACCCTGAAGGCCTTCGCGGTCCTGCTGGCCGACCTCTGCGACGGGGCTCCTCCCGGCGAGATCGCCGGGGCGGATTTCGGATTCCTGGGAAGACTGGGGCTGCTGCGCCACCTGACGGACAGCCGTCAGGCGACGGCCCTTCGGATTGTGGAAGCCGCCAAGGACTTCGCCGGGCGTTGCGCCGCGGGTCAGGCCGCCTCGGCGAGGCTTTCTACGGGCTTGTCCTGACGGCCGGGCTTGGTCATGTGCGCCGCAACCTGCCCCATGCGGCGGTTGGCCTCCTCGAGCTTCTCCAGCTCGGTGATGATGAAGAAGACGTCGCCCTGCTCCAGCTCCCGCTCGACGGACATGATCGACTGCACCAGGCCGGCATCGCCGACCATCTGGCTTGAACCCCGGAGGGAATTGATGCGTGTCCAGGCGGCCCGACGCTGCCCGCGGGTGAGCGCCGTCCGGACGAAGGTGATCGTCTCGGTGACCTCCCGGTTCAGCATCGACATGAGCTGCGCGTAGGACTCGGCGTCGATGCCCAGACGCTCCTGGGCCACCGCCATCGGGTCCTTCCTCGACAGGGACTTCTCGAGCGCGATGCGGACGTTCTTGAGCACGTCCTCCTTGTTGAAGGGCTTGACGACGTACTGCTTCACGCCGATCTCCGCGGCCTGGGCGACGTGCTCCTTCTCCGTGGAGGCGGTGCAGAAGATGATGTCGAGCGACTCGAACCGGCGATCTCCGTGGACCCGCTTCGCAAAGCCGAATCCGTCGAGCTCCGGCATCATCAGGTCGCACAGGCAAAGGTCGACATGCGTGCCGTTGTCGAGGACCTGCCATCCCTTCTCGCCGTCCTCCGCCTCGTGGACATTCACCTCGAGCTCCGCGATGCAGGAACGGAGGATCGTGCGGTTGAGGCGGTCGTCGTCGATGATCAGGACCGTGGGCTTCGAGTTCTCGACCACCGGCGGTTCCGGCGCGGCCGGCGGGTCGATCTTCACGAACTCGGTCTCGGTCTGCAGCAAGGGCTGAACCTTCTCGAGTTCTTCCGGCTTGAGGTTGAAGACGATGCCGAGCTGGCCGTCCTTGCCGAGCGTCGCCCGGCTGCGTCCCTTGAGGAACTTGAGCGCGGCCTCGAGTCCTGTCTCAACCGGATGCTGCTCCAGGGCCTCCGCCCTTCCGGCGAGGTCGCGGAGCTGGACCACCTCCGATTCCAAGGCCTCGTTGGCCGATTCTAGCTCCCTCACGCGGCCGGCGACCTTCATGAGGTCCTCCGACATCTTGGGATCCGGGACAGTGACCTTGACCTGCTTCACCTCCGTCGACAGCTGTGCGAGGGAACGGTTCAGGTTGGCCCGCTGGATCACCAGCAGGGGCAGGATCAGCACGGCGACGAAGAAGGCGACCGCAGCGGTGGTGAGCTGTTGGCTTGAGACCTCGTTCAACCCGCGTTCGGTTCCCTCCACGGCGGCGCGGTCCATCCTCCCCAGGAGGGATTCGAACTCGTCCCGCGAGGAAAGGAGCTGTCCGCGGACGACACCGAGGTCGGACTCCCCTGGCCGGCGGAAGGCGAGCAACGCGGGCTGGAGCCTGGATTCGTAGCTTTCGGAAAGCTGCCTCCATGCGGTACCGGCCCGGGTTCCGGCGGCGGAGTTCTCAACCAGCTTCAGCGCACGTTCCATGGAGCTGCTGATGCCGTCCAGACGACGCTGGGTCGCGGGATCGGACGGCGGTGCGCTGTCGGAGGCAACCACGGCCAGGTGGTTCACCTCCAGCCGGAGCTGATGCAGCCCGCGGCGGAGCTGGTCATGCTGCCGGAACGCCTTCAGGGGCTTCGGGCCCGCGGCGACGGTGACCCAAAGGGACGGAACGGAGCCTCCCAGTACCGCCACGATGGCGGTGACGAGCATCCATTTGATCAGGCTTTGGAGTCGCTTGAGTTCCACGGTGTTTCTCCGGGGCCGGGGACAACACCTCGGCTTTGTTGCAGTATCGGAACTCCCGATTCGGCCCTTGAGGGACAATCGGCCGGAAATTTCTGGACGGCCCGGGTTCTCCCCGGATTGCCGCCACCGTTTCGAATGGAAGGGAGCGGAAGGCCACCTCCCCAGGACCCGGACCTCAGGTTCAGTGCCGCGGTCTCGAGACGACCGTGTCGACGCAGTCCCAAAGGGGATCCCGCTGCGGGAAATCCAAGGTGAAATGCAGTCCACGGCTCTCCGGCCGACGCAGGGCGCTGGCGACGATGATCTCGGCCACCGTCGCGAGGTTCCGCAGTTCGAGCAGGTCCGCCGTGACGATGAAGTTCCAGTAGTATTCGCGGATCTCGTCCTGGAGGTTGCCGAGGCGCTTCTCGGCCCGGCGCAACCGCTTGGTGGTCCGCACGATGCCGACATAGTCCCACATCAACCGCCGGATCTCGTCCCAGTTGTGGGAGACAACGACCATCTCGTCGGCGTTGGTGGCGTTGCCCGTCTGCCAGCCTGGGATCACAGGGAGCGGCCCCGGCGGCGGTGAGGCGAGGAGACTTTCGGCCGCGCGATGGGCACAAACCAAGGCTTCCAGGAGGGAATTGCTGGCAAGGCGGTTGGCACCATGGAGACCGGTGCAGGCGACCTCACCGACCGCCCAAAGACCGGGAAGCGGCGTCGCGCCGTCCAACGCGGCCTCCACGCCGCCGCATTGGTAGTGGGCGGCAGGCACCACCGGTATCCATTCCTGGGTGATGTCGAGCCCGTACTCGAGGCAACGGGAATGGATGGTGGGGAAATGGCCAGCGATGAACTCCGGCGTCCGGTGGGTGATGTCGAGGAAGACACACGGAGCCCCCGTCCGCTTCATCTCGGAATCGATCGCACGCGCCACGATGTCCCTCGGCGCGAGTTCTCCGCGGACGTCGTACCGGTCCATGAAACGCTCCCCGTCGGCTCCGCGCAGGACACCGCCTTCCCCTCGGACCGCCTCGGAGATGAGGAAGGACTTCGCCTTGGGATGGAACAGGCAGGTGGGATGGAACTGGATGAACTCCATGTTCCGCACCGGCACACCGGCCCGGTAGGCCATCGCGACGCCGTCGCCGGTGGCGATTCCGGGATTCGTGGTGTGGAGATAGACGACCCCGCAGCCGCCCGTGGCCAACACCACCGCCGGCGTCGCGAAGACGTCGACCCGGCTCTCAGGGCCGTTGAGCACATAGACGCCGACACAGCGGTCGGGGCCTTCCATGCCGAGTTTTGCCGTGGTGATGAGGTCCACGGCGACGTGGTTCTCGAAGACCGTGATGGACGGATTCGACGCGACAGCGCGGAGCAGCGCCCGTTCGATCTCGCGTCCTGTCGCATCCTGGGCGTGCAGGATGCGGCGCTTGGAATGTCCCCCCTCCTTGGTGAGGTCCAGCTCGCGCCGACCTCCGCCACCCGGGACTTCCCGCTCGGTAAAGCGGGCTCCCAGCTCCATCAGTTCCGCGATCCGTTCCGGCCCCTCTTCGACGATGGACCTCACCACCGGTTCCCGACAAAGGCCCGCCCCGGCTTCCAAGGTGTCGCGGACATGCAGCTCGAAGCTGTCCTCGCGGCTGGTGACCGCGGCGATCCCGCCCTGGGCCCAGTTGGTGTTGGAGTCGGCGCGGTTCTTCTTCGTGACGATCGCAACCGTGCCGCGGGCCGCGACCTTCAGGGCGAAGGTCAGGCCCGCGATGCCGCTGCCGAGGACGACGAAGTCGAAGTGTCGGGTCTGTGAGGCCATCCGGCGGTTCGTTCAGAGGGCCGCGGCCGCGTCGCCGCGGTATTCCAGACGGAGGATCTTCGTGTCCTTGTTGTTGCCCCACTCCTTGCCGTACTCGATCACATAGAGGCAGCCGTCCGGTCCCAACTCAAGGTCCATCGGCCGCTTGATCTCGGTGGACGGCATGAACCGCTGCATCATCGGCTTCCCGTCGGCGCTGCGGGCAATCTGGTCGTTCGCATCCAACTTCACCGCGATAATCCAATTCCTCGACCATTCGTAGATGAACAGCGTGTGGTCGAACTCCTTCGGCAGGCGCTTCTTCGAGGGATGGTTCGGATCGTAGTAGTAGACCGGACCGGCCATGGCGGTGCGTCCGCCGGAACCCACCACCGGAAAACGGGTCGACGGGGAAGCGGGATAGTAGATGAACGCGGGTTGAGCCGGAGGCAGGTCCTGGATGCCGGTGTTGTTCGGGGAGGTGTTGCGCGGGTGGGCCGGATCGAAGGCGACACCGGCGGGATCCCAATCGGCGGGTTTCGTCGGAAGAACCTCCAACTCGTTCGTCTTGCCCTGCTTCTTGCGTTCCTCGTTGCGCTTGCGGGCCTCGTCATGTTGACGACGCAGGTCCGCGTGCGTGGCCCGCGCCACGAAATCGACCTTCATGTAAGGGCGGTTGTCGCCGACGAACATCGGCCAACCGAAGAAGCCCGCCTGCCGCGCCTGGTTGACCTCGTCGAATCCGGCGGATCCGCGCCTCGGATCATTGGAACCGGAGTCCGGTCCCACCTCACCCCAATAGACGAATCCAGTCCGGTGATCGGTCGAAACCCGGAACGGATTGCGGTTCCCCATCACGAAGATCTCCGGCCGGGTACCCGCGGTACCGGGCTTGAAGAGGTTGCCCTCCGGGATGTCGTAGCCGCCCTCTGCCTTCGGACGGATTCGGAGGATCTTCCCGACCAGGGAGTTCGCGTTGGCCGCGGTGCGCTGACCGTCCCACGGATAGCGGTCCGGACGCTCGTCATGCGGGGAGAAGCCGTCGGAATCGAAGGGGTTCGTGTTGTCGCCGATGGACATGTAGAGGTTGCCCTTCGAATCGAAGGTCAGCGATCCGCCGACATGGCAGCATTCGCGACGCTGGGTTTCGACCTCGATCACGACCGTCTCGCTGGCGGGATCCAGTTTCTCACCGACCAGCGTGAAACGTGCGACCCGGATCTTCCCGGCCTTGCCGCCGCCCGACTCGTAGGTCTCCGGCAGCGAGCGGTTCACATAGACCCAGCGGTTCTTCTCGAAACCCGGGTCGAGCGTGATGCCCAAGGCGCCGTCCTCGAGTCCCGTGAAGGTCGGCAACCGCGCGATTTCGACTGTCCGATTGCCTTCCGGAACCCACATCTTCACCACGCCCGCACGCTCCACCCAGAAGACCCGGCCGTCGGAAGCGACCGCCAGTTCCATGGGATCCACGATCGTGTCCTTCAACTCGCCATCGACGACAGCGTCCTGGTCTAGGACGACCTTCGCAAAGTGGGATTCAGGTGGGAGCCAATCGGTGGTGGCCGGACCGCCGGTACCGGTCGTCGGCTTCTGCGCCTCCGCCGACAGCAGTCGAAGGGCGCAGAAAAGCCCCAGCCAAAGTCCTCTCAGGAGATTCATGAGCCCAAGTGGACGGAAAACCACCCGCAGTAATCAAACGGGAATTGCGGAACTTCAGGCCGGCCGAAGGCCCAGAAGGCCGCGAAGCCAATTCCAGGCGGCCATCAGCCCGACGTCCTCGACCGAGGCGATGCCCAGGGCCGCGGCCACGGCCTGCTCATGGCCGCGATACCGAGGCGGCAGGTCGAGGAGATCCACCGAATCGCCGGAATCGGTCCGAAGGACCTCGGGATGCAGCAAGCCCTTGCCGATGGCGGCATTCCCGTGATTCAGGTCCAGCTTCAGGGTACGGCGGGCCAGGAAAAGCCAAGGGCGGTACTCGAAAACCCATCCACCGGCTTCAGGACGAAGCTTCCCGAACGTCCGGGCAGGCACACCCTCGATCTTCCTGGCGAGGAACGCCGTGGCGCTGTCGGTTTCCGGGGTAAACCGGGTCCTGCGAAAGGTCAGGATGTCCCAGGCAAAGAGGTTGCCGAATATGAGAAGACGGAAGGCCCATCCGGCCAGCAGCAGGCAGACGCCGACGATGACCATTGCCCACATCGCGCCGAAGAAATCACTCAGCCAATGGGATCCCACCACCGAGGCGAGGATCGCCGTCCGAAAGGACTTCAGGGCCGCATCCACGGTGGCGAAGGGACTGATGAGGATGAGGATGTTGATGGAATGGGAGACGACCCAAACGCAGGCATAGACGCACAACGCGACGGGGACCATGAGGATGTTCAGGACCGGCGAGAAATCGATGGCGGCGAAACCGTGGTCAGAGAGCGATGCCGAGGAAGGTTCCAGCGCCTTGAAGACCGTCATGGCCAGCGGGACGATCGCGCCTGTGGCAACGAGTCCACTCAGCTTGTTCTCGAAGACCTCGGCGACATCCAACGGCTTCTTCAACGCCGTTGGCACCACGGTGCCGAGAGAATCCTTGGCGAAGCAGAGGCCCACCAAAAGGAGTGCCGGCCCCCAGAACCAAGGCTGGGCAAACCAAGGCAACTTCGCCTTGGCGGAGTCGGACTTCGCATTGAACCACTGGTAGGCACCGACGGCGCCCATCCCGAGAAGGGGGGAAATGGCGATTCCAGTGATCTGGGAGATGGCGCTGGAGAGTTCGTTGACCATCCCGGAGCCAGGAGCGACGGACTTCTCGGCGGTTGCCGCTGAAAGCGAAGGCGCCAACAGCAAGCAAAGGGCGAGCAGAAACGAGGTCAGGAATCGGCGTGGTTTCATGGAAGTTTCCTTCCGTCCCAGCCAACTGGGTTTGGGGAGGAGGTGGAAGTGGAAATTGGGAGAACGGTTCCCAACCTCGTGGATATCGTCCTCAAGGAACCCCGAAAATCGAGTCCTCCACCCGCCGGATCGAACCGGAAGCCGTCATGGCGAGAAGACGGGCGCGCGGGTCTGGCTCCCCTCGCCGACCCGCGGAAGGAGCCGTCCTCGCGGTCCTGTAGACTGTCAGGTATCCATGCAGCTCCTTGATCTGCGGCAGGAGCTCCGGATCGGCCATCGGGAAGAGATTCAGCAGCTGGGTGATCTTTCGCTCGAGCACTTCGGACTGAGCGGAGTAGTCCCACTCGGAAACCACCTGGGACAGGCGAAGTGCGGCCGGTGTCGAAGTCGAAACGGGAGCATTCGTCCCGTTGAAGACCACGGCCTCGGTGAGAATCGAGCGTAGCTGGCCCAAAGTCGCCTCGCGGGACCAGAGCCGAAATGGATTCCGGATCCGTCGGTAGCTGGATTGGACCGCCCACCACTTCTCGACTTCCAAAAGTGACTGAAAACGCCCGTTCCAGGCCTGCAACAACGCAGCCTGCCAATTGAGGTGATTCTGCAACTGCCTCAGGAAGGCGTGAATCGAGTCCGGCCTTCCCGGGGCCCTTGGGAGCTCATGCACAAACAGGGCTGCGCTGGCTTGATAGAGCGAAAACATCGACGGTTCCGAGAGGGAAGCCTCCGTCGGAAAACTCAATGACGCGAAATCCAAGGCCGACCGTCCCTCCATCTGCTGAAGCACGGCGGGCAGCGGATCGAAATGTCGATTGGGGTCCTTGAACTCGCGGTTGGGTTCCGGGACCAATTCACGTCCGGAACTGATTGTCAGAAGGAGCGACGCCCCTTCAGAGAGCCAGAGGGGGACAGGAGCCAAATCCCGTCCTGGATCCGGATTCGAAAAATCGAGGAGAACGGCCTCGGCGATGGCCCGGACAAATCTCGGCCAACCGATTCGCTCGGGAACCGTGATGGAATACTGCCAACCATCGGCGAAAGGTGTGGAATCAATCCGGAGCGGGACATTCCCGGGGTAACCGGACTGAATCACCACCTGGATTCGCCCATGATGTACCTCCGGAAGACCTAGAATCCGGGAAAGCGCAGCCCGGACCCGTTCTCCAGAAACCGCCACCAACGCCGGGGAAAGCGAAACCATCTCCGAGCTGTCGGAAGCCTGGATCCGGGAAAACTGCCCGGGAACCGAAAGTCCCCCGAGGGCAGTTAAAGGTGAGGAATTGGGATTCTGGGCACCTCCGCGGACAACAAAAAGTCCAGAGCGGCTCCTGGCTGTCACTGGCAGCGAGATTTCACCCAACAGCCCCAAGGTTCCCGCGGCAGAAAGGCCCGCGGGAACAAGCAGGAAACCGAGGGCGCAACGCAGGCAAAAGGCCCGCGCTGCACTCCCGCCCTTAAGAATGCGTAAACAAGCCGCCAAAAGGTCCGCACTCCTCGGTCTAGTCATCGTGGGTGAGGTCACGCCATTGGGAGGCTGGATCCGGGATGGCACAATCCAGACCCTACTTGGGAGCGGAAACCGGTTTCGCCGTTGTACTGGGCGCCGGGCTCGGTGCGGCTGCCGCGGTCCCACCGCCGCTTGTCCCTTCCTTGGACTTCGCCGCCGAGTAGCCCTTCGACCGGTAGTCGGTAATGTAGAAGCCTGTTCCCTTGAAGAGCAGGCCGGAACCGCCGCCAACTCCCCTTTGAACCCTCCCCTTGCCCCAGCTCTTCTTTGGGCACAACTCCTTGGGACACAGGGACAACGCTTCGGCTGAAATGGACTGCTGGACGTCGAAACGGTGTCCGCACTTCTTGCAGTGGTACTCGTAGGTCGGCATGGCTGATTCTGGGGAAAGCGTGCGGTTCCACGCAATCTTGGTGAAGAATTCGTAGGGTAGCATCCAGCTGAATGCCATCAAGGTCCCGAGTGAATGGATTCCAGTTCTCGACGTAGAACCAGACTTCCGAGGCCCTCGAGCCGCGGAATTCTGCGCCGATCCCACTCTTGGAGGATTGGCAACAAAGTTCCGACGAGGAACCTGGACCGAGTGAGTCTTGGCACGAGCTTTTGGTGGAGAGGCGAGGCTGAAATGAATGGAAGGCCCCCATTATCGGGACGGTCGACGTGGAGGAAACGTCCAGGACGCCTGAGGT
>JAIXUV010000185.1 GCA_027483345.1 Verrucomicrobiales bacterium | reverse complement strand
CCTTTTGCGGTCCACCTCCGAGGCCGGGACGCGTGCGACGCCGTGATCGGTCTCCAGCAGCACGATGGAGGCGGCACCGAGTTCAACCGCCTTTTCGAGCACGAGGTCGAGGGCCTTGCCCTTGAGCAGGGCGACCAACAGGTGGATGCGAACCGCCGGAGCCGGAACCAAGGATCTGTCGACCACACGGACTCGTGCGCTCCGGCGGCCCGTCTGCTCGAGCACGCCTTCAGCCAGGGTTCCGGCCCCGTCCAGCAATGCGACGCGGTCGCCGGGACCGAGGCGCAGCACCTGCACCGCGTGACGGGCCTCGGCTTCGTCGAGGTCGAAGGCCTCCAGGCGGAGGCGGTCGGTCGGGACGAAGCAGCGGTGCATCGGCGTCCGCGGCGTTTCAGCGGAAGAAGTTCCGGGCCCGTTCGAAGAAGCTCTTCGACTCGGGATTCACCGTCTCGTCGCAGAGGCGGGCGAACTCCTCGAGCTTCGCCCGTTGGGCTGCATTGAGCTTCTGAGGGATCTCGACCTTGATCGTGACGAGGAGGTCGCCCACGCCGGCGCCCTGGAGTTCCTTGAGACCCCGCGACTTGATCCGGAAGGTGCTGCCGGACTGGGTTCCGGTCGGAATGGCGATCCTCGCCTTGCCGGTCATGGTGGGGACGTCGATCTCCCCGCCGAGCGCGGCCTGCACGAAGCTGACCGGGACCTCGCAGGTGAGGTCGGAGCCCTTGCGGCCGAAGATCTCGTGGTCGTCGACGCTGATGACGACATGGAGGTCGCCGTTGGGACCGCCTCGGGTGCCGGCGGCGCCATTGCCGACGGAGCGCAGGCGCACGCCGGTGTCGACGCCCGCCGGGATGCGGATGCGGACGGAGGTCTGCTGGGAAACGCGGCCTTCGCCCTGGCAGGAGCGGCAGGGCTTCTCGATGGTCTGACCGGCGCCTTCGCAGCGCGGGCAGGTCTGGCGCATCATGATGATGCCCGCGTTGCGGGTCACCTGGCCGCGACCGCCGCAGGTCGGGCAGGTGATGGTCTTCGAGCCCTTCTCCGCGCCGGAACCGTTGCACGGCTCGCACTTCGCGGGCTTGGAGAAGCGCAGTTCCTTCTCCACGCCGGTGAAGGCCTCCTCGAGGGTGATTTCGAGGTCGTAGCGCAGGTCTTCGCCGCGGGAGGGGCCACCCTCGTCGCCGCCGCCGCCACCGAAGAACGTCTCGAAGATGCTGCCGCCGCCGCCACCGCCACCGAACACCTCGCGGAAGATGTCGGAAGGGTCGTGGAACCCGCCGCCACCGCGACCGCCGCCGCCGCCGCCCGCCCGCATGCGCGGATCGAAGGCGGCATGGCCGTGCTGGTCGTAGGCGGCCCGCTTCTGCGGGTCGTTGAGCGCCTCGTAGGCCTCGCCCAGTTCCTTGAACTTCTCCTCGGCGGCCTTGTCACCCGGGTTCTTGTCCGGGTGGTACTTGATGGCCAGCTTGCGGTAGGCCTTCTTCATCTCCTCGGCGGAAGCCGTGCGGGGCACACCGAGGATCTCGTAGTAGTCGCGTTTCTTCTCGGCCATGGCTCAGGCGGTGGGGGCTGCGGTGCCGGACTCGGTGGTCCCGGGACGCCGGGCAACGACCACGCTGGCAGGCCGGAGAAGGCGGTCCTTGACCCGGTAGCCTTTGCGGCTCTGACCGACCACCTGTCCCGGCGGGAACTCGTTGGTTTCCTGCTCGGAAACCGCCTCGTGGATCAAGGGGTCGAACGGCTGTCCAACCGCGTTGATCTCCTCCACCCCGTACTCGCCGACGGCGTTGCGGAGCTGTCCTTGGATCATCGAGACGCCGGCCTTCAGCGTCTCCAGGTTCACGGTCGGCTGGGCTGCGGCCTGCATCGCCATCTCGAAGGTGTCGAGCACCGGCAACAGACGCTGCAGGACGCCTTCCGCGGCGGCGCGGCGCACGTCGTCCCGCTCGCGCGCGGCCCGCTTCTTGAAGTTCTCGAAGTCGGCGTAGAGCCGCACGTAGCGCTCCTGGGCCTCGGCACCGCGCTGCGCCTGCGCCTTAAGCGCGGTCAGATCATCGTGGCCCAGGTTGCCTGTGGCCTGATTCTCCTTGGCCTCGGCGTCCGGAGTGGATCCGGTTTCACCGGGATTCATGGTGGTTTCTTCGGGCTTCGGGTCGCTCATGTTCGGTCGGTCCTCCGTCTATCGGGCCCGGAAAGCTAGAAGCGCCCCGGCGGTCCGGCAATAGCCGTGGTCCATGGTTGCGATCAGACGATTCCGGACGCCTCAGGCCATCCGCAAAGGATGTTCAGGCTCTGGACGGCCTGGCCGGCGGCGCCCTTGAGGATGTTGTCCTCGGCGCTCATGACGATCAGGCGACCGGTCCGCGGATCCAGGCGGAAGGCGATCTCGACGACGTTCGTCCCGACCACGTTCTTGGTGTCGGGCAGCGCCTTCCCGGAAAGCAGGCGGACGAAGGGTTCCCCGGAGTAGGCCTCGGAATAGGTGTGGGCGATGCGCTCCCCCAGCGCGGCGGTCTCTTCGGCGGTGCCGAAGTGGTCGGTGGGCGCGAGGTACAGCGTGCTGAGGATGCCGCGGTTGACGGGAATCAGATGGGGGGTGAACTGGATGGTCACCGGACCGCCGGCGGCCAGGGCGAGCTGTTCCTCGATCTCCGACAGGTGCCGGTGCTTCGGCACGCCGTAGGGACGCACGCTCTCGTTGCACTCGCAGAAGAGGTAGTCGACGTCGGCCTTCCTTCCGGCGCCGCTCACGCCACTCAGCGAGTCCGCGATGATTCCCGTGGGTCGCACGATCCCGGCGCGGAGCAGCGGCAGGATCGGCAGCAGGATGCTGGTCGGATAGCAGCCTGGGGAGGCGATCAGCCTCGCCCCGCGGATGGCTTCGCGATGGACCTCGGGAAGGCCGTAGACGGATTCCTTGAGCAGCTCGGGAGCGGGATGTTCGTGGGCGTAGAACTCCTTGTAGACCTCGGCGCTCTTGAGCCGGAAGTCGGCGCTGAGATCGATCACGCGTTTCCCGGCCTGCAGCAACGGGATGGCGTAGCCGGCGGCGACGCCGTGGGGCAGGGCGAGGAAGACAATGTCGGCCTGGGCCGCCAGGGCGTTGGCTTCGGGGTCGGTGAACTTCAGGGCTCGGGCCTTGGGATGGGCGGCGAACCGAGGGAAGACCTCGGCGACCGAAAGTCCTGCGCTTTGGCGGGAGGTGACCGCGACGAGATCGGCGTTGGGATGGCGGAGCAGGAGGCGGACGAGTTCTTCGCCGGAGTAACCGGAGGCGCCGACGATGGCGACGCGGACCTGGGACGTGGGGTTCATGGAAGAGAGGATCGGACGTGGGAGTTTCGGCCTTCGGCAAGGCGCTTGTAAACCTCGGGATCCAGCCGCTCCATGTACCGGTCGGGGTGGGCCACCGCCCGGAATCCGTGGCGTGCGTAGAGGGTGTGGGCGTCGCGGGTGACCAGGTTGAAGCGCCGCAGATCCTGGAGATCCGGATGGGCGAGCAACGAATCCACCATCCAGGAGCCGAGGCCGCGCGAACGGTGGGCCTCGAGGACGAACACGTCGCAGAGGTAGGCGAAGGTGGCCCGGTCGGTGACGGCGCGGGCGAAGCCGGCGAGGGAGGCGTCGGGGGCGATCAGGCCGAGGCAGAGGGAGTTCCGGATCGACCGTCGGACCGTTTCAAGGGGGATCCCTTGGGCCCAGTAGGAGCGCGCGAGGAACGCGTGCACCTGGACCGGATCGATGCGATCCGGGGAATCGGTGAGCGTGTGGCCGTCGCGATGAAGTTCCATGGGAAGCCGGGGCAACAAAAAACCCCGCCGGCAGGATGGCCGGCGGGGTTGGAGATCCTGTGAGGATCAGCGCTTGCTGAACTGGAAGCGCTTGCGGGCGCCGGGCTGACCGTACTTCTTGCGCTCCTTCATACGAGGATCGCGGGTCAGGAGACCTTCGGCCTTGAGCACGGGGCGGAGGGTGGCGTCGACCTCGAGCAAGGCGCGGGCGATGCCGTGGCGGACGGCGCCGGCCTGGCTGACAGGGCCGCCGCCGGCGACGTTGACATGGACGTCATACTTGCCGGTGGTGGCGCTGGCCACGAACGGCTGCTGGACGGCCATGCGCTGGGACTCGAGCGGGAAGTACACCTCGAACACACGGCCGTTGACCGAGATCTTGCCGGTGCCGTTGGAGAGGCGGACGCGGGCGACGGAGGTCTTCCGGCGGCCGGTCCCGAGGAATTCAGAATCTTGCGACATGTTCGGGAAGTTATTTGGAGATTCAGCCCGCGTACTTCATTTCCGCCGGCTCCTGGGCCGCGTGCGGGTGGTTGGAACCGGTGTAGACCTTGAGCTTGGTCAGCAGCTGGTCGCCAAGGCGGTTCTTGGGGAGCATGCCCTTGACGGCGTGCATTACCAGGCGCTCCGGGTGGGCGGCGCGGACCTGGGCGACGGTGCGGTAGTGTTCGCCACCCTTCCAACCGGAGTAGGACATGAACAGCTTGTCCGATTCCTTGGAGCCGCTCAGGACGACCTTCTCGGCGTTGATGACGACGACGAAATCGCCGGCATCGAGGTGGGGGGTGAAAATGGGCTTGTCCTTGCCGCGGAGTGCGTCTGCGACCTGAACGGCGAGACGGCCGAGAATGGCGCCATTGGCATCAATCACGCGCCAGGCGCGGCGTTGAACATCGACCTTGGGAAGATACGTCTTCATCAGAGAAACCGAAAAAGGAGCGCGGTTAATACCAGAGGGGGGCGACACGTCAACAGGCGATTTTCCGGAAAGTGAACTTCATGTCCCGTAAAGCCGCCCTACCGACCGGATTTCGAGGTTCCAATCGAGGTTCCAACCTCGCCTCGACCTTGGCCCATTTCCTTCCACACAACCGCTTTTCCCACACCCAATCTCCCTGTTTCGACGTCGGTCCGGCCCGGACCGCAGACGCCAAGGAGGTGGGGGTGGGGAACCCCGCTGAAGAAACGTGCCACGGCCCGGGCCGGAAGGACAGGCTATGAGGTCGTCAGAGGGTGTCAATTGTGTGACAGGAAAAATGTTCATGGCTCTGGCGTGGTGGGGAGGGATGGATGTCGGACACCTGATCTCCGGCCGGGACCAAATGGATTCACGAGTTGCTTGACCCCCGGGTGGGGTTTGGTTGCAGTTGGCGCCATGAAGAAATTCGCGGGGATTGCCCTCGCCGCATTGGCCCTGACCACGACCACGGGCTGCTATCGCACTCAGGAAGGGCGCGTCAGCGCCGGGGTACCGTTCGCCAAGGACACCATCGAGAGCCGCTATGAGCGTCCGGCCTCCCAGTTGTTCGAAGCCGCCAAGGCGGCGCTCGCCTACAACGGGACCCCGACCTCCGAGGACGTCGTCCGCAAGACCCTCGCCGCGAAGGTCAACAACCGCTCGGTGTTCATCAAGGTCGAGGAACTGGAGCCCAACATCAGCCGGATCTTCGTCCAGGCCCGAAAGAGCGGTGGCCGGGGCGACATCATCCTCGCCAGCGAGCTCGACAAGCAGATCGCGCTGCGACTGCGCTGATCCGCTTCGAAGTCTCCATCTTTTCCCCATGCAGGGGCCGGGATCCTTCCCGGCCCTTTTGCTTTGTCTGTCTCCGGTTCCGGTCGTCCGCAGGTCTTCCTTTTGGGCCTGCGCCGCAAACGAAAAACGGGACGGATCCATTAGGATCCGTCCCGTGTTCGATTCCCGGTTCCGATCAGGCTGCCGGCGCGTCGTCCGAGGCGCTGGGCGTCGAGGCCTCCGATGAAGAGGCCTTCTCACGCTCTTCCATCGCCGCCTTGCGGCTGAGGCGGACACGGCCCTTCTCGTCCTGACCCAGCAGCTTGACCCAGATCTCGTCGCCGAGCTGGACGATGTCCTCGACCTGCTTCACGCGGAAGTTGGCGAGTTCGCTGACGTGGACCAAGCCTTCGCGGCCGGGTTGGAATTCGACGAACGCACCGAAGTCCTTGATCGTGACAACCTTGGCCCGGAAGATCTTTCCGACCTCGAGCGGTTCACCGGAGGCTTCGCCGTCGCCGCCCTCGGCGCGGTCGCGTCCACGTCCACCACGAGGACCGCGGTCGCCGCCGCGATCACCACCACGGTCGCGTCCGCCGCGCGGACCGCGGTCGCCGCCGCGATCACCACCGCGGTCGGGACGCTCGGAGCGCTCGGCACGGGGCTCCTCGGGGGCAGGGGCAGCACCTTCGGCAGGGGCTCCTTCAGCCGTCGCCGGGGGAAGTTCGCCGCGTTCTTCCATGGCCGCCTTGCGGCTCAGCTTCACGCGACCCTTCTCGTCGACGCCGATGCACTTGACCCAGATGTCGTCGCCCATCTTGAGGACGTCTTCGACGCGGGCCACGCGCTTGTTCGAGAGCTCGGACACGTGGACGAGTCCATCCTGGCCGGGGAACACCTCAACGAAGGCGCCGAACTCCTTGATGGTGACGACGCGTCCCTTGTAGATCTTGCCGATCTCGATCTCGGCGCTGAGGGCCTCGATCTCGCGGCGGGCGATCTCCATGCCTTCCGGCGAGACGGAGAAGACCTTCACCGTTCCATCGTCCTCGATGTTGATCTCGCAGCCGGACTCGTCGACGAGGCGCTTGATGTTCTTGCCGCCAGGTCCGATCAGGGCGCCGATCTTCTCGGGGTTGATCTTGAGGACCACGATCCGCGGGGCGTACTTGGAGATGTCCGACCGCGGGGCGGGGATCGTCGACTTCATGTGGTCGAGGATGGCCAGGCGGGCGGTGTACGCCTTCTGGACGGCCTCGATCATGATCGGGAGGGGGATGCCCTTGAGCTTCAGGTCCAGCTGGAAGCCGGTGATGCCCTTATCGGTGCCGGCGATCTTGCAGTCCATGTCGCAGAACGCGTCTTCCCAACCGATGATGTCGGTGAGGAGCTGGTACCGGCTGATGGACTTGTCGGCTCCGTACTCGGTGCAGATGCCGATGGAGATGCCGGCGACGGGGCGGGTGATGGGAACGCCGGCGTCCATGAGGGCGAGGCTGGCGCCGCAGACGGAGGCCATCGAGGTGGAGCCGTTGGACTCCATGATTTCGGAGACGATGCGGACCGCGTAGGGATACTCCGCGAGGGGGATCACCGGACGGACCGAGCGTTCGGCGAGGGCGCCGTGGCCGATCTCGCGGCGGCCGGGGCCGGTGATGCGGCCGGTTTCGCCGACGGAGAAGTTCGGGAAATTGTAGTGCAGCAGGAACTGCTTCTTGGTTTCGCCGCCGGTGTAGGAGTCGAACGACTGGATGTCGTCGCTCGTTCCGAGGGTGGCGAGACACACGGCCTGGGTTTCGCCGCGGGCGAACACCGAGGAACCGTGGGCGCGGGGGAGGATGCCGACCTCGCTCTGCAGGGTGCGGAGGGCGTCGAACGGACGGCCGTCGAGACGCTTGCCATGATCGAGGATCAGGCTGCGGACCGACTCCTTCTGGATATAGTACTGGGCGTCCTTGAGGACGAACTCGGTGACCTTCTCGGCACCGAACTTCTCGACCAACTTGGCTCCGACGTCGGCGAACACCGCATTGACGGCGGCCTCGCGGGCGAGCTTCTGCGGGGTGAGCAGGGCGGCGATGATCCGGTCGCCGGCGAGGGACTTGGCCTCGTTCAGGATCTCTTCGGGGACGACGTTGACGGTGATCTGGCGCTTGGTCTTGCCGGCCTTGGCGGCGAGTTCCTCCTGGGCGGCGATGAGCGGCTGGCAGGCTTCCTGGGCGAACCTCAGGGCAGCGATGAAGTCCTCCTCGGAGATCTCGTTGCCGGCGCCTTCATACATGACGACGTCGGTCTTGTTGCCGACGTAGACGAGGTCGAGGTCGGAGCGGCCCTGCTGTTCGTGCGTGGGGTTCACGACGAACTGGCCTTCGATCCGGCCGACGCGCACGGCGCCGAGCGGTCCAGCCCAGGGGATGTCGGAGACGGTCAGCGCCGCGGAGGCGCCGAGGATGGACAGGATGTCGGGCTCGTTCTGGCCGTCGGCCGAGAGCAGGAGGGTCTGGATCTGGACCTCGTTGTACCAGCCCTTGGGGAACAAGGGGCGGACGGGGCGGTCGGTGAGGCGGCAGGTGAGGATCTCCTTCTCGGAGGGACGGCCCTCGCGCTTGAAGTAGCCTCCCGGGAAACGGCCGGCGGCGGCCGCCTTCTCGCGGTAGTCGACGGTCAGCGGGAAGAAATCCTGGCCGGGCTTTGCCTTGGAGGCGGCGACCGCGGCGGTGAGGATGATCGTCTCGCCCAGTTGGACGGTGACGGCGCCGTCGGCCTGCTTGGCAAAGCGGCCGGTTTCGATGGTGATCTCCTGACCACCGAGCGGAATGGTGACTTTATGGGACATGTTCGAACGCCCATGTCCCCCCGAGGAACTTCAGTCGGCTGCCCGGACGACCGCGAAGCGCGGGTCAGGGAAGCTGAGTGAAATTACCCGTGGAGAAGCACGGGATTTGGTACTGAATGTGACGCGTCTTGGGGTTGGGGATGGCGGGCTTGGGCCGCGCGCGCGTCAAACGGGCGCGGCCCCGATCCTTCCCACGGGAACGACCGGGCCCGCCATAAAGCGAAAACCGGGCGGGAGGCCCGGCGTCGCAAAAATCATTTACGGAGCTTCAGCTTCTTGGTCAGCGCCTGGTAACGCGACTCGTCCTTGCGGTTGAGATAATCCAGCAGGCTGCGACGTTTGCCCACCATCAGCAACAGCCCCCGGCGGCTGCTGTGGTCTTTCTTGTTCTTCTGCAGATGCTCGGTGAGGGAATTGATCCGCTCGGTGAGCAGGGCAATCTGGACGTCGGCGGAGCCGGTGTCGGTGGCGTGGATTCGCGTGTCGGCGATGGTCTTGGACTTGTCAGACATGATTCGGTGTCGGGAAGCCCTTGTGCCTCCCAGTATTTCGGTTCCGTTTATCGAGGCGCGGAAGTTAGGGACCACGTTCAGGGTGGGCAAGTCTTGATTTTCCAGTCGGGGGAGTGGTCTGTTGGCTTCCGACGCTGGCGTCCCGCCCTCCAAGCCCCGCCGGAAGTCCCCCGGCAACGGCATGCGATTCGTCTTCCTCACCCTCGGATACCATCCGGACACGGACGGTGGCGCCTACCGCTATGCCGCCGAGGTCGCGGAGGTCTTGGCGGGTCGAGGGCACGCCGTGGAGGTGATCACCAAGGCCCCGGATCAGCCTCTTCCTACCCTGGAAACGCGGAATGGCGTCCAGTTGCACAGGGTCCGGGGTCCGGGAGGTGGTTTCCAAAGGAACTGGTCCGGGGTGGTCGACGCCGCCAAGGCCGAGCTCAAGGTCTGCCACAATCCGTCGAAACCCGACCTCGTGGCCAGCCACCATGCCTACTTCGAACGCGCCCTTCGCGGATTGAACCCGGTTGTCTTCTTCCATGGTCCTTGGGGTTTGGAGCACCGCTTCGCCTGC
Source organism: Verrucomicrobiales bacterium (assembly GCA_027483345.1). Taxonomy (GTDB): domain Bacteria; phylum Verrucomicrobiota; class Verrucomicrobiia; order Limisphaerales; family UBA9464; genus SXXZ01. The sequence continues at coordinate 5,037 of JAIXUV010000185.1, read as the reverse complement.
GCCGGAAAGTCCCGTTCCCTCCCGATCCGCCTGCGCGACCACTTGGTTTCCACCTGGCTCCATCGGATCGAGGATCGGGCTCTCCGCTCCGCTTCCCGAATCCTCGTCGCGAGCCGCTACATGGCCGGCAAGCTCCGGGAATGGCATCCGACGGCGACCGCGCCGGTGGAAGTGGTGGGTGGTGGGGCCAATCCGACCCGGTTTCACGGCGGCCTCGACCGATCCGCGGTCCGACAGAAGTGGGGAGTCGCCCCGGACGAACTGCTCTTCCTGTCCGTGCGCAGGTTGGATCCAAGGATGGGTTTGTCCATTCTGGTTCAGGGGTTTGCATCGATTGCTGCCAAACACCCTTCGACTCGGCTCTGGATCGCCGGCAAGGGTGCTCAACGAGAGGAACTGGAGCGATTGGCCCGGGTCCATGGGCTGGATGACCGCATTCGGTTCCTGGGTTTCGTCCCGGAGCCGGAGCTGCCGGGCCTCTATTCCGCGGCGGACGCGGTCCTGATGCCTTCGCTGGATCTCGAGGGATTCGGATTGGTCACCGCAGAAGCCCTTTCGTGCGGAACTCCGGTTCTGGCTTCGGATGCCGGAGCCAACTCGGAGGTTATCGGGGGACTTTCCCCGGAGCTGATCTTCCGCAATGGCTCGGTCGAGGCCTTGGCGGGATGTCTGGACCGGTTCGCTGCGAGCCCCGAGTCGCGGCCGGCCAGGGAACGTTGCGCCGGGTTCGCACGGGAATTCTTCCGTTGGGAACGTCCCGCCGCCGCCTTCGAGCGTGCCGCGACGGTGTCGGAGGGCGGCCGATGAGGATCCTCGAGTTGGGCAAGTTCTACGCTCCCGAGCGTGGGGGCATCGAAACGCTGCTCAAGATCTGGGCGGAAGGTTTCGTCGCCGCCGGCGACGACGTCCATTGCGTGGTGGCCAATCGCCGTTGGCGGACCGAAAGCGAAACGAGGGAAGGGGTACCCGTGGTCCGCTTGGGCAGCTTCGGCATGGCCTTCTCCACCTCCCTTTGTCCTGCCTATCCGTTTTCGGGAAGGCGCTGGCGTTCGGATGTCATCCATGCCCATACCCCGAATCCGCTCGCCGATCTCGCCATCCTCGCGGCGCCGCGTCGGACCCCGGTGGTGATCAGCTGGCACAGCGACGTCATCCGTCAGCAGGCTCTGATGAAGCTCTACGCGCCGATCCAACGGGCGGTGCTGCGACGGGCCGATGTCGTGGTGGTGGCCACGGAGAACCACCTCCGCTATTCGCCTTGGCTGACCCCAATCGCCTCGAAGGTCCGGGTGATCCCTTTTGGACTCGACCTGGATCGATTCCGGTCGACCCCGGAGGTTGAAGCCTCAGCGGCGCGTTGGAAGGAAAGGTCCCGCGGGCAGACCGTCTTCCTGAACCTCGGGCGGTTGGTCGGATACAAGGGGCAGCGTTTCGCCATCGAAGCCCTGAGCCGGCTTCCGGACGGCGTACTCTGGATCGCGGGCACTGGCCCGCTGGAAGGCGAACTGCGGGAGCTGGCAAGGCAATGCGGCGTCGCCGAACGTGTGGAGTTCCTGGGCGACGTCCCCGATTCCGAGCTCCCGGGACTCCTCCATGCCTGCGATGCCTTTGTCTTCCCGTCCATCACCCCGAACGAAGCCTTCGGACTCGTCCTGGTGGAGGCCATGGCCTGCGGGAAACCCCTGGTCGCCTGCGATCTGAAGTCCGGTGTCCCGTGCGTCTGCCGGGACGGGATCAACGGACTCGTGGTCCCTCCTTCCGACACCGTCGCGCTGGCGGCCGCAATGCGTTCGTTACTCGACAGGAAGGAATTGCGGGTCAACCTCGGCCGCGTCGGAAGGCAGTTGGCCGAGTCCGAATATTCGGCCCCTGTGATGGTTTCCCGGTATCGAAAACTTTTTCAGGAGTTGATCGCGGCTGAGCAGGGATGAATTTCAATCCGAACCAATACAGGACCTATCTCGTGATGCTGGTGGTCTCCGCCGCGGGATCCTACCTGTTCACGCCGCTCGCCAAGGCCTTGGCGGCCCGTTGGGGTGCCGTGGACCTTCCCAATCCCCGGAAGATCCACAAGACCCCAATGCCGCGCCTCGGCGGCGTCGCCGTCTTCCTCGGCTTCTGCCTGCCCTGGGCGGGCATGTACCTCGTCGACAACTTCGTCACGAGCTACTTCCGCGAGTACGAGAAGCTGTTCGCGGCCCTGATCGGGGCGGCCGCGGCCATGCTCGGCCTCGGCATCTACGACGATTGCAAGGGTGCCGACGCGACCAAGAAGTTCCTCGTCCAGACCGCGGTTGCGGTGCTCCTTTACTTCGCCGGATTCCGGATCGACGAGGTCACGAATCCCTTCGGCGACCACCCCATCCAGCTCGGATGGTTCGGCCTGCCGTTGACGGTGCTCTGGATCGTCGGGGTGACGAACTCCATCAACCTCCTCGACGGCATCGACGGCCTGGTGTCCGGCGTGACCTTCCTGATCGCGGTCTCCCTCGCCATCATCAACGCACTGCATGGAAACGTCCTCCTGGCGTTGCTCACCGTGTGCCTCGCCGGCGCCTGCATCGGCTTCCTTCCCCACAACCATTTCCCGGCCCGCATCTTCCTTGGCGACTCCGGCAGCCTCACCATCGGAATCGTCCTCGCCTGCGTCGGCGTCATTTCCTTGTTCCGAAGCGGGACGACCAGCGCCGCCGCCAACCCGGTGATATCGGTCCCGTTGATCCTGTTCGGCCTGCCGCTCTTCGACACGGCGCGGGTGATGGTGGTCCGGCTGCTGCGCGGGGTCTCCATGTTCTCGCCGGACAAGAACCACGTACACCATCGCCTGCTGGCACTGGGGCTGAGCCAGAAGCATGCGGCCTGGGTCCTTTACTTCGTGACGGCGGGACTGTGTTCGGCGGGCGTCCTCATCAGCAGCCTCTCGGACTCCACCCACCAGTTCCAGTTGAGCCTCGTCTTCGCGCTGCTGGCGGTGGCCGCCTACATCTTCTGGAGGTTCCATCTCCGGGACCTCTTCGACCAGGACCGGGGCTGATTCCATGACGTCCTACGAGGAGGCCCTGTCGCTGCTTCTGGACGCCGTGGGAACGCTGCCCGAGGTCGACTGCGACGTCGCCCATGCGGGCGGCCGCCACCTGGCCGATCGTGTTTGTTCCGGGGTGGATCTCCCGCCGTTCGACAACAGTTCCATGGATGGCTACGCCGTCCGGTCGGGCGACCTTGCCGGCGGGAACCCCGTCACGCTCCGGATGGCCGGAGAGGTGGGTGCCGGCTGCTCCGATCCCATTCCGGTCGAATCCGGCACCTGTGTCCGTGTGTTCACCGGTGCGCCGCTGCCGCCAGGAGCCGATTCAGTGGTGATGCAGGAGGATACCCGCGTCTCCGCGGACGGTCTGGTGACCGTGTTGGATCCGGTCCGCCCTTGGGAGAACGTCCGCTTCCGGGGTGAGGATGTCCGGTCGGGTGGCCTGCTGTTGGAGGCGGGAAGCCGTCTTGGACCGGGGCAGATTGCCCTGCTCCTCGCCTCCGGGATCGGACGCGTGCGCATCCGGCGTCCCGCAGCGGTGGCGATCGCGTCGACGGGCGACGAACTCGTGCAGCCCGGTGAACCACTCGGGCCCGGAAAGGTCTTCGACTGCAACTCGGCCGCTTTGGCGGAATTGCTCCGCGCCGAGGCGGGATCCGTGACGCGGCTCCCGGTGATCCCGGATGAACCCGCGGCTGCGGAGCGTGCCTTGGAGGCGGCGTTCCGGACCGCGGATGTGGTTGTGACTGCCGGCGGCGCCTCCGTCGGTGGAAGGGATTGCCTTCGGCCCGCATTCGAACGGATCGGCGGGGTCGTCCGCTTCTGGCGCATCGCGATCCGGCCGGGGAAGCCGTTCTTCTTCGGGGAACGGGATGGCCGCTTCCTCTTCGGCCTTCCAGGGAATCCGGTGTCGGCACTGGTGACGGCCTCGCTGCTGGTGGTTCCGGCGCTCCGTCGGCTCCAGGGAGCCCGGCAACCGGGACCGGTCTTCCTTCCGGCCCGGCTCGCCGAGGCGGTTTCCAACCCCGGCGACCGACGCCACTTCCTGCGCATCCGCCGTGAACCGGACGGCAGCGTGCGCCCTTCCGGTGTCCAGGCGTCGCACATCCTGGGTTCGCTGGCCCATGCCGACGGTTTGGCCGACATCCCCGCCGGCGCGGAACTGCATCCGGGTGACACCGTGCCGGTTTTGTTCTGGTGAAAGCCGGTTGCCGACCCGGCGCAATGGGTTATTGGATTCGAACGTTTTTCTTAATGCACATCATGAACGCACGTCCTCTTCTCGCCGCCGCCATCACAGCAACGGCGTGCCTTCCGGCACTGGCCCAGATGCCGGATACCCGCTCCTACGCCGGTCGCATGGAACTGGTCCGTTCCTACTCTGCCCCCTCGGATCTGAACCTCGGAACGGCCGCCTTAGGCGACCTCGAATCCCAGTTCACCCGGGTCGGCTACGGCGGCACCTTCAATCCCGGCGCGGACGTGAACTGGGGTGTCGGACTGGAGTACGCCCGATGGGATTTCAGCCGTCCCGCAGGGGCGCCGCTGCCGGCGAACCTCGGGGCGGTGACCATGCCGCTCTCGGTCCGATGGAAGATCGATGAGCACTGGCTGGCCTTCGGTGAACTTTCCCCGGGCATCTACTCGGACTTCGTCGACCTGCGCTCCGAGGACTTCAACGCCCCCTTCATCGGCGGCGTCGGCTACTCGTTCTCCCGGGATCTCCAGGTGTTCTTCACCGTGAGCCTTGACGGCCGGCGCGACGTTCCGGTGGTGGGTGGTCCCGGTGTCCGGTGGCGCTTTGCCGAAGCCTGGACGCTGATGCTTTCCTTCCCGCGTCCGCAGATCCAGTACCGGCCGTCGGAGAACTGGCTGATCCATGTTGGAGGAGAGATCACCGGCGGAGCCTACCATCTCCATGAGCAGTTCGGTACCGACCGCGGTGACGCGGCACTGGACGGACAGATCGTGAACTACCGTGAAATCCGGGCCGGCGCGGGCTTCGTCTGGGG
>JAIXUV010000252.1 GCA_027483345.1 Verrucomicrobiales bacterium | reverse complement strand
TCCTCGGTCCCGAGCTTCACCCAACTCGTCTGCAGATGGCGCAGTTCCGCGCCGAAGAACAGCCGGGCCAGCGGATACAGCCTCCGGACCCGTTCGGCGCTGGCCCGAGCCACCTCCTCGGCGCCGCCCGGGGTGGAACGGGAAAGCTCCCGGCCCAGCCGGTTCCGATGCGGCACGAAGGCCAAGGGGATGAATTCGGTGAATCCTCCGGTCCGGCGATGCAGGTCGCGCAGCAGCTCCAGATGCCGCAGCAAGGCATCCCACCCTTCGCCGTGGCCGAACATCACCGTCGCGGTCGAACGCAATCCGAGCCGGTGCGCGGCCGAGACGATCCGGATCCAGTCCGAGACGCCCACCTTCTCCGGTGACAACCGTCCGCGCACGGAGTCGTCGAGGATCTCCGCGGCGGTACCCGGCATCGAACCCAGTCCCGCGGCCATGAGTTCCTCCAGGAGAGCCGTCGCGCTCCGGCCGGTCTTGAGCTCCAGCGAGCGGATCTCCATCGGCGAGTAGGCGTGCAGGTGGACGCCAGGCATCGCCGACCTCAGAGCGCGGAGGAGTTCGAGGTAGTAGTCGAAGCCGAGGTCGGGATGAATTCCGCCCTGGAGGCACACCTCGGTGACCCACGGGGTCTTCATCACCCGCTCCACCACCGCGCCCACGCTGCGGGTGTAGGCCTCCTCATGTCCCTTGGGACGGTAGAAGCCGCAGAAGGAGCAGTTCGTCGTGCAGACGTTGGTGAAGTTGGCGTTGCGGTTCACCACGTAGGTGACCACGTCGCCGTTGAGACGGCGGTTCAACTCGTCGGCCGCGGCGGCCAGTTCGGCGGAAGCCGCGCCGTCGGCCATGGCGAGCCGCAACCCCTCCGAACGGGTCAGAGACCCGCCAGTCACGGCCTTGGTCAACGGATCCTTCCACGTGGACGGGGCCTTCGCCCGGACGGTGCCGGAGACATCCGGGCGTCCACCGTCGGCCTGCGGCCTGGACGGCAACGCCGAAGTCTCCCGCCGCCCCAGCACGGCGCGCACCTCTTCGGAAACCCAGCCGCGGGCGAGAAAGCGATCGTACACTGGCCAACGGTGGACCAACCGTGCGCCCGCCTCGTGGCAGGCCCGCGCGTAGCGTTCCGGCGGCTCCCACGGGTTGAGCGGGTTGACGAGGTCGCCGTCCGCGCTGATGCCGCCGAGGTCGTCGACCCAGGGCAGCAGTTCCCGCCAGTGGGGATTGATGTTGGGCGGGATCTGGATGGGGACGTCCGGCGCGACCCGACGCCAATGGGCAATCAGCTCGTGGTACTCCTCCATGGTGGGAGCCGGCCGCGCGGGCAGCCGTGAACCGGCGTTGGGGATGTAGTTCTGGAGGATGATCTCCTGCAGATGGCCATGCCTCGCGTGGACCTCGGCCAAGGCGTCGAGGGAACGCAGCCGGGATTCCCGGGACTCGCCGAGTCCGATGAGGATCCCGCTGGTGTAGGGAACGCGGGCGCGGCCGGCGGCCTCGAGCGTGCGGAGCCGGCCCGACGCGGACTTCCGTGGCGCGACGGTCCGGTTGAAGGCGTCGTCCACGTTCTCGAGCATCAGGCCCATCGAGGCGTTCACGGGAGCCAACCGTTCGAAATCCGCGTCGGACATCGCGCCGATGTTGCTGTGCGGAAGGAACCCCGCCTCGAGGGCCCGCTCGCAGGCCCAGCGGACGAACGCGATGAAGTCCGGGAAGCCGCGTTCCTGCAGTTCGCGACGCAGGTGCGGCAAGGAGTCGGGAACCTCGCCGGACAGGAACAGGATCTCGGTCGCGCCGGCGCGGGCGGCGATGTCCAAACCGCGGTTGAAATCCGCCTCGGAGATCAGGCCGTCGCGGTCGGAACGGTAGCCGCAGTAGGTGCAGTCCCACAGACAGTCGTGGGTCAACGGCAGGGTGTGCGACGGCGAGAAGGTGATGGTCCGGGCTGGATTCAGGCCGGGGAGCCTACCGCCGGCGTCCTCCCCCGCAACCCCACGGGACACGGCCAGCCCGGAGTCGGAGTTCATCCGTTGCCCTCGTCGTCGCCGCCGTCGGCCGAAGGATCGTCGAACCGCGGGATCGGCCGACGTCCGCCGCCGCCCTTCCGCTCGGCCTCACGCCGTGCGGAGGTCACGACCACGAGTTCCTTTCGCAGCTTCTGGAAGCTCTCGTAGCGGCCCTTCGGGAGCTTCCCGGCCTCCAGCGACGCGCGGACCGCGCAATCGGGTTCCGCGGCATGGGTGCAGTCGCGGAACCGGCATCCGAGCCCGAGCGCGGCGATCTCCGGGAAGGCGTCGTCCAGGCCGTCCTCGGCCGTCCACAGCTGCAGCTCGCGCATGCCCGGCGTGTCGATGATCAGGCCGCCGTCGGGCAACGGGTGGATCTCGCGCCAGGCGGTCGTGTGACGTCCCTTCCGGTCCCATTCGCGGACCTCGATGGTGGGCTCGACCTTCTCGCCCATGAGGCGGTTCAGGAGGCTCGACTTGCCGACGCCGGAGGTGCCGACGAAGACCGCCGTGATCCCGGGGCCGAGCTGTTCGCGGAGGAGCCCGGTGCCCTTCCCCGTCTTGGCGCAGACCGGCAGCACGAGGGCGTCGCCGGCGAGTCCGCGGACGGTGCGGACGAGGGAATCGGGACGGGCGCAGAGGTCGAGCTTGTTGAGCACCACGACCGGCCGGGCGCCGCCCTCGTGGACCATGACCAGGAAGCGCTCGATGCGCCGCGGGTTGAAGGTGTCGTCCATGGCCTGGACCACGAACACCACGTCCACGTTGGTCACCAGCACCTGGGCCTCGTTGACGCGTCCGGTGACCTTGCGCAGGAGGCGTGTCCGGCGTGGGAGGACCTCCTGGATGAGGCCCTTGTTCTCGCCCGGGACCGGGGCGACGGCGACCCAGTCGCCGACCTTGGGCAGGTCGGAGTCGAGCCGGAAACGGTGGCGGAGCCGGCCGGTGATGGCGGCCGGCCGGTCGCCCCAGGGACCGACGACCACGTAGGCCAGCTTGTCCTCGTGCACCACGCGTGCGGGGTCGAGGCCCGCCGCGCGGTGGGGGGCGAACGCGGATTCCCAATCCGTGTTCCAGCCCAGTTCGCCCAGATCCATGCCGCGGTTCGGTGTCGGGGATTCCGGGCCGTGCGGGCTCAGAGCCGCTCCTGCAACGCGGACTGGCTGGCGGCGAACACCTCGCGGTGGAGCGAGCGTCCGTGGGAATCCATGGTCACGACCGCGGGAAACCCCTCGACCTCCAGCTCCCAGACCGCCTCGGGCGAACCGAACTGCTCGAGGAACGAGACGCCCCGGACCTTGCGCACGCACTCGGCCAGCACCTGTGCCGCGCCGCCGATGGCGTGCAGGTACACGCAGCCGTGTTCGCGGCAGGCGGCCAGCGTCTTGTCGCCCATGCCGCCCTTGCCGATGACGCCACGGACGCCGAAGCGGCCGATGATGTCCGCCTGGTAGGGTTCCTCGCGGATCGAGGTGGTGGGACCGGCGGCGGTCACCTTCCAGGATCCGTCCGGCTCCTTCATCACCACCGGCCCGCAGTGGTAGATGATGCCGTCCTTGAGATCCACGCCGGGCGGCAGGTCGCCGCCTTCGTGGAGGTGCTTGTGGACGGCGTCGCGGCCGGTGAAGACGAGGCCGGTGATGAGGACTTCGTCGCCGACCTTGAGCGCGCGGATCTTCTCTTCGGAGAACGGTGCGGTGAGCTGGATCATGCCTGGACCTGTCGTGGGGAACTCCCCTCCGGTGCGGTGGGGAACACCGGGGAGATTAGGCGCGACAACCGGCGGGGGGGCAAGGTCCGGAATCGGGCCCCAATGGCACCGCACGCTCGAAACGGAACCCGGATCCCGCCATGCTCGTCCGGTCGCGATGCCCGCCATGTCGTCCAACGAACCCGCCAGCCCCGCACGTCCCGCCGCGCCGAAACGGGTGGTCGTCCACACCGACGGCGGCTGCCACGGCAATCCGGGCCCAGGCGGATGGGCGGCGGTGCTGCGGTACGGACGCCAGGAGCTGGAGGTCGGCGGCGGCGATCCCGACACGACGAACAACCGCATGGAACTGTCCGCGGCGATCGGCGCGCTGTCGGCGCTGAACCAGTCCTGCCAGGTGGAGCTGCACACCGATTCCCAGTACCTGCGCAAGGGGATCACCGAGTGGATCCACGGCTGGAAGCGCAAGGGCTGGCGGACCGCGGAGGGGGAACCGGTCAAGAACGAGGACCTGTGGCGGCGTCTCGACGAACTGGTGGCCCGTCACACCGTGGAATGGCGCTGGGTGAAGGGCCACGCCGGCAACGAGCTCAACGAGCGCTGCGACCGCCGCGCCAGCGCCGAGATCGCGAAGGTGAAGTCCCGCCGGCACCGTCCCTGAGCCCACGGAGGCGGAAGGAGCCTCACGCGAAGACGCGAATGAACCGAGGGGTCCGAGGGTTCAAGGATAGTAAAGCCGCAGGGTGACGGGTGGTGACTTTCCCGGCTGTGTTTTCGGGTACCGTTGGCGCCTTTGCGATTTCGCGTGAGTCCCCTCTTCTCCCCTCTTCTCCCCTCTCGCTCCCCGCTCTTGGGACTGGATACCGGACTCGCTCCCGTTCTCCATCACGCCGTGTCCGCGTTGGTCCAATCCCTCCTGCTCGCCCTCGGCGCCCTCGGCGTGGCGACGGTGCTGGGACTCGGATCGGCGTTGGTCTGGTCGGCGTGCCCTCCGGGAATCGCCCGGCTGGGACGCCTGCTCGCCGGGATCACCCTGGTCCAACCGCCATTCCTCGCCGCCAACGCCTGGCTCGACCTCACCGGCGACCTGCGTTCCTCGGGCAACACGCCATCGGGCGCCGCGTGGGGCCTCGGCCTGACGATCCTCGTGCTCGGGCTCACCCTTTGGCCGATCCCGGCCTTGGCCGCCCATGCGGCGTGGAGCCGGATGCCCGTCGGTTGGCTGGAGGCGGAACCCCGCTCCGCCGGACTCGGCCTGTTCCGCCGACATCTCTGGCCCGCGGCCCGACCTTCGCTGGGTCCCGCACTCGGGCTCGTCGGCATCCTCGCCATCACCCAGTTCACCCTGCCCGTGCTCTTCCAGGTGAAGGTCCTGCCGGAGGTCGTCTGGCTGAGCCTGAACACCCGGCTGGACACCTGGGGAGCCGTGACCGCCTCGCTGCCGATGGCCTTGGTCCCGATCCTGGTCTGGCGGTGGATCGGAAAAGGCCCGGTCCAATGGATCCCCGGGACAGCCACCGGCGAGGCCGCGGACCATTTGCGTGACCGCCTTCGCGGATCCGCCTTCGTCCTGGCCCTTCCCTGGGCGTTGATGGCGGTGGGACTCGGACTCGGACTTCCGTGGGGTCGACTGACCCTGGAACCGCGGACGTGGAGCGAACTCCCCGGCGCGCTCGCCGCCGGGGGATCGGCGACCGCGAACTCGCTGCTGGGAGCGCTCCTCGGCGCCGGTGCGGCCACGGCAACGGGCCTGCTCGCGGTCTTCCTCCAAGGTTCCCGCGCGCGCGGCCCCGGATTGCTTTGGATCCTCTTCCTGGTCCCCGGCGTCGTGCTCTCGGTGGGCTGGATCGCGCTGCTCCGACTGCCCGGCCTCGGCGTGCTCGCCTCAAGTCCGTTGCTCTTCGCGATGGCCTTGGGCCTGCGTCATCTCGCCCCGGCCTGGGCCGCCGTCGCCGCCGCGGCCCGCACCGCCGACCCGGATCTCGTCCATGCCGCGCAACTCGACGGCAACCGGTTCCACGCCTTCCGGACCGGACTTTGGCCGCAGATCCGCGGCAAGGTCTTCGCCACCGCCGGAATCGTCTACCTGCTTGCGCTGTGGGATGTGGAGTCGGTGCTGCTCGTCGCGCCACCGGGCGGCGAGACGCTGGCCATGCGCATCTTCAATCTCCTCCACTACGGCCACGCCACCCAGGTCAACGCGCTGTGCGTCGTGCTCGCGGTCCTTGGCGCCGTCCCATGGATCCTCGGTCCACCCCTGCTCCGATGGCTCACGACCAACCGCTTGGAATCCGTGGAAGGAGGCCAACGATGAGATCGCTGGCCGATTTCCGTGCCGCCGTGGTGTGGGTGGGATTCGCGGTGCTCTCCGGCTGCGGGGTTCCGGAAGGGTCGCAGGAAACGACGGCGGAGATCGCGTCGAAGACGTTCCGGCGCGTGGAGACGTTCGGCGGACCCGGCGTGGCCCCCGGCCGCTTCAACAAACCGCGCTCGGTGGTCTGCGACCGCGATGACCACGTCTATGTTGTGGACATGACCGGCCGCGTGCAGCGGTTCACCCCGGACGGACGCTTCGTGCTGCAATGGCAGTTGCCGGAGACGGACCTGGGACGTCCGAAAGGACTGGGCCTCGACCGGAACGGGAACGTGCTCGTGGTCGAGCCGCACTATCAGCGGGTGAACCACTTCACACCGGACGGAAGGCTGGTGGCCCAGTGGGGTTCCCGTGGGACCGAGGTCGGCCGGATGATCCTGCCGCGGGCGGTGGTCCAGCGGCCGAACGGCGACTTCCTCGTCAGCGAATACACGTTGGTGGAGCGGATCCAGGTGTTCCCGTCGTCCGTGGCGACGACCGGCGCCGCGGCATCCGACGCAACCCTGCCGACGGTCCGGACCTGGGGAACACCGGGCCTGGGCGAAGGCCAGTTCAACCGTGCGGAAGGACTGGGGCTTGGGCCGGACGGCACCGTGTGGGTGGCGGATTCCTGCAACCACCGGATCCAGGCCTTCGACGGCGACGGCCGTTTCCTGAGGAGCTGGGGCCGGGCCGGCACGGCCCCGGGGACGTTGGGCTATCCGTACGACGTGAAGGTGGACCGGGACGGCGTGGTGTACGTGTGCGAGTTCGGCAACTCGCGGATCACGGTGCTGGAACCGGACGGCACCCTGCGCGAGATCGTGGGAAAGGCCGGCTCCGAGCCCGGCGAATTCGCCAACCCGTGGGGCATCGCCCTCGACTCGAAAGGCAACCTCTACGTCGCCGACGCCATGAACCACCGGATCCAGAAACTCGTCCGGCGGTAGGAACCGTTCGAACAAGTATTCAGTTTCGGGCAGCGGCGTCAGGCGTCAGGAATCAGGAATCAGGCGTCGGTGTCTCTTCAACCCTTCCGCCTTTCAACCCTTCATCCCCTCACCCACCACCCCTTCACAGCCCCACTTCCATCATCGTCGCGGCCATGAGTTCGCGGGTGGCCTTGGAGGCGGAGACGAGCGGCAGTCGGACCTCGTCGGTCATCATTCCCTCGAGCGCGAGGGCGGCCTTGCAGGGCACTGGGTTGGTCTCGACGAAGAGGTTCCGGAAGAGCGGATAGAGCTTTGCGTGCATCTTCAGGGCGGTCTTCGGATCGCCGGCGAGGAAGGCGTTGACCATGCGGGAGACCTGCTTCGGGGCGACGTTGGAGGCCACGCTGACGACACCGACGGCGCCGACGGACATGAAGGGCAGCGTCATCGAATCATCGCCGCTGAGGATGACGAAGCGGGGTCCGCAGGCCGCGCGCAGCTGGCTGACGCGGTCGCAGGAACCGCCGGCTTCCTTGATGCCGACGATGTTCGGGAAGTCCGCCGCGAGACGCTTCGCGGTGTCCACGCCGATCTCGATGCCGCAGCGGCCCGGGATGCTGTAGAGCAGGATCTTGAGCTTGGTGTGCCGGGCGATCTCGGCGAAGTGCCGGTAGACCCCCTCCTGGCTGGGCTTGTTGTAGTACGGCGCCACCTGGAGCGACGCGTCCGCGCCGACGGCTTCGGCCCGTTCGGTGAGGAGGATCGCCTCCTTGGTGGAGTTGGCGCCGGTGCCGGCGATGACCGGGATGCGTCCCTTGGCGAACTTCACCGCCAGCTCGACCACGCGGATGTGTTCGTCGTAGTCCAAGGTCGGCGACTCGCCCGTCGTGCCCACCGGCACGATGCCATCCACGCCACCCTTGAGCTGGCTTGCGACCAGTTTCTCGAAGGCGGCCTCGTCGAGGACTCCGTCGCGGAAGGGGGTGACCAAAGCGGTGTAGGTGCCGGTGAACATAAGCAAAGGAGGGGCAGGATACCCGTCCACCCCGACCTGTAGCAAGGTGGTGCTGGGGGGAGCGGAGACAGGGGAGGTTGAAAGGTTGAAAGGTTGAAAGGCTGAAAGGCTGAAGGGGCGATGGGGCGATGGGGCGATGGAGATGGCGGTGGACTTTCCGGCAAAACTCCTTGGCCGCCGATGGAACGCTTCAACGCTTCAACGCTTCAACGCTTCAACGCTTCAACGCTTCAACGCTTCAACGCTTCAACGCTTCAACGCTTCAACCCTTCAACCCTT
>JAIXUV010000230.1 GCA_027483345.1 Verrucomicrobiales bacterium | reverse complement strand
GGATCCGAGGCAGCACGCGGCGCCGAGCGCCCGGAGGAGGCGGGACGTTGGGGACATGGGAGGAAGGCTATCAGGGGTCGGCTTCCGGGCCAATGGCCGGCGTTGCCTCGTGGCGTTGTTCCCCCATGCTTGGCGGCCCGGCATGACGGACCCGCGCATCGAGGAATTCCGATCGCTCCTGCCGCGCTGCATGCTTCCCGACTGGGTGCATCTCGGCGCGCGGGCGGTCCGGCTTTTCCGCGACCGCCACCATCCGGAGTCGCACGACGCGCTCTTCGACCGGCTGCTCCAACAGGCCCGGGACTCGGTCGGGAGACGCGAGCGGAGGGCCCTCGGCGTGCCGCATCCCGAGTACCCGGCCGGACTCCCGATCACCGCGCGACGGGAGGAGATCGTCGAAGCCATCCGCCGGCATCCGGTGGTCGTGATCGCCGGCGAGACCGGTTCCGGCAAGACGACCCAGATACCCAAGATGTGCCTCGAGGCCGGGCTCGGGGTGCGGGCATTGATCGGCTGCACCCAGCCCCGGCGCGTCGCCGCCGTATCCATCTCGCAACGCATCGCCGAGGAGCTGCGCGTGGGATGGGGCCGCGAGGTGGGCTGCAAGATCCGGTTCGACGACCGTTCCGGCGCCGACACCTACATCAAGCTGATGACGGACGGCATCCTGCTGGCCGAGACGCAGGGCGACCCGACGCTGGCGGACTACGACTGCATCATCATCGACGAGGCGCACGAACGGTCGCTGAACATCGACTTCCTGCTCGGGCACCTGAAGAACCTGCTGGCAAAGCGCAACGACCTGAAGCTGGTGATCACGTCGGCGACGATCGACACGGGCGCGTTCTCGCGGGCCTTCGGCGACGCCCCGGTGATCGAGGTCTCGGGGCGCACGTTCCCGGTGGAGGTCGAGTACCGGCCGCCCGGCGGCGAAGGGGCCTCGTCGGATCCGGCGGACACGGACTTCGTGGACGCGGCGGCGCGGGAATGCGAACGGCTCTTCTACGAGACGGGGACCGGCGACGTGCTGATCTTCCTGCCCGGCGAGCGGGACATCCGCGAATGCGCCGACCTGGTCGAGGGTCGGCTTGGGTCCGAGGCCGAGGTGGTGCCGCTCTTCGGACGGCTCAGCTCGGGGGACCAGCAGCGGGTCTTCTCGTCGTGCCCGCGGCGGAAGGTGGTGATCGCGACCAACATCGCGGAGACGTCGCTGACCATCCCGGGCATCCGCTTCGTGATCGACGCGGGCCTGGCGCGGATGAGCCGGTACAACCCGCGCACGCGGACCCGTCGGCTGCCGGTCGAGGCGGTCTCGCAGAGCAGCGCCAACCAGCGCAAGGGCCGGGCGGGCCGCGTGGAGGCGGGCGTGTGCATCCGGCTGTATTCCGAGGAGGACTTCCTCGCGCGGCCGCCGTTCACCCAGCCCGAGATCCAGCGCGCCAACCTCGCGGAGGTGATCCTGAAGATGAAGGCCTCGCGGCTCGGCGACATCGAGACCTTCCCGTTCCTCAACCCGCCCTCGCCGATGTCGATCTCCGGCGGCTACACCCTGCTGCAGGAACTGGGTGCGCTGGACGAACAGCGGGAGCTGACCCCGTTGGGACGCGACCTCGCCCGTCTGCCGATCGACCCCACCCTCGGCCGCATGCTGCTCCAGGCGCAGGAGGAGCACGCCGTCCGCGAGCTGCTGATCATCGCCTCGGGACTGAGCATCCAGGATCCGCGGGAGCGTCCGCTGGACCAGCGCGACGCCGCCGACGCCGCGCACCGCCGGTTCGCCGATCCCCGGTCCGACTTCCTCGCGCTTCTCGGCATCTGGAACGCGGTGCACGACCGCTGGGAGGAGCTGAGGACGCAGGGGGCGCGCCGCAAGTTCTGCCGCCAACACTTCCTCTCCTACCTGCGGATGCGGGAATGGCAGGATCTCCACGGCCAACTCCAGGGGGCTCTGTCGGACCTCGACGGCGTCCGCCTCAACGAGAGCAACGCCGACTACGACGCGATCCACCGCTCGGTGCTCGCCGGCCTCCTTGGGCATGTGTCCGTGCGCCAGGAACGCAACGTGTACAAGGGCGCCGGCAACCGAATGTTGGCGGTCTTCCCGGGCTCGATCCTGCACGAACGCCAGGAGCGGTCCCCGAGGCAGGAGCGCGGACGCGACCGCGAGCCCGCCGCCGCCAAGCCGGCCAAACCCAAGCAGCCGCCGTGGATCGTCGCCGGCGAGATCGTCGAGACCTCCCAGCTCTTCGCCAGGACGCTCGCCGGCATCGACCCGCACTGGATCGTCCGGCTGGCGCCGCACCTGTGCAAGGTGACCCACCAGAACCCGCATTGGAGCGCCACCGCGGGCCGGGTGCTGGTGGAGGAGAAGACCACCTTCCACGGGCTCGAGGTCTTCCACCGCCACGTCGCCTACGGGAACGTGGACGCCAAGGACGCGACCGCGATCTTCATCCGGTCGGCGCTCGTCGAGGACGACCTCATGCCGCCGTCCGAGTCCGGACGGGCCGACGACTTCGACGCGGACGACGTCCGGGCCGCGATGATGGCCGTTCGGACGTCGGGCCCTTCTTCGGAACCCGCCTTCATGTCCGTGAACCGCGCGCTGCGGGAGAAGATCGAGAACTGGCAGACCCGTCTGCGCCGCAACACGGTCGACCTCGACGAGGCCTTCTTCCGGTTCTACGGACGCCACCTCGAGAACGTCTCCTCGCTGTCCGAGCTACGCCGGGTGCTGCGGGACAACTCCGAGGCGGGCTTCCTCTGTGCGGACGAGGTGGAGATCACCGGCGGACGTGAGTTCCTGGTCGACACCGAGGCCTTCCCGGATGCGGTGACGGTGGCGGGGCAGACCGTCCCGTTGACCTACGCCTATGCGCCGGGCGAGGAGCACGACGGCGTGACGGTGAAGCTCCCGGCGACATTGGCCGGGAGCGCGCCGGGTGCGGTGTTGGAGTGGGCGGTGCCGGGCCTCCGCGAGGCGAAGGTCGAGGAACTGCTGCGGGCGCTGCCGAAGTCGCTGCGCCGCGAGCTGATGCCCTTCCCGCCGAAGGTCGCGGAGATCGTGCGCGAGTTCCAACCGGAGGGCGCGTCGTTCCACGCCGACCTCGCGCGCTTCCTCACCCGCCGCTACGGCGTCCCGGTGCCTTCCGACGCCTGGGATCCCACGGCCGTCCCGGCGCACCTGCGTCTGCGCTTCGAGCTGGTGTCGCACGACCGCAAGGTCCTCGTCGCCGGCCGCGACCTCGGGGACGTGAAGGCGCGTCTGCCCGCCGCAGCGCCGAAGCCCTCGGGCGATCCGCAACCCTGGCGCGACGCGGTGCGGAAGTGGGAACGCCCGGCGCTCACCCAATGGAACTTCGGCGACCTTCCCGAGAAAGTCACCGTGGTCGAGGATCCCCTGTTCCCGCTGCTCGCCTGGCCCGGCCTTGAACTGGAGGGGAACGTGGTGAACCTCCGCCTGTTCCGGTCCGCGGACGCGGCACGGACGTCGTCGCTGCCCGCGTTCCAACGCCTCGTTGAGCTGGCCCTGTCCAAGGACCTCGCCTGGATCGAGAAGGACCTCCGCGGACTCTCCCGCGCGGATTCGCTCTACCTGCCGCTCGGCGGTCCGTCCGAGCTCCGCGAGTCGTCCCTGCGGCACCTCCGCCGGCACCTGTTGCCGACGACTGTGCCGGTGCCGTTGACCCACGCTTCCTTCGAGGCGGCGGTGTCCGCGGCCCGGCAAAGCATTCCCGGACTCGTGCCGCGGTTCGTCGACCAGGTCGTGCTGGTGCTCCAAGCGCTCCAGACCGCACGCGCCCGGATCGGCACCGGCACCCCCGTCGGCGCCGCGGCCTCCTCCGGCACGAAGGCGCGGACGCTCAACGACCTGAGCCAGCTCGGCGCGCTGCTGGGTTCGGTGAAGACCGTCCCGTCGAAGGGGACGGCGTCCTCGCCCGGCGCCGCCGCGGGAAGACCGCCGACCTTGGCCGAGGAGCTCGGGGCCCTGATGCCGCCGATGTTCCTCGACGCCGTGGAGCACGATCAGCTGAAGCACCTGCCGCGCTACCTGAAGGCGCTCGCGTTGAGGGCGGAGCGGGCGGCGAACAACCCGGTGAAGGACGTCGAGCGCGTCCGGCAGGTGCAGCCGTATCAGACGGCCCTGGAACGGCTGCGGGCCGACCCGCCCAAGCGGCCCGACGCGGCGGCCCGGGTCGACGAATTCCGGTGGCTGCTGGAGGAGTTCAAGGTGTCCGTCTTCGCCCAGGAACTCGGCACCGCGACGCCGGTCTCACCCAAGCG
>JAIXUV010000130.1 GCA_027483345.1 Verrucomicrobiales bacterium | reverse complement strand
TCGGTTGAGCGCGGTGGAGGTAGATCGTGTAGGCACCAAATCCTTCATCGACGAGGATGCCTTCGATGCGGTGCCTTTCGCCCTTCTTGAGCGACGACGCCATGGTGGTGGCACTGATCAGGTGTGCTTGGATGACTCTCGATGGACGTGCGGAACCCTCTGCCAACTCCTTCGGAACCACGATATCCACCAGCGGAACCTCCCGCTCGATCACGATCACCACATCGAGCAGCACGAACTGGCCGATGACCTCTTGTTTCGCACTCGAAGATCCGTCCGCCTGATACAGTTGCCGGGCCGACCAGTGCTTCTTGGCGGGATAACTCAGATTGAACCCATCTGAATCACCCACACCCAAAGCGACAAGGAGAGGCACAACCAAAAGGGTGAAGACGAAGAGTGGTTTCATGGTAGTGCTTGTTGAGAATGTTCTTCAGAGACCATCGCTGCCGGACCTGTCCTTGAGTCGGGTGTATTTGGCCGACTCGGAAAGGATCATGGTGACGGAAACCCGTGCAGATCCGCCCCCGCTCATCAGCGAACTGCGAATCCTTGGAAATTCGGAAAGCACGCGGGCTCTTGCCGCCTCGGAGTACTCCGACGGCACCGCATAGACATGAATCTCTCGTCCATCGCCGAAGTGGGCCTTTTCTATCTTCAAAAGGGTCACTTCGCCCAGGCTCGCGATCTTCTGCCGCCACGCAGAAGCCCAATATTCATCCCGCCAAGAAAACCAGATCCTGGCATCTTCCAGTGCGGGAATGCCCTCCAAGGCGGTCGAAATCGCCTCGGCACCCAAAGGATACGTAAAGCCCTTGGGCAACTTATCCTTTGCGGCAGTTGGGACCAGGCTCATGGAGAAGGACAAGGATCGCGATGGTAGCTCGACGGCCACAGTCAAAAGCGAAGCGGCTGATGACCGAAGCTTGAGGTTTGTACGATACCGGAGGATTGGATTGGGCGAAATTCTCCGTGTCCTCCGTGTCTCCGTGGCCCCCTCAACCGCCCGCCAGTTCCTCAGCCGGGTAGGTCCAGATCTCGGCCAGGGTCGGATGGTAGTGCGGCACCGCGGCGAATTGGGCGGCGGTCATCCGGGCGGCCATCGCCACGACCACCTCGTGGATCAATTCCCCGCCCTGCGGCCCAACACACGCGCCGCCCAGGATCTCCCCGGTGTCGGCGTCGACGATCAGCTTCACGAAGCCTTCCTGCGCTCCCAGGATCATCGACTTGCCATGGTCGTTGAACGGGTAGGTCGCTGTCCGGATGCGCCGTCCCGCGGCCAGCGCCTGCCGCTCGCCGAGCCCGACCTGGGCGGCCTGGGGTTCGGTGAAGACCACCGACAACAGGAGCCGGTAGTCCATCGTCCGCGGACTCCCAAGGACGTTCGCCGCCGCGACTTCTCCCTGCAGGATGGCGAGGTGGACGATCTCGTGCGGTCCGCAGCAGTCCCCGGCCGCATGGATGTGTGGCGCGGTGGTCCGCTGGGATGCGTCGGTGCGGATCCGGTGGCCGTCGAGTTCCACGCCGGCGTTCTCCAGACCCAGGCCGGCCGTGTTCGGACGGCGCCCCAATCCGTGGAAGACCTCCTCCGCAGAAACGCTCCGGACTTCGCCGTCCTGTTCGAAGCGGACTTCGACCCGTGCCCCTTCCCGACGCACCTCGAGCAACCCGGTGCCGGTCCAGACCTCGATGCCTTCGCGGCGGAAGGCCTTTGCCACCTCGTCGGCGACGTCGGGATCGAAGTCCGACAGGAGATGGGGCCCGCGTTGGATCACGGTGACCCGGGTGCCGAGGCGGGCGAAGAACTGGGCGAACTCCAGGGACACCGCACCGCCGCCGAGGACGATCAGCGAACCCGGAATGGGTCGATCCAGGAGGGCCGAGTCGGAGGTGAGCGGCGCGGCCTCGGCGAGTCCGGGGACCGGCGGCGGCGCGATCACCGAGCCGGTCGCGAGGATGAAGTGGTCGGCCTCTATCGTCCGTCCGTCGGCCAGTTCCAGGCGGTGTGGATCCAGGAACCGCGCGGTGGACCGGAACAGTTCCCAACGTCCGTCCGTCAGCTGGCCCTGGCGGTAGCCGGCGAAGTCGCGGATCAGGAAGTCCTTCCTTCCGAAAAGGCGTGCGGTGTCGATCCGCACCTCGCCGGCTTGGATGCCCCAGTGTTCCGCCTCGCGGATGGCCTGGCGGAGTTCGGCGGCGTGGAGCAGGGCCTTTGTGGGCATGCAGCCGCGGAGGATGCAGAGGCCGCCAAGTTGAGGGGCGCCGTCCACCACCGCGGTGCGCCGGCCGCCGGCGGCGAGGGTCCGGGCCGCCGCATAACCCGCGCTGCCGCCACCCACCACCACGACGTCGAATCGAAGCATGGACACATCATGGCGCGAACCCGTCGCCGCGCCATGCCGATCGGCAAGGTGCCGGACACCCGCCTTGCCGGCGTGGCGTTCGACACGAGGATGACGCCGTGTCCGACTCACCTGCCCCGCCGGCTCGTCCCTGGATGATCTCCATGGGCTGGGAGGACCTGCTCTTCCTGCATTGGCCCATCGCGCCTTCGCTCCTATCGGCACGGATCCCTCCGGGACTGGAGCTGGATCTCTTCGGGGGATCCGCCTGGATTGCGGTGGTGCCCTTCCGGATGTGCCGCACCCGGCTGCGGGGTTTGCCGCCGATGCCGTTCTCGTCCTCGTTCCCGGAGTTGAACGTCCGCACCTACGTCCGGCACCACGGACGGCCGGGCGTGTGGTTCTTCAGCCTCGACGCCGCGAGCGCGATCGCCGTGTGGACCGCGCGGACCTTCTTCCATCTGCCCTACCGCCACGCGACGATGCAGGTGGAGAGCGAGGCCGACGGGGTGCGGTATCGCTCGCGACGGAACGGCGGGAACGAAGCGGAGTTCGAGGCACGATACCGTCCAACAGGACCGGCCGCGCGTTCGGTCCCAGGAAGCCTCGAGCACTGGCTGACCGAGCGATACCGGCTCTACTCCGCAGACAAAGGGGGCCGGATCTGGTGGGGCGCGGTGGCGCATGAACCGTGGCCGCTGCAGCCGGCGGAGGCGGTGGTGACGACGGACACGATGCTCGCTCCGTTGGGTCTGGGGATTCCGGACACCGCACCGCTGTGCCACTTCGCGCGACGGGTGGACGTGAAGGCGTGGTCCATCCGGCCGTCGGGACCGCAGGACTGATCGCGTGGGGGTGAACGATTCAAGACTGGCCCCGCGCAGTGACGCAAAGGCCTGAAGCTGGCGGGGCTTCGTCCTTGGGACTGGAACGACTCAGCGGAGGTCCCGCTCCTCGAGGTGGAAGCGATGCAGGACCCGGTGGAAGACCGGGCTGAGCAGGATGCCGGTGGCACTGATGAACACGACGCCCGAGAAGAGTGCGTAGGCGGAGGCGAACAGCTTTGCCGCCGGCGTGTTCATGGTGTCCACCGGCCCCATCCCGGCGAGGATCATCGAGGCGTTCAGGATCGCGTCGACCAGTCCGAGCCCGGCGATGAAGTGGTAGCCCGCGACCCCGATCGACAGTGAGGTCGCGATCAGGCAGGCGGAAATCCCCATGGCGGCGAGCAATCGACCACGAAACGTCCGCCGCCGGCGCGGAGGCAGGTCTCCTGCGGGTTCCATCGAGGCGGTTGCCATGGTGGGTCAGCGTCCGGCGACCTCGGGGGCGATGAACTCGTCGAGGGTCCAAAGGATCCCGTTCCGAAGCAGTCGACGGAACGCCGGGTCGGAGAAGTCCTCGGGCCCGCCGAGCGACGTCCCGAAGATCCGTCGTCCTCCGGCGGTGTTGATCCAGGCGACGGGCTCGGTCTGAGACGACCCGTCGGAGAGCCGGCCCTGGAGGAGAACCGT
Source organism: Verrucomicrobiales bacterium (assembly GCA_027483345.1). Lineage (GTDB taxonomy): Bacteria > Verrucomicrobiota > Verrucomicrobiia > Limisphaerales > UBA9464 > SXXZ01. The sequence continues at coordinate 18,103 of JAIXUV010000130.1, read as the reverse complement.
CGTGCTGCCGGCGGGGTTGCGGATCCGGTAGAGGTGGTGCTTGGAGACGAAGTTCCGCGGGACGCCACGGAGGATGGGGTGGGATTCCATGGCCGCCGGAGTGGTGATCGTCGCAGCCGGGCCGGCTCCGTAGTGGTCCTGGTAGTCCACACCGAGGACCTCCTCGTCCATGTTCTTCCATCCCCGTCCCGGCGGGAGCACGCCTTCACGGAGCTCGAACGCGTGAAGCGACGTGCGGAGGCTGACGAGCGGTTTGCCTTGGGCGACGTGTTCCCGCAGCAGGCGCATCATGCCCTCCGGCGTGCCGCGGCGACGGACCGAAAGCACGACCGCGTCGGCGTCCTTCAAGACCTCCCAGTTCCGGAACCCGTGGTCCTGCTGGTTGGTGGACGACATCACCCACGAGGTGCGGATGCCGCGCCATTCGAGTTCGCGTCCGGCGAATTCGGGCAACGTCTCCCAGGTGCGGTATTCGTTCTCGCCGACCACGATCACGACATGCTTGGGCTTGTCGGCCTGGAAGCGGTGCGGTTCGCCGCCGAGCAGGTCGGCGCTGGTGACGCTGGGGCACCAGTACTGTTCGATGTGTTCGACGACCAGTTCGGTGCCGCGGAAGTGGTTCACGAACGGCCGACGCCGGTGGTTGTACATGGAGTCGGTGAGGTCGCGCACGAGGAGGACGTTCTGTCCCTGGCGGACCATCTGGCGGATCGAGAACGGGCGTCCGAGCACGCACATGTTGATGTGCACGCCCATGACCAGGACGTTGGTGATGCCCCGTTGTTTCATGAGGTAGAAGGCCTCGGCGGAATCGGTGACGGCGTCGCCGTCGGCGATCTCCAGGCCGGGATGCTGGGATTTCCAGGCCTTGAACGAGGGGCAGTCCGGGCAGCCGTCGCAGCCGCCGTCGGAATCGTCGATGGGCAGGGCCGCCTCGCGGTCGGGCTTGAGCGAACACCAGCCCTCGAGCGGGATCAGCGTGGCCACCTTGGGCGCGGACTGGGCGAGCTTCCGTCCGGGGTGGTCCTTGTAGAAGTCCATCGTGTCGCTCGGGCAGTGGATGATGAGCGCGCCGCGGGACCGGGCCTCCTTGAGGACGGCGTTCATGCGCGGGACCATCTCGCCGACGCGGGCGGTGGCGTCGGGACAGTGGTGGCGGTCCCACATGTCGCAGACGACGACGGCGGTCTTGGCGGGATCCCAGGAGACCCTTCCGTTCGCGACCACGACGCGGTTGGTGTCGAGCGGGTCGCCGGCGGAACGGCGGGACCGGGCGTTGAAGTCGAGCGACGCGGCCACCGCCGGGAGCGCGGCGAGAAGGCCGAGGAAAAGGAGGCGGAGCGTGGGCATGCGACGGTTTATGACAGACGTCGCAGGCCACTGCCAAGCGGCGAGGGCCGGGGCGGAGGGAGTCGGCGGCTCGCGAGATTCTCGTTGGGCGCGGGCCGGGGCGGCCGATAGCCTCCGGCCGTTGATTCCCCGTGCCGTCCAACGCGTCCTGCCCTGGCTGCTGCTCCTGCTGGCAGCCCGGGGTAGCGCGTCGGAATCGGGTGCCACGGCGGTGCCGGCGACGGTGCCGAAGGCCGCATCGCATCCGGGGCGATTGGCGGCCGCGGCGTACTGCTCGCAATGCCACCTGCAGCCGTCGCCGGAGGACCTCGACCGCCGGACCTGGCATGAGGAACTGCTGCCGAAGATGCGGTACCTGGTCGGGCTGGAGCCGCCGCCGACGAACGGGTACTTCCGCGACCTGCCGCGCTTGGTCGAGGCGGGCTACTTCCCGAAGGTTCCACGCATCCCGGCGGAGCAGTTCGACCGCATCGCGGACTACTACACCAACGCAGCACCGGAGCGCCTGGCGTCGGTCCAGGACGGCACGCGGATCGAGGTCGGCCTGCCGCTGTTCCGCGCCGAGGCCGCTCCGTTCCGGCGTTCGCCGCAGAGGACGCCCTACGTGCACATCGACGTGCCGAACCACGCGTACCTCGCCGCGGACATCACGACCCAGGGAATCGATGTCCTCGATGCCGCCGGCCGTGCGATCGGTTCGATGCCGTTGGGCAACATCCCGGTCTCGATGGCGTCGAACGACCGTCATTGGTACTTCGCGGCCATCGGGCACTTCTTCCCGCGCGAGGAGCCCGTCGGGCAGGTCCTCCGGGTGGACCGTCGCGCTGCGAAACCCGTTCCGGTGCCGATCCTTTCCGGCCAACCGCGGCTTTCGCACGTGAACCTGGGCGACCTCAACGGGGACGGACTCGACGACCTCACCGTGTGCGGCTTCGGCAACTTCCTCGGACGGTTCCTGTGGTTGGAGGGGCTTCGGGACGGGACCTTCGCCGAGCGCGTGCTGCTGAACGAACCCGGGGCGTTGCGGTGCGAGATCCGCGACCTGGACGGCGACGGACGGCAGGACCTGCTGATGCTGCAGGCGCAGGCGCGGGAGACGATGCATCTGTATCGGAACGAGGGTGGAGGAAGGTTCGAACATCGGACCGTGTTCCAACGGAGGCCGGGCTGGGGACACTCCGGCTTCGAGCTGGCGGACTTCGACGGCGACGGCCGCCCGGACATGCTGGTCACCAACGGCGACAACGCCGACTTCGGCACCTCGCCTCCGAAACCGCACCACGGCGTCCGGATCCTGCTCAACCGCGGCGAACTGCGCTGGGAGGAGGCATGGTTCGGCCCGATGAACGGGGCGTATCGGGCGCTGGCCCGGGACTTCGACGGCGACGGCGACCTCGACATCGCCGCCATCTCGTTCTTCCCGGACTACCCGGTCACCCCACAGGAGGGCTTCCTCTACTTCGAGAACACCGGCGGAAAGGGCCGCCTCGAGTTCCGCGCCCGCACGCTGCGCCAAGGGGTCACCGGACGCTGGATCTCCATGGACGCCGGCGACCTCGACGGCGACGGCGACGAGGACCTCGTGCTCGGCTCCCTCATCGAGATGCCCACGGAGGTGCCGGAGAAGTTGAAGTCCCTGTGGAAGGAAAAGGGCCCCTCCACCCTGATCCTCCGCAACCAAACCCGATAGTCCGACTGGGGTTTTGCGGCTTTTGTGGATGTTTTGGTGGTGCGTCGTGGGTCGGGGGCCGTTTTAATCCCCGGCCCTGTACATGTCCGCGACGACACATCCGATCGAGCTTCTGCGATTCAACACCTGCGGGTCGGTGGACGACGGCAAGTCCACGTTGATCGGCCGGCTGCTGTACGACTCCAAGTCCATCATGGAGGACCAGATGGAGGCGTTGGAGCGTTCGGCCGACATCACCGGCGGCGGGCAGATCAACCTGGCCAACCTGACCGACGGCCTCCGTGCTGAGCGGGAACAGGGCATCACGATCGACGTCGCCTACCGCTACTTCGCCACGCCGCGCCGGAAGTTCATCGTGGCCGACACCCCCGGCCACGTGCAGTACACGCGGAACATGGTGACCGGCGCCTCGACGGCGAACCTGTCCATCGTGCTGGTCGACGCGCGTCAGGGCGTGATCGAGCAGTCCCGTCGGCACACCTACATCGCCTCCCTGCTGCGGATCCCGCACCTGGTCATCGCGGTGAACAAGATGGACCTCGTGGATTGGAGCGAGGCCCGGTTCACCGAGATCCGCGACGAGTTCGAAGGCTTCCTGCCGCGGCTCGACATCAAGGACGTGAAGTTCATCCCGTTGAGCGCCCTGAACGGGGACAACGTGGTGGATCCCTCGCGTCACACCCCGTGGTACGTGGGTCCGACGCTTCTGGGGCATCTTGAGACGGTCCACATCGCGAGCGACTGGAACCTCCAGGGACTTCGTTTCCCGGTGCAGTGGGTGAACCGGCCGAACGATCCCACCAACCCGGAGCTGCACGACTTCCGCGGGCTCAGCGGACAGATCGCCAGCGGCATCGTGCGGGTGGGACAGCGCGTGATGATCCTCCCGAGCGGTGTGAAGAGCACGGTGAAGCAGATCTGGACGCTCGACGGAACCCTCGAGGAGGCGTTCTGCCCGCAGAGCGTCACGCTGCAGCTCGAACACGACCTGGACATCAGCCGCGGCGACATGATCGTGGGGCTCGACTCGTTGCCCGGGATGTCGACGGACCTGCACGCGCGGGTCTGCTGGATGAACAGCCGCCCCCTGCAGAAGGGCCGGAAGTACTTCCTCAAGCACACCACCCAGACCGTCCAGGCGATGGTCACCAGCATCGAGAGCCGGACCGACATCCGGACCTTCGAGCCCGAGCTGGAGCCCAGCGAACTCGGGATGAACGACATCGGCGAGATCCGCATCCGCACGGCGAAGCCCGTGGTGTTCGACGGCTACGGCACGAACCGGCTCACGGGATCGTTCATCCTCATCGAACAGGGGACAAATGCGACCGTCGCCGCCGGCATGCTGTTCCCGCCCATCGAGGCCCTGAAGCCAGAGTACAACGACTTCGCGATCTAGGACGGCGCGGTTTCGTGGTTCTGCAGGAGGGGATTGCGAACTGTCGCGGCGCCTGGGCTCCAGGGAATCCCCGTGCCGTAGAGTCGAGCCGGAAGGGATGCCGTCGGGTACGGGAATAGTCCGCATGGTTTCGGACTCGGATGTGGAGGAATCACTCCACATCCAATGAACCCACGTCTTCGACTTCTCTTTCAGCTTGGTGCCGCCTGGATCCTGATCGGGTCCGCGAACCATCGGATCTTGGCCTCCGGCAGCACCTACCAACGTCCTCCCAGGGTGGTGACCGCGGAAGATGCCGCGAAATCGGCCGACAAGGAGAAGCGGGCGTTGGGGCAGCGGTTGTACAACGGACGCCTTCAACTGAACGCGATGGAGGATGCGTCGGTGCAGAAGCCCCGGTTGGAGGCTCTCCAGGCGATGTTGCCGACGTCGGTTGCCAAGAAGAAGGACCTCCCCGCACTGGCTGGGAAATTGACCTCGGAGCAGCTCGAGGCCTTGGAGGCCTATGTGAACCGCCGTCACGCCCGCAAGTGAACGCGCAACCTCGTCCCATCAGCGACCCCCACGTGAAAACCAACACCTCCAAGTCCGCGGTCCTGGCCCTGTGCGTCGCGGCGGCATCCGCAGTATGCCCGGCATGGGCCCAAAGCGCCTGGTTGCCCTCCGAAGGCGAACTGGTGCTCACCCCCGGATATGTCTTCAGCACCTTCGACGCCTTCCGGGTGGGCGACCAGAAGGTGACCGTCCTGCGGGACAACAACGCTTCCTTCGACCAACACAACGCCTTCGTGGTGGCGGAGTACGGGATCACCCCCGACTTCGCCGCGGACCTCAACATCGGCTACGTCAAGGCCGGCACCGGCGACTTCGCCGGCTTCGGACGAACCTCCGTCGACGGTTTGTCCGACACCTCCATTGGGCTGCGATACCGACTGCTTCAGCCTTCCGAGTCCGGTTCCTGGTTGCCGAACCTGGCGATCCGGGTGGCCGGGATCGTCGAGGGAAGCTACGACGTGGCCTATGCGGCCCCGTTGAACCCGGGTGATGGCGCCTCGGGCGGCGAGGTCTCGCTGCTTTTCGGACACCAGTACTCCTCGATCGGATTCGGCTACTTCGGGGACTTCGGATTCCGCCACCGCGCCGAACGGGTGCCCCAGGACCTCTTCGGTTCGTTCGGGATTTTCCAGGATCTGTCGGTCACCGGGCTGCGTGGGGTCACGCTCAGCCTCGCCTATCGTCACACCCAGGGCTTGAGCGGCGGTGACATCGGCGGGCCAGGGTTCGGGTCGATCTATGGATTTCCCCAGGTCCGTGAGCGCCTGCAACTGGTCGAAGGCGGCCTCGGATACACCGATGCCGGCGGCCGCACCTACCAGTTCACCGTGGGCATGAAGATCGACGGCCGGAACACCGGTGAACGCACGGTCTACGGCTTCTCGGTCTCGTTCCCTCTTCGGTTGCGGTAGGCGTTTCGCCTGTCGTGCGTTGTGTCCGGGGTCACCCTTTTGGGGACCCCGGGCTTTCTGTCTTCCGCGGGAAGGTCTCCCGGAACAGGAGAGCCGCGGCGGCCACGGAGCCGTACTCCAGGCAAGGAACCCAAACGGGTTGGCCATGGGGATCGCTGCCAGGCAGTCCGAGGTTCTCCCATGTGCAGTAGGACAGAGGCACCGCGGCCAACGCCGCGAAGGCGACGGTCGAACGCAACGCGGCGGCGGCCGGCAGGAGCCAGAGCAGATACCAAGGGTTCACCGCGGCACTGAGCAGGAAGAGCGCACCATAGGCCTGCAGTGTCCAACGGTCCCAAAGGATTGCGCCGCGCCGCCCGGTCTCGAAGCGCCTTGCGAGCCGGTAGGACCCGCCAGCGACCAGGACGAGGAACACCGCTTGGCCGGCCAGCCGTGCAGCCTGATCACCGAGGATCAAACCGAAAAGCGGAACCAAAGAGGCGTTGAAGCTCCATTCCGTAGCCATGATCCGTAGCGACTCGAACTCGGTTCCGTGTCCCTGCGCCAGGAACGGCAGATAGACCGCGGCCAGGGTGGCCGCGAAGGCCGACCACGCCACGATTCCACGTCGTGCCAGGAACACCGGGGCCAGGAGCCAACCCAGAGCCTTCGCGCCCCCCGACAGCGCAAGGCAGGCACCGGAAACGGCCGCCGAACGACTGGCGAGTCCCCAGGAAAGCAACGCGATGCCCAAGGCTTCTGGATGGGCGTTGAAGGCGGTTTCGGCGACGGCCAAAGGACACCATGTGATGAGGAGTGTTCCGCGCCTTCCAAGGCGGCCGCGCCATGCGATCCAGGTCGTCAGCTCCGCCGCGAACAGGATGAGCTTCCACGGCCAGAGTCTTCCGGGGGCAACGAGGTGGGACACGGCGAATCCAAGCTGAGAAACCGGTCCGTACACGGTGCGCAGCTCCGGATGGTTCACCTGGTCGAGGACGGACTGGAAGACCTCGGGCAGATCGGCATCGCCATAGGACGACGACGGTGGAGAGCGGTAGGGATTGCCGGTGAGCACGAACATCCTGCCGTCCCAGAGATAGCGGAACGGGTCGTCCTCAAGGACTGGCGTCGAAAGGAGGCCGACAATGCGGAACGCAACGGCCCAGGCGAGTACGGCACTTTGCGGTGGCCTGACCGGGCCCGATCCGACAGCCGTGACCAGTGCGACCCATCCCAACCCCTGCGCCACGAGCCACAGGATCAGAACCGAAGGCCGGGGCAGGTCCGACGGTTGCAAGGAGAGGGCGATCCAGGCGATGAGCGAAAGCGCTCCACAAAGGTGCAAGACCCGGATGCGATCCCGTTCCCCCTTCGGCGTTCCCTTGGACCCGGGACTTCGGTTCACCTGGGATGATGGAGCGAAGGGTCCGGGATTCCACGGAGGACGGACCGCGAGCGGCTCCAACGTGTTGTGAGGTGACGGACGAGGAACCAGCCCAGCGAACGAAGGATACCGGCACCGGCACGGACGGTGCCCCGGAAGTTCCCGGAGATCTTGGACTCACCATGGAGCCGTTCCCGATGCTCGACGGGCAGCTCGACGATACGGAGGCCCAATTCGATGGCGCGTGTCTGCATCTCCACGTTCCAGCCGAACCCGCGATCACGCAGGTCCATGGCATCGATCGCGGTCCGACGCACGAGGCGCAGCGATCCGATGTCGGCGAACCGGCGTCCCCAACCCCACCGGATCACGAAACAGGAAAGCCGGTTGCCCATCCTCTGCACGGGTCGGAGGCGAGCCTTGGAACAGTCGCTCGCCGTGCGGTCGCCGACGATCAGGTCGGCGCCGGCGCATGCGGCCGCCCGCCACCCATCCAGCTCCGCCGGCGAGAGCCGGTCGCTGCCATCGGCGGAGGCGAACAGCACCCACTGGCAGTCCTCGGGCCAGGATTGGAGACCTCGCCATGCCGCCGCCCCGAAGCCCCGCCTGGGTTCCGGAAGCACCTCCGCCCCGGCCTGACGGGCCTGCTCCGAAGTGCCGTCACGACTGCCGTTGTCGACCACCCGAACGCGGGCCGCCCCGGCCTCCAGCCACTGCTGGACCGAAGACGCAACGGCGCCGACCTCGTCGAGGGCGGGCATCACGACGACGACCCCGTCCGGAAGCCGGGAGCGGTTGTCGCCTGAATTTGTGGGAAGTCGGGTGGTTTGCATGGGACGATTCCTCGGACAACCTCCTTCCGAGTCGGAAACCGGGCGCATTATTCCCGGAAATCGCGGGAATAGGACGGACATCGGCGACCTCTTCACATCGTGGGAGCGACGGACATGGATGCTGTGATTGAGCTTCACTATGGGGCTCTCTATCGCTATGCGCTCGCCCTGTCCGGAAGCCAAAGCGCCGCATGCGACCTGACCCAGGAGACCTTCTACCTGTGGATCCGCCACCGCGGGGGGATCCGGGACGAGTCGAAGACGAAGGGCTGGCTGTTCACGACCCTGTATCGGGAATTCCTGAAGACCCGGAGGAGGTCCGCCCGATTCCCGGAGCTCGAGATCTCCGAAGCCGAGGGAGACCTGCCCCAGATCCAGCCCGGGGAAGTCGAGAAGATGGACTCGGACCTCGTGATGCAGGCTCTGCAGGAAGTCGACGAGCGGTACCGGTCTTCCCTGTCCCTCTTCTACCTGGAGCGGATGACCTACTCCGAGATCGCCGAGACCTTGGAGACCCCGATCGGGACCGTGATGTCCCGGATATCCCGTGGGAGGAGCCAATTGCGGGCCCTCCTGTCGTCCCGCATGACGGCGGAAGACCGGAAGGTCACCGTCTTCCGCCGAACCGGAACGGAACCGGACTGAAGGCATGATCATGAATCGCACCCAAGCCCAGTTCATCCTCGGGGCGCATCCGCCAGGCGGAGTTGCACCCACGGACCCCCGCTATGCAGAGGCACTGGCCTATGCCGAGTCGGACCCCGTGTTGCGCGAGTGGTTGAAGGAGATCCGCGGATTCGACTCCGCCGTGTGCGCCAAGCTGGAACGGATCGCCCCTCCTGCCGACCTGAAGGACGCCATCCTCGCGGGACGGCGCCCTGCGGCGACACCCCAACGTTCCTGGCTGGGCGGGGTCTGGCCCTGGGCCATCGCGGCGCTCCTGGCGGGCATGATCGCCGTCCTGATCCCTTGGCGGACCGCCGGAAACACGGGCGACACCCCCGGATTCAGGAACGCCGCAGCGCGGTTCCTGACCGACGAATGGGCGCATGACTTCGACAGGCGGGACCGTGGATTCCCCGCTCTCCAGAAGTGGGCCGCCACACGGGCAACGGCAGTCCGTCTGGAGGCCCCGCGCAATCTGCGTCCGTTGCCGACCTTCGGTTGCAAGGTCTTCCAGTGGCGGGGCCACGATGCCTTCCTCATCTGCTTCAGCTCTGGCGCGGACGGCCAACTGATCCATCTGGTCAGCGTCGACCGTGCCGCGCTTTCCGAACCGGCTTCGGCATCTCAGCCCACGACCGCGGAGCCGGCACGTGCCGGGGAATGGAACACACTGACTTGGGCGACGGGCGGACGCGTCTATGTCGCGCTCTCCACAATGGAACCCGACCGACTCCTCCGCGAAGTCGAACCCACCCAACTCTGATACCCCCAACGGCATGCACACAGAACTTCTCCGACCTCTGCGCCACCTCGTCGTCCTTCTGCTCACGTTGCATGCAGCGGTCGTGGCGGCCGCGGACTTCGACCACACCCATTCCGGGTTCGCGAGGGTGCTCGCGGCGAACGTCACCAATGGCGTCGTGGACTACGCCGCACTGAAGGCGGTCCCCGCGGAACTCGATTCCTACCTCGCCGTGCTTTCGGCGGTTCCCCGGGACGACTTCGAGAAGTGGTCGCGCGATCAACGGCTGGCGTTCCTGATCAACCTCTACAACGCCGCAACGCTGAAGCTGATCGTCGACCACCATCCCGTGGCGAGCATCCGGAAGATCGGCGGCCTGCTGAAGGGCCCGTGGAAGCAGGAAGTGGTCGGATTCCAGGGCGGACGCATCACCTTGGATCGGCTGGAACACGAGCTGATCCGGCCGGTCTTCGCGGAACCTCGGATCCATTTCGCGCTGGTCTGCGCGGCGCGGAGCTGTCCGCCGTTGCGGTCCGAGCCGTTTGTCGCCGCGCGCCTCGGAGCCCAACTCGACGACCAGGCACGCCTCTTCTTGGCCCAGTCCGCCAAGAACCGCATCGACCGCGCCGCGAAGACACTGTGGCTTTCGCCGATCTTCGACTGGTACGCGTCGGACTTCACCCAAGGTGGACGTCCGCTCGTCGAATACGTCGCGGACTTCATGTCATCTGCGGACGCTGCCGAGTTGAAGACGGGTTCCTACCGCATCCGCCACACGGACTACGACTGGACGCTGAACGATAGGGCGAGGTGAGCCGTAAGGAATCGGTCGGCGACTGAGACTCATTGTCAGGTCACATCCGACGTCATGAACCCGAAAAACCCAGCGGCCACCGCCACCGCATCCCTCCTGTGCCTCCTGCTGGTATCGGGATGCGCGGTCCCTTCGCACCGCCAACGACTCGTGTCGAAGTCCTCGATGCAGTTCTCGGACTCGGCGGTCCACTCGGACCGTCCACGGGTCGCCCTGCAGATCGAATCGGGCGCATCCGGCGCAGCCGCGGGCCTGGCTGCAGGCTGCAGTTCCTGCCGCTGAGGGACGCCAACACCGACCGCCCATGAAGAAACCGATGCCGTCGCTGCTCGCGGCGATTCTGTCCGTCCTCCTCTGCGCGGCGGCACGATCCGCACCGCCGGAACCGGCACCCTCCTTCTCGCTGAGGACACATGGGGCGGAAGGAACGGTTTCCCTGGCCGACTTCGCCGGCGAGATCGTGGTGATCGACTTCTTCGCCCACTGGTGTGTTCCCTGCGGAAAATCGGCGCCCCTGATCGAAGCCGACATCCGGAGGCACTACCTCCAGCGCCAAGGCAACAGCAACGGCATCCCGGTCCGGGTGCTCTCGGTGAATGTCGACCAGGACGATCCGAAGGGGACGGCACGATTCATCGCCCGGCATCGGCCCGCGATGGTCGTCGACGACGTCGATGGCGAGACCTTCCGGAAGTACGGGGGGAAGACGATGCCGCGGCTGGTCGTGGTCGATGGAACCGGTGGAGCGGCCGATGGCAAGGGGTTCACCGTCGTCCACGCGGAAAACGCATTCGGCGGCACGTCGGCGCTGCGACGGATCATCGACGGAATCGGAAAGGCGGGTCGATGAACCACGCCTACGCCATGAAGCCAGTCCTGGGATTCGCCGGTGCCATCTGGGTCGCTTCTGCCGCCGTGATGGCGGAGGAGTCGGGCACCCCGACCAGCCAGCGCGTGCAGGCGGAATTCGACGCGCTGCTCTCCAGCGACATCGTCCTGACCCAATCCTCCGCGGAGTACGGATGGAAGCGGGGGCGGACGGAATGGAACGCCGGCCTCACGCTCGCGACCCAGGACCTCGAATACCGGCCGGCGACCTTCGACTTCCTCGGCTCGGAGACGACGGTTTCGGAGCGACGGATCCTGGGTCAGGTGTCCGGCAGGTACCGCGCGACGGAACCCTTGGTCCTGCTGGGCTCCTTCCGGGCCTATGACGGTTTCGGGGATTTCAGGTCGGCTTGGTTGGATCGCTACTTCCGACAGCAGTTCTCGGGACTGGGATACCGCATTCCGGAGCCGTCCGGCCAGGCCGTGCAGGCGGGATTCCGATGGGAGATCATCCCCGCCACGACGTTCCTCCAAGCCGATGTGAGCCTTGCCCGCGACCGGATCGCTCCCGGCTACGAAATCGACTTCGACGGCCTGCGCCGAGGTCGGGAGCAGCTCGGCACCGGGTCGTATCACGTCGCCTTGGAATCGCTGGCGGGGAGGAGAGTGCGGCTGCTGGGTGAGGTCCGGACAACGGACACCTCGGACCGCGATCCGCGCCATTCCGTCCAGGGCTCGATCAACGTGGCGCTCGGCGAGCGATGGGTGGCCCGATCCTTCGCTGGCCATGCCGCAGAAGAGCCCTCGTTTTCGGCCACCTACGCCGGGGCATCCATCGAGTACGAAACCGAAGGCGGTTGGGCCTTCGGGTTGAATGGACGTTGGTACACGGACACGGGCGAGATCGAGAACACGCTCTTCACCACGGCCGCCCCTGCGCTGCAGGCGTGGCAGGGAGGCGTGATGCTCCGCCGAACCCGCGGGGCGCATTCACTGGCCCTCACCGCGGGGCCCTACTTCACGGAGTACGACGCCGCGGGAATCGGGACCGCCTTCTTCGGAAACCTCTACCGCGGACGCTCCTGGGTTTCCGTCCGGCTCGCCTACTCCCTCGAATTCTGACCTCCATGAAACGGTTCCTCCTCCACATCTTCCTGGTCCTTCTTGCTGCGTTCGCGTCTCGGACGGCCCTCGCACAGCAATACCGCGTCGGCGAAGTCGTCACCAACTTCACCCTGGTCGACCGGGCCACCCAGCGACCGGTCAGCCTCCACGATTTCGCGGGCAAGATCGTCGTGCTCGACTGGTTCGCCTGGTGGTGCCCGTTCTGCCAGGCCGCCGCGCCACAACTCCTCGATGGCATCGACCACTGGTACGAAACCCGGGGAGGCAATCCCCATGGGGTTCCGGTCGTCCACATCGGTGTCAACCTCCAGTCCGGGCAGGAGTCCCAGACGTCGAATTTTGTGCAGCGCGCGGGCCTCGAGTTGGTCCTCCAGGATTTCAACCGCGCGGTGGCACGCAGGTTCGCCTCCTCCGGCCAGCCGATTTTCGCCATCATCAACGGGGTGACCAACGCGGTGGGACACCAGCCCTGGGAACTGCTCTACAGCCAGTTGGGATATGGGGAAACCAGCTTCCCGATCGCCGACTTCCGGGCCGCCATCGACGCGGTCCAACCTGCGCCACCCCCGGCGTCGCTCCGGATCCTCGAGCCACGGATCTCGCCTTCGGGGGTGTTCTCGTTCGAGGTCGAGGGGGCGGTCGACGGATCCCTGCGCATCGAAGCCACGACGGACTTCTCGGATTGGTCGGAACAGGCCGCAGGAGCGGTCTCGATGGTTGGCGGCAAGACCCGCCTCGAGTTCCCTTCGGCACGGATGGGGGTGTTCTTCCGCGTCCGCCGGAGGTAGGTCACCCATCGACGACGACGGGAACGACCCTGTCTCAGCGTAATCCCGGACGTCGCCCTTCCTCCGGCACACATCGGTCGCCCAGAGTCGCCTCCTCGGCAATCCATTCTTCCGCAGTAGGATGCCCGTCGCTCCGAGGTCGAATGAAGCACCCACGCCGGACCGCTGGAAACCGAGTGCCGATTTTCTGTATCCGAACCGGGTTGGCGGCGGCCATAGGACGCCATGCACCATCTGGTTTGCCCGGCGCCGGGCGCAGCAAGTAGCCTGAGGCCGATGGCTCGACCTCTTCCCTCGCGGCGTCGCAATCCCGCGGTGCGTGCCGCCGTCCTGGCGGCGTTGGTCCACCTCTCCCTGCCGGCCCGGCTCAAGGCCGAAAACCGCGTCGACTACCGCTACGAGGACTACATCGAGGACGACAACCGCATCCGCGTCCGCACCCATTCGGTGTTCGCGGAGCAGGCGCTGAACTCGAAGGTCGTGGCCAAGGGCAACTTCGTGTACGACGGCATCTCCGGTTCCTCGCCCAACGGCGGCATCCCGGTGCCCGGATCCGGCCAGGTGCCGCTGCAGTACCTCGAGGACATCCGCCGGGCCGGCTACGTCGAGGCGGCCATCACCACCGGACGCTTCATCACCCGGCCCCAGATCTCCTACAGCGAGGAAAGCGACTACGAATCGGTGGGCATCTCCCTGAGCGAGAGCATCGAGTTCAACGACAAGAACACGACCCTCACCGTCGGCCTGGCCCGGAACTTCGACCGCGTCACCGGCTACTGGCTCTCCAACCGGACCGACTGGCGCGACAAGGACACCCTGGACGTCCTCGTCGGAGTGACCCAGCTCCTGGGTCCGAAGACCTACCTGACCGCGAACTTCTCCGTCGGGATCGCCGACGGCTATCTCACCGACCCGTACAAGGGGGTGTATTTCCGGTTCGACTATCCCGGTGACGACCTGAACACCGACCCCGGTTTCCCCATTCCGGAACGGCGCCCCGACGAGCGGCTCAAGCAGGTCGCCTTCCTTGGGATCACCCACTTCGTGACGCCGCTGAAGGGAAGCGTCGACGCGAACTACCGCTTCCACAACGACGACTGGGGGATCAAGGCGCACACCTTCACCGTGGCCTGGAACCAGAAGGTCGGTTCACGGCTCACCCTTTCGCCGCTGTTCCGCTACCACTTCCAGACCTCCGCCGACTTCTACGCGCCGTCGTTCATCGGCTCGAACAACCGCATCGACGCGAACGGCGTGAACCTCGCGTTGCAGAGCGACGGCAGCTATCTCTTCGAGGGGGATCCGGGCTATCCGGGAAATGGCACCCCGTTCGCCGTTCCGGCCTGGCCGCAGCATTTCTCCTCGGACTATCGGCTCAGCCGCTTGGAGACCTTCACGGCCGGCGTGGGAATCCACTGGGAGGTCACCGACCAAATCTCGGTCGACTTCGCCTACAAGCGCTACGCCATGTTCGCCCTGGAGGACCGCTCCTATCAGTCGGCGTTCCCGCAGGCGAACGTCTATACGGTCGGCATGGGATTCCGCTGGTGAACCGGATGTCGACCACAGCCTCCATCCCGGGAACGGCCGGAAGCATCGGGGACCCTTGGAACACCCGAGCGGTCCAGGAACGGATCCGAGGTTCCATCGTCGATGCCCAACTGCCCGGGGGACGCCAGCGGTCCTTCCTCGCCATGGGGACACCGTGTCGCCTGCTGGCCGCGGGCAGGCCGGCGGAGGTCGACGGCTTCTTCCGCGCCGCCGTGGACTGGGTGGCCGCCTTCGAGGCCAAGTACTCGCGATACCTTCCCGGAAGCTGGGTCTCGGCCCTCAACGCCTCGGCGGGAGCTGCGCCGGTGGAATCCGACCCCGAGACCGACCGCATCCTCGGCCTGTGCCACGAGATGCACTTCCTCACCCGCGGGGTCTTCGATCCGACCGCGCTGCCGTTGATCCGCCTTTGGGATTGGCGTTCGGCGCGGATCCCATCGGAGGCGGAGATCGCGGACGCACGGACCCGGATCGGCTGGCGGCGTGTGGAGCGGCAACCAGGAAAGGTGCGGCTGTCCGTCCCCGGCATGAGCCTCGACCTGGGCGGCATGGGCAAGGAATACGCCGTGGACCAGGTCGTGGTGCTGGGTTCGGGGTTCGGGCTCACCGGTCTGCTGGTCGATTTCGGCGCGGACATCCGCGTCTCGGGCCTGCCGGCCGACGGACGTCCCGGGTGGCACATCGGGCTGGAGGATCCGGACCGTCCGGGATCCGCCTGGTGCGGTCTGGCCGTCCGCAACGCGGCGGTGGCCTCTTCGGGCGATTACCATCGGCGGTTCGAGGCGGGTGGACGCCGCTACGGGCACATCCTGGATCTCCGCACCGGAAGGCCGGTGGACAACGGCTGCCGCGCCGTGAACGTTCTGGCGCCGTCCTGCACCCAGGCCGGCATGCTCAGCACCGCCGCCTTCGTTCTCGGAGCGGAGGAGGGGCTGAAGCTTCTGGAGACCCAGCCGGGGGTCTCGGGTGCGATCCATCTCGGGAACAAGAAACTCACCAGCAGACGATTCCATGAACACGTTGCCAGCTGAACCGCTTCACCGCCGCCAGTTCGTCCGCCGCCTCGGCGCCATGGGCGTGCTGGGAGCCGCCACCCTGTCACCCTTCCGGTTGTCCGCCGCCGCGGCCAAGGCCGGGGACAAGTTGCCGGACCTCACGAAGTTCGGATTGGAAGGCACCCTTCCCGCCACGGCCGGAAAGGTGGTCCACCTCGACTTCTGGGCTTCCTGGTGCGTGCCCTGCAAGGAGTCCTTCCCGGTCCTCGAGGCCTTGCACAAGGAATACGGACCCAAGGGCTACGTGCTGATCGGCATCAGCATGGACGAGGAGAAGGCGGAGATGGACCGCTTCCTGAAGCAGAACAAGGTCACTTTCCCCATCGTGCGCGACGCCAAGGAGAAGGCGGCCTTCTCGCTGCGGCCTCCGGGCATGCCGACCTCCTACTTCGTCGCGCCGGACGGCGTCATCCATTCGGTCCACCCCAAGTTCGAGGGGGAATCCACCCGGAAGACCTACGTCGGCATCATCGAGGAACTGCTCGCGAAGCTGAAATGAGCGCAACCTACGATTCCACGTCCGGAGTTGCCCTCCGGCGTCCGAGAGACCCCGAAGTCCGAGCCGTCATGCCCCAAACCCGAAAATCCCTGAGCGCCGCCGTCCTGTTGGCCGGCGTCCTGTTGGCCAGTGGTTGCAAGAACGTGGAACCGTGGCAGAAGCGGACGCTGTCCGACGCCACGATGCGTGGTGACCGTGACCCGGCCGGCCAAGGGCTGGCGGACCACATGTGGTTCAGCCGAGAGGCCGCCAGCGGTGGTCGTGGTGTGGGTGGCGGCGGATGCGGATGCAACTGACCCCAAGGATCCCGAACCCAATTCGATTCCCAGAATGAACGCCTTCCGTCCGCACGTCCTCGCCGCCTTCCTGCAGCTCGCTCCCCTCGCCCGCGTCTTCCAGCACGCCTCGCCGAAACTCGCCGCCGGTCCGGCCATCGCCATCCTGCGGTGGATCTTCGGCACCGCCTCGGTCGCCGGCTCCATGCATGGACTCTCGGGCGCCTCGGGCATCTCCCCGACCACCGTGCGGGCCACCAACGGGATCCGCAGCTCCACGACCTTCATCGTCTCCGACACCTCCCACGGCACCGCCGCCGCCTACTCGACCACGAGTCCTCTGCCTCCCGGACTCGCCTTGAGCAGCCGGGGCATTCTTTCCGGCACACCGACCAACGGCGGCAGCTACACCTTGTCCATCCGCGGTTGGGAGAACTCGAACTTCAGCGGCAATTCCGCCACCAAGAACGTGACCGTCACCGTGGTGAACACGGCCCCGCCCGTCATCACGACGCCGCCAACCAACGTCACCGCCAACCCGGGCCAGAACGCGACCTTCGCCGTCGAATTCACCGGACACCGGCCCCTCACCCTTCGCTGGTTCAAGGAGGACATCGAGGTCTCGGGCGCCACCAACGCCACGCTGACTCTCACCAACGTCCAACCCTCCGCCGCAGGCCGCTACCGTGTCCGTCTGGTGAACAGCGTGGCCACCGTGTTCAGCGAGTTCGTGAACCTCACCGTCGCCACGCCCAATCCCCCGCCGTCCATCACGGCCCAACCGGCCTCCCGGTCGGTCCACGCCGGCGAGACCGTGCGCCTCGGAGTCGGCGCGGCCGGAGACGGCCTTTCCTTCGCTTGGACCCGCGGCAGTCAGGCGGTGGGAGTGAATTCAAGCGAACTGGTGCTCACCAACGTGACCGAAGGCGACGGCGGCACCTACGCCGTCCGCATTACCAACGCCGGCGGCGCCACCAACAGCGTCAGCGCGCTCCTCACGGTGGTTCCTCCCCTGCGCCTCGATCCGCCCGGACGTTCGGCCGATTCGGTCCTGCTGCGCTTCACCGGCATCGAAGGACGTCCCTACCGGCTGGAGTCAGCCGGCGACCTCACCGGAACCTTCTCTCCGGTCCTCGACGTGCTCGGGCGCTCCACCGGCGCCGTGATGACACTGGCCCCGACGAACGCCGTCCGCGTCTTCCGGGTCCGCACCGCGAACTGATTCCGGCCCAGGCCGCCGGCGATTTGCGATTCCGGATTTGCGATTCCCGATTCCCCGCAAGTAGCCGCGGCCGCCAGGCTGCGGACCTTTCTTCTTTCCCCAATCCCGGATCAAGGAACTCGCGGCGTCGCCGGAACCGGGAACGTCGTACCCAGGGTCTGCCGCACGTCGAGGAGGGAGGTCGATGGATTCCGTCCCAACGCCCCGGCGACTCCCGAGATGTAGGCGGCCGAGACGGACGTCCCCTGCACCCGCCAGGTGTTGCCGGAAAGGCTGACCGTGGTGGCCCCCGGCGCCGCGACGTCGACGAATCCGCCGAAGTTGGCGAACGACGCCAGTCGATTGCCGCCCGTGGACGAGGTGACCGCCAACGCCGAATCGTAGGCCGCCGGGTAGAAGGCCTCGGCGCTGGCGTCGTTCCCGGCCGCGGCCACCAC
>JAIXUV010000166.1 GCA_027483345.1 Verrucomicrobiales bacterium | reverse complement strand
TCACATCGTAGCGCTTGGGATAGACGAACATCGCGACGAGCCTATCCGGACCGCATTCCTGCCGCAACCGGGCCCCGTCTGTTGTTCCACGTGGAACAAAACCGTCTCCGTCGACGCCTACCCTCCCACCGCTCGTTGTACTCGGCCACTATTTCGACCGAACCGCCCGGATTGCCTGAGCCAACTGTCGGGTGAAGGGTTCCCGGGCGTTCTCCGTGAGATGCGTGGAACTGGCGAAGTCCGAGTCCGGAAGACGGGTTGGAAGACTCGACAGTCCCTGTGTGTCCCCGCCGATCCATTCCACGAGGGCTTGAAGGGCTTGGTCACGGCGTGTGCCCAGCTCCGGACCGGCTTCCGACTCCGGAACCGGGGTGATGCCCACCAGGATCCGGGTGGCCTCCGGCAACGCCTTCCGCCAGGCGCGGAAGGGAACTTCCAAGCGGGGTGATACGTTCATCGAGACCCGGGATCCCGGTTTCGGCCGGTAGCGGTTGGGATCCACGAGACCCCCGTCACGATCGAGAACGGAGATCACCTGATCGGAGAAGCCGTATCGAACCCCATAGGCCCCCTTCATCGGAAAGGCGCGCCACCGACTCTCCAATCGGTCCCGGACGTGAGTCAGTCCCAGACCGTGTGCGGCGCGTTCGCCCCAATCCGCCTCCGGGTCCACGGTGGTGGTGCCTTCTTGAATGGAACGGAACTTGGAAACCATCGCCGGATCCCCGGCCGGCCGGGCGAGGAACTCCGGATGGACCAACAGCAGCACGGTTCCCGGTTGGGTGGAGCGCTGCAGGCTGTTGGAAGCCAAGACGGCGAAATCGGCGGGTTGGAGCAGGCTGAACGTCCCGAGTTGAAGGGTCTCAACGCCCAGTTCCCGGCTCAACTGGCTTCCTGAGACGTCCATCAGGGCGGAGGAATCCCCAACCAAAACCATCTCCGACGGCTTTTGGGAACGTTCCCATTGCCGGGTGAGGATCGTCTCTTCCATCGTGCTCAGGGCTCTTGGGCTCGGAAGGAGGCCCATGGCGACCGAGCCGCGGACCAATACGGTCATCGCGAGGACCACCAGCAGGGGACGGAGGATTTCCGCTGCCGCCTCTTTGGCTTGGAACTGGAACTCGTGGCTCTTCATCGAAAGTTCTTGGGCGTCAGAACTGGAAATAAAGGAAGGAAGCCGGCTCGCGGCTCCAAGCGAGCGCGATGGCGTAGATCAACGCTCCCAACAACAGGGCCCTCGGCCATGGCGCCAAATGGGATCCCCAGTCTGCGGATCCGCGACGGCGCTGGATCCCATCCAACACCAGCATCGGAACCACGAACCATAGGAGATACCCCAAACCGGTTCCGGCCCAGGCGACCGATTCCCACCGTGGCAATGCCCGCAGCATTGCCCAAGCGGTGGTCATGTCGGGCGCCCGGAACAGGAGCCAACCGACGGCCACCACGGACTGGGTGGCGACCCAACCCAGCAAAGCAGGAGCGCTCCAGCCACGGATTCCCAGGAAATGCAGGCCCATCAAGGCCAGGCCGTGCCAGGCTCCCCAAGCGACGAAATGCCAAGACGCGCCGTGCCAGAACCCGCCCAAGACCAGGGTGATCCCCAGGTTCACGGCGGTTCTGCTGTTTCCCAAGCGGTTGCCACCCAGTGGGATATAGATGTTATCCCGGAGCCATTCCGAAAGGCTGATGTGCCAACGTCGCCAGAACTCGCGGAGGTTCGTGGCGAAGTAGGGCAGGGCGAAGTTCTCCATCAGGTCGAATCCGAGCATCCGCGCGAGACCCCGGGCCATGTCGGAGTACCCCGCGAAATCGCCGTAGATCTGGAAGGAGAACGCCGCGACTCCGAGCAGCACGCTGGCGGTGGTGTGATTCGGTTGTTGAAAGGCGATCTCCGCAAGGGAACCGCAGGGATCGGCCACCGCCACCTTTCGAAAGAGACCCAGGACCATCCACCAAAGCCCAACTCGCAGGTCGTTCAGCGAAACCGTGCGGGCCGTTTGGAACTGGGGAAGGAGCCGAGCGGCCCGCTCGATCGGGCCGGCCACCAACTGGGGGAAAAAGGCGACAAAGGCCAGGAACTGGACTCTGTCCCGACACGCCTTGATTCGACCGTTAGCGATATCGGTTACGTATCCGAGGGATTGGAAGGTATAAAACGAGATTCCGACGGGCAAAACGATGTCGAGCGTGGGTCGATCGGCTGGGATTCCAAGGCTTTGGAGCAGGCGCGCGAAGGAGTCTGCGAAGAACCCGGCGTACTTGAAGAAGCCGAGAAGTCCAAGGTTCACGACGACGCTGAGTTGTGCGAGGCGACGTCGCCGGATGCCGGATGCCTGTTCGACCGCCATTCCGAGGTGGTGATCGAGCAGCGAGGAGGCGATGAGCAGGCCGAGGAACCGCCAATCCCACCATCCGTAGAACAGCCAGCTGGCTCCGAGGATCAGCAGGTTCCTCTGCAACAGGGAGTTGCGAACGAGCCAATACAGGCCGGCGAAGGCGGCGAAGAACAGCGCAAACGTTCCGGAGTTGAACAGCATTGGCGTTGTGGCCGGTGGGAATCTAGCCTGTGCAGGCCACGATGACCTCAACCCTCCATCCACGGCGAGCCTTCACCTTGGTGGAATTGCTGGTCGTCATCGCCGTCATCGCGATCCTGGCCTCGCTGCTTTTGCCGGCGTTGGGTTCGGCGAAGGCCAAGGCCGGAGCCATCCGGTGTCAGGGCAATCTGCGGCAAACCGGCCTTTCCACGCTCCTGTATGCACAGGACAACCGGGGCTTGGTGCGGCTGCAGAATCCGTTGGCCCTGACCAACACCTGGGCGCGGGTCTTGGCCACCAATCAGAACCTTCCGGGCGCAATCTTCCTGTGCCCGACCTATCCGCCGACGCAGAACACCAACTGGCTCATGACCTTCGGTGTCTGGGTGGATCCTCCCAACGAATGGATCGTGGGCACCTTGAAGGAGTTCCTGCAGACCGAACGGGTCACCGAACCGGCCAACCACCCGCACATCGCCGACACCACCAGCCGCGGTCGGTTCGGCATCACCGCCCGGCAGTTCCACACCTTCTCCATCCGCGAGGACTTCGAGATCCACGGCCGTCACTCCGGGCGGGCGAACTCGTGGTTTCTCGACGGCCATGTGGAACCCGCGAATCGACGCCGGATCGAGGCGTTGGGCTTCATCGGCCTGTTCGAGCGGGACACCTTCGAAGGCTACTTCTGAGCCGAAGCGGGAAGGTCGATCAAGGCCCTCCCACCACACTCCCGGCAGACCGACGCGCTGGCCGTGAACTGGGATTCGCAGCGCGGGCAGTATCGGACATGGCTCGGATCCGAGGATTGGGGCGCCCGGCCGAAGTCGCCGGGATCGATCCCGTCAGATCGGGCCGCCTCTTCCAGGAAGCCGATGGTGACCTCGCGGTGAAGTCGTTCCGTTTCAACGGCTTCCTTGAGTTCCAAAGGGCACTCTGGAAGCCGCGGAAACCGCAGGTCGCGCCAGACTTGAGAGAGGAACCGCCGCCGGGGCTCGCCTTCCAACAGCACGCAACCCAAGGCCGCTGGATGGAATTCCTCCAGCAGCGTGCGTTGAAGAGGATCCACGGCCCGGATCGCCGCCGCCGGTGAAAGGAACAGCGTCATCAGCAAACGGAACCGCTCGTCTTCCGCTTCGGGCTGGAGCGCCCGATGGGCCTTCCCGGCGAGCCGCGCCAACAGGCCGGTCATCAGGAACAGCAGCGGAACCACGATGTAGAGCGTCGGGAACCAACCGGACAACGTCACCGCCAACGGGGTGGCCACGAACACCAAGGCCGCCACGGCCATGGACAATTGGCGCACCGGTCCCAAGGCGGACTCCAAGGCTTGGATCCGCGAGCGGATCATTTCCAGGTCGAAGGACTTGCGGATGGCCCCACGGATGGCGTCATCGCGCTTGGAAGGGTCGGTCTTGCGAAGCTCCTGGATCAGCTTGCCGAGCCGAAGCGACTCGAGCGGGGAATCGCTCCGCCAGAATCCGGCGCCGTTGACCTTCAGTGCCCGGCCTTCCGTTTCCACCTTCCGAACCTCTTCCCAGGCAAGGAAAGCGGCGGTTTGGAGGGGGCGTCCGGACGGGTGGAACGCCGCGCCACTCGCATTGAGCAAACCTTTGGGCCCCAATGAGAAGGGGATTCCGTAGGCGACCGCCAATCCGCCAAACGGCGGCAGGGGCCAAGTCCAGTGGAGATCGCCGCGGTCGTTGCGGGCCAGTTCTCCCTCGACCCGGACCGTCCATCCCGAGATCCCGCGTCGGAACACCACCCCACCGCGCCGGACCCAAAGCAGGCATTCGGTGAGATAGACCACCACCAGGACGGCGAAGAGGCTCTGGCGGTCGGTCATGCTCGCGGAGGCCGAAGGGATTCCGGAAGCGCGGTGTCGGACTCAGACGTCGACGGTCTGACCGGGCCCGGGCTGCAGGATCTTCATCTTGGGATGCCGTTCGGTGATGGCGTTGGCGATCCAGGCGCGGGCGTCGTGGTCGCCATGTCCAAGGACCACGGTGCGGGGATTGATGTCGGCCACCATGCCCAACAGGTCGTCGCGGTTGGCATGGGCGGTCAGGTCGAAGTCCATGACTTCGCAGCGGCGGGAGAGCTTCCCGACCGAAGGACTGAACATGAACCGTTCGCCATGCTTTGCCGCCTTCACCCGGCCGCCGGGAGTTTCGGGATCGGCGTAGCCGACGAAGAAGATGCCGTGGCGTTCGTCTTCGAGCAGGCGCTGCGCGAGGGCATGGGCGCCGGTGTTCTCGCTCATCATGCCCGAGGTCAGGACGCAGATCTTGCCTCCACGCAGGGACATGGCCTCGAAGTCGGTGGCCGAGAGCACCTGGAGGTTGAGGGCGTTGGTGAGCTTCAGCGACGGCAGCGAACGGTTGGTCCGCGCGGATTGCAGGTCGTAGATCTCGGTGAAAACCCGTCCGAGGCCGCCGATGTAAACCGGCTGTTCGCGGATTCTTCCGGCCCGCATGAGCTGGGCGAGGAAGGCGAGCATCTCCTGGGAACGTCCGAGCGCGAAGGCCGGGATCAGCACCGTGCCCTTGCGGGCCAACACCCGTTCGATGGCCGAGGCCAGGCGGTTCAGTTCGTCCGACCGCTTGAAGGTGGGCGACACGGCGCGGTTGCCGCGGGTCGTCTCCATCACGAGGACATCCGCCTTCACGCCTTCGAAATCGGCGGCGCGCAGCAGGGTCTGGTCGTGGAAGCAGACGTCGCCGGAATAGAACACCGACTGCTTGCGACCCCGCACCAGGATGCCGGCCGAGCCGAGCGCATGTCCGGCGTCGAAGAACTCGAGGGTCGGACCGCGATGACGCTGACCTGGCGTGGACTTCGGGAACTGGGCCCATTCGATCTCGCGTCGGTAGCCGAATCCCTGGAACACGGCCGCGCGGTCGTCGACCTCCTCGTGGGTGTAGAGCGGATATTCCCGGATGCCCAGTTCGTCGCGCTGACGGGTCATCACGTTGACCGAGTTGTGGAGGATGCGCTCCACGATGAAGTAGCTCAGGTCGGTCATCAGCACCCGGGCATGCGGGAAACAGCGGAGGGCGACCGGGAGGGAGCCGACGTGGTCGTGATGGCAATGGGAGAGCGCGATGGCGTCGACCTCCAGGTCCTGGACCTTGTCGTAGAGCGGCAGCGACGCGAGTCCCTCCCGCTTGGGATGCGTGCCGGTGTCCATCAGCAGGGTGTGCCCGTCGATGGTGGTCATCCACGCGCTGGCGCCGATGTCCGAGTCGGGATTGAGGTTCGTGATACGCATCCGGACTCCATTGATACCTCTTTTTTGCGTTCAGCGGCAAATCCTGAAAAAAGCCTAGACGC
>JAIXUV010000121.1 GCA_027483345.1 Verrucomicrobiales bacterium | reverse complement strand
TACCGGGAGCCCGTCCCAAGTCAAAACGCCCGCTCCCGCGAAGCTCAGGACTTCTTCAGGATCGCCAACCCCCGCAGCACGTCCAAACCGCGCGCCAGGGCCGGGTCCCGGACGACTGGCGACGCCTTCACCTCGGTCTTCGCGTCGCCCGGGAGCAGCCCATCCCGCTGTGCACGGACGAGATCCGCCTCGTTGATCCGCCGCCGGGGGGAGGAGGCCGGATCGACCGGCTTCGATTCCCCAGGCTTTCCGGACCCGCGGACGGGCGTCGCGAACGGATCCTGAAGATGAAGCCGGTCTTCCTCGGTGGAACCGCGCACCAGGATGTCCGGTTCGAGTCCGCCCCGCGGCAACACCGAACCATCTCCTAGGCGAACCGCCGCCAGCGGAAGCCGGATGCGGCCCCCGCCGTCGAGGTCGAACTCCTCGACCACCGCGAGGTCGCCACCCGTGGCGCGGCCGACGAGGATGGCCGCAGCTTCCCGGCGCATCAGTGCCGCGAGCGCCCCGGCCGCGCCGCGGGTTTCTCCGTTCACCAGCACGGCAACCGGCTTCCGCCAGACGGAGGCGGTCCCATCGACGGTTGTCCGACCCGCACCCCAGTCCAGGATGTCGCCGGCCGCGCCGGAGAAGAGGCTTCCCGCCTGGCCAGCCGCCTCGAACGAGTTTCCCCAGGCGAAGCGGAGGTCGAGGACCAATCCCACCGCGTTCCGGGTCCATTCCCCATCCTCCAGCGCCGCGCGGAGTTGTGGAGCCAGACCGGAACTCACTTGGCCGACGCGGAGATAGAGGATGTCGCCCTCGAACCGCCTTTTCCCGGCCAGGACTTCGCCCGCTTCGGGCGGTGCGGGTTCGGCGGTGGGGTCCACCAAGGTGCCACCGAACTTCTCGATCAACGCCAAGGAGGCGGCGCGGTCGAATTCGTTCGTCGCCAGCCCCAGCCTTGAACGCAGTTGCGGCAGCAGGCGGTCCGGAGGAGGCAAGGAACCCGGGCCGGCGACGGCCGACAGCAGGGAAGCGAGGAAGAGGGTCAGGACCGGGACGCGGCGTCGCATTTCGCAGGACTTATCGGGCAGTCCGGAGGAGCCGGCAACGAAAGTTCAGGAGCCTTACGGGTCTCATTGCGGGATCTGGATCACCTGCCCACCGGACAGCCATCCGACATGGCCGAAGGAGTCGACGATCCGGATCCAGGGTCCACGGACCTCGTCCACCCTTACCTCGGCACCATCCGGCAGCGGAAACGCCACCGGGGATTCGTCGACAGGGCCAAACCGGGCTGCAACACCCGTTCCGACCACCACCGCATCTGGCGCGGAGCGGACCGCGGCCATCGAGACCGAGTATCCCAACAGCAGGAGGATCGTGACCGCGCCCAAGCGGTTCATCCACTTGCGGAACCGGCCGGCGCGATCGTCGCGGCCCAGTCCGATCAAGAGCAGGATCGCCCAACTCCAGGCGGCAACGGCGGCCGGAATCGCCCAGCGCCGAGGCGGGAGGCGCCGTACCCATAGCGTCCAATCCGGACCCGAACCGCTTCCAACCTGACGGCGTGCGAGTTCCAGGTTTCGCTGGATCTCCCCGCGGCCGGGGGCGGCCCGCTCTGCCAACCGCCAAACCGCGATCGCCTTTCCAACCTCCCCGTTGCGAAAACGGGCGTTGCCGAGGTTGTACAGAACGCCGACCGACGGACGCCCGTTGGTGAGCGCACGTTCGAAAAGCCCCACCGACTCCTGGAAGCGCCCCACGGAATAGGCCGTGATCCCGCGATCGAAGTCGGACTGCGCCGCGAGGCGGATCGCCAGGAGCACAACCCCGAACGCGAACCGGAACAGGATGGAGCTGGAGGTCTTCACGGCGTCTCCTTCGTCCGGGACTGGAGTTCAGCAACGACCCCTTCCGTCATCTGAAGCCACGTCGCCAGTTCATCCGGCAGGGCCATCGGCGCGAACCGCGCCGCATCGGCCGCCGCGAACAGGCGCATCAGGTTCTCGATCGACTCATCGGAGACGCCCTGCTCCCGGAGGGGCTCCACGACGTCCACCGCTGTCAGGGAGGCTCCCGATGCCAAGCCGAGGTTCAGGGAAACCTGCTGTCGGAGAAGCGCCGACAAGGCGTCGAAGAACGCCTTGGAGTTCCCCGCGGCGGCGGAACGACGCAGCGCCGCCTGCTGATCACGCAGCGTCATCTCGGCCAAGTGCCGGCGGGTCGGCGCCTGGTTCCGGCTGCGCCGCCTGCGGAGGCCACGGACCCCGACGAAAAGGCCGAGACCGACGAAGGGGACCAGGAGCACCAAGCCGAAATACTCGGAGTCGAGTAGGTCGGACTCGACCGAGATCGCGGAACCGGCGGAAGACATCAGCGGCTGGAGTCCCCCCGCTCCCTGTGGAGGCGTGCGAACCGCCTCAGGCGCCGGCGGCTTCGCCGGATCCGCCTCAGCCGCCGTCGCGTCACCGATCGCCTCGGGCTCCACGACCTGGATGGGGATGGGCTTCAGCCGAGCCGTGGAATACCGGCCCACCTGCGGATCGAAGAAGCTGAATGGCTGGAATTCCAACGAGGTCACCTCGGTCGAATCCACCACCACGGCTTCCTCGAACACCTTGGTCCCGGTCAGGCCGAGGGGATCGGCCGGTTCGAAGATGTTGGTTCCGGGATAGGTCTGGAGCCCCGGGGACTTGACCAGCTTCGGCGACGGCAGTCCGTCGAAGGATCCGTTGCCTTGGACAAGGAATCGGACCGTCACGGCATCGCCGCGATTCAGGTTGGTCCGCGAAACCGTGGCCTCGATCCGGAACCTGCCGACGGCGCCGCTGAAGTCCGCCGGCCGACCCGCGGCCGGAAGGGGCAGCACTTTCAACGGCCGACCCGGCGCTTCCAAGGCGAACCGCTTCAGTTCCGCCCCCCCGCCGAAGAAGTCATCGATGAGGCTCCGCGCCCGTCGCCGTCCCACTTCGGCAACCGCCTCCAGGGATACGGGCCCCAGGATCAGGTCCCCCTCCTTGGTGGGAGTCACCGCCTGGCGGCTGGCCGACACACCAACGACCACCCCATCCCGGATCACCTGCGAACCGATCCATGGCGCGGTTCGTCCAACGACGAATCCATCAAAGGACATCTTGTGGGGAGTCGCCTCGCGGAGGTTGAGGGTCGACTGAATCTGGATTTCGAAGGCGAGGGTCTCGCCGAGGTAGCAGGTGTCGCGGGCGGTATACAGGTGCAGCGTGACTGGTTCGTTCCGGGGTTCTGTCGCGAAAACACGCGCGGTAACCGGCTCGGTCTGGAGCACCCCAGCCGAGGTTGGGACCGAAATGGAGGGAATACGCAGCTCCCCGGTTCCACGCAGGGATCCCCGGTAGCGGATGATCACTTGGAACGAGGAGACGCCATTGACGATCTGCTGTCGTTGCTCCTGCCCCAGCGACTCCGTAAACACGAGGATCTGGCTGTTTGGGATGGCCGGAATCGCGTTGGGAACCGCGTCCTCGACTACGATCCGCATCGGGATCACCTCACCGTCCTCCATGAACTCACGGTCCAACTCGAGCCGTGCGGTGGCACCCGCCAGCGCCGCCTGGAGGCCCCAGGCGAGGAGACACGACCAGAGGGCGCGAAGCCCTGCCAAATTGGGAAATCGGCGTCGCATCACCACGGCTTCCTCGAACGACGGGCTGGGGCGTTCTCCCCGTTCTGGCCTCCGTTCCGGTTGCGCAGGACCAAGGCCCGCTCCTTGCCCTTCTGAGCATCCAGCACCTTCTCCGCCTCCCGGACCGTCATCATCGTGCCCTGACGCCGATCCTTGCCATCGTCGGCCCCCGCGGGATCAATGCCCCGCTGGTCTTCTCCATCGCGGCCCACCGATGCAGCGGAGCCTTCCTGGTTCCCCTTCTCCCCGCTCTTCTCCCCATCCTTCGACTTCCCTTCCTCGGACTCCTTGCCGTCCTTGGGTTCACCAGGTTCCCGCCCCTGCGGCTGGGGATCCTTGTCCTGCGGCTGGGGCTGGGGCTGACGCGGCTCTTCGCTGTCGCCCTCCTGCGGCTGAGACGGGTCGTCCTTCGATCCCGGCTCCTTCTCTGAGCCCGGCTTCTTCTGCTGCTGTTTCTGGGACTTGGAATCCCCCTTCTGATCCTTCTTGTCCTTCTGATCCTTCTTCGAGTCGTCCTTGTCGGATTTTCCGTCCTGTTGTTGCTGCTGCTCGGGAGGCGGGGGAATGGACTCGATGGCGCGGCGCACGAACTCCGCGTTGTCCCGGGCCGCGGCATCTCCCGTGTCGAGCTTCCTGGCGGCCGCGAAGCTGGAAAGCGACTGCATCCATTGCTCCTTCTTCTTCTCGGCTTCGGCCTCAGCTTCCCCCATGCGGTACCGGGCGTTCCCGAGGTTGTACCAGGCCTGCTGCTGCAGCGGGATGTCCGGCGATCGCAGGACCTGCTCGTAGTGCTCCGCCGCGGCCTTGAAGTCTCCCATGCGATAGGCCGCGTCACCCGCGTTGAACCGGAGTCGGAGGTCTTCGGGGTTCTTGCGCGCCAGGTCCTCGTAGAGCGACCGCGCCGTCTTGAAATCTCCCGCTTCGTACCGCCTCAAGGCCTCGTCGGCAGGACCCGCTTCGATCCTCGGAGCCGCCACAACACCCAAGAGCAGGATCAATCCAATGCCCACGGTGGTACCCAAACCCGCAGGGACCACAGGCGGCGCCGCGGTGCCCGTGACGCGACGCGCAGCCGATGCGGCCGCCTTTCGACTCGCGTTGGCGGCGTCCGAGACCAGGAACTCGACCAGCAGCAACAGCATCCCGGCACCCAGCGGCCATTGGAAACGTTCGACCCGCGTCCGCTGCCGCGAGGACTCAAACCGGGTCGCCTCCAATGGGGCGATACCTCGGCTGTAGAGGTCCTTCATGGTCTGTCCCGATCGAAGCGGCAGATGGAATCCATGGGCCGCACCCGCGATCTGCACCAGCAGCGCCTCGTTCAACCGCGAACGCACCGGGTTTCCATCCTCATCCTTCAGGAAGACCGAGTTCCCGAACGGATCCGAACTCTTCAACACCTCGCCGTTCGGGGTTCCCACGCCGACGGTGAAGAGATGAATCCCGGCACGCGCCAGCCTCCGCGCAGCCGAGAGGGCCATCTCGTCGTGGTCTTCGCCGTCGGTCAGCAAGATCACCACCTTCTGGGCCCCAGACTCGCCGGAGAAGGCCTCTGCGGCCTCGTCCAACGCTTCGCCGACGGACGTTCCCTGTTCTGGGATTAGATCCGGGTCCAACGCCGCCACGTTCTGGCGGAACGCCTCGGCGTCCAAGGCCAACGGACATTGGACGAACGCGGTCCCCGCGAAGGCCACGAGCCCCAACCGGTCGGACTTCGCCTGCGCGATCAGGTCGTAACAGGCGAGCTTGGCCCGCACGAGCCGGCTGGGGGCCACGTCGTTCGCCAGCATGGAACGGGAAACGTCGACGCAGACCACGATGTCGCGTCCGCTGGCTTGGACGATCTCCTCCCCATCTCCCCAGCGGGGACGGGCCAAACCGAGGAGGACCAGACAAAGTCCGAGGGTGACCAGCACCCGCTTGACCACCGGTCGACGACGGGACAACCCGGAGGTGAGGTCCGGCAACAGGCGCGCGCGGACGAAGAGGTGGACGGCGTCGCGATTGCGCCGCCAGGTCCAGAAGAGGAACCAGGCGCACAACGGCGTGAGCACCGCGGCCAGCAAGGCCATCTTGGGTTGCGCGAAGTCCATGTTCACGGGAGCCGACGCCAAACGGTGTTGCCCAACACGATCTCCAACAGCAGGAAAACCAACGCGGGCGTCACGAACCAGCCCATCAGCTCCCCATAGAGCGCATGTTGGTGGGTCTCCAACTCGGTCTTCTCAAGACGGTCGATCTCCTCGTAGATCGACTTGAGAGTCTTGGTGCTGTCGGCACGGAAGTAACGTCCGCCGGTACGCTCGGCGATGCGCGTCAGGGTCTCGTCGTCGATGTCCACGGGCACCTGACGGTAGACCTTGCGGCCGAAGGCATCTCGGCCGACCGGCATTGGGGCGTTCCCGCGGATGCCGACCCCGATGGCGTAGACCTTGACCCCCAGGGATTGGGCCGCCTCCGCGGCGGTGAGCGGCGGGATGGTACCGGCGTTGTTCTGGCCGTCGGTGATGAGCAGCGCGATCCGGCTCTTCGACTTGAGTTCCCTGAGGCGGTTGACCGCGGCGCTCAACCCGGAACCGATGGCCGTCCCCTGCTCTCCGAGCACCTCGAGACGATCCAGATGCCGGGTCAGGAAGTCATGGTCCAACGTGGGCGGAGCCGCGATGTACGCATAGGTCGAAAACACCGCGAGCCCGATCCGGTCGTTGGGCCGGTTCTGGATGAACGACTTCAGGGTCTCCTTCGCGACGGTGAGCCGGTTGACCCGCTCCCCCTTCAGTTCGAAATCCTCGCTGAGCATCGAGACCGAAAGGTCGAGCGCGACGGCGATGTCGATCCCACTGGCCTTCCTCGGCAGCTCACCCTCGGCGATCTGCGGCCGCGACATCCCCACGCAGAACAGCGCCAGCGAAACCCATCGCAAGCCGGCCAATACGCGGCCGGCCAACGAACGGTCCATCTGCAACACCCCCTTCACCAGGCTCAGGCTCGAGAAGAGGAAGACCGGCTCCCGGAAGGTGCGACGCCGGTAGACCACCAATCCGGGGAGCAGCAGCAATCCCAGCAGCCACCAGGGTGAGGCGAAATGGATCATCGCGATGCCTCCTTCCCGGCGGCTTCGGGTCGCGTCGACGGCCGGGACTCCACTCCGGTCTCGTCGACCAGCGCCGAGGCCATCTGATGCAGCCGCTCCAAGTCCGCACGCTCGGGCTCACCCCGGGCGAACTTCACCAGGTCGCACTGGATCATGAAGTCGCGGAGCAGTTCCTTGTGGCGGAGGTCCAGGGCGAGGCTTTCGCGAAGTCCCTCCAGGAACTCCTCGGTGGTCTGGTCCGGTGCCCGGAGCCCGAACCGCTCCTCCAGGTAGACCCGGACGATCTCCGACAGCAGCGTGCAGAACGGCTCAGGCCGGTCGAGCAAACCCCAGGATTCCGAGAGACGGCTCCGCGCCCTGGCCGCCGCCGTTTCCCGCACGTGGGCGGCTGCGCGACCAGTCGGCCTACGGCGCCACCAGACCCAGGCCAAGATCGCCAGAGGAACGGCAACCAGAAGTCCACGCACGACCCACGGCGCCACGAGCGCCAGATCCAACGGCCCTCGGATGTCCTGAAGCTGACGCGGTACCGCAGGGGCGTTGGAGACGACGCCGGCCTGCGCCAGAAGAACGGCGTTCATCGCGTCCTCCTTTGACGCCGCCGGTCGAAGAAGGAAGCCAACTCCCCGAGGTAGGCGTCCTCTTCGGCCCCGGCACCCGGCACCACCATCCGGAGATGGTCGACGCGGCAACCGCGGAAAAGCCGTTCCAACTCCACCTGGGCCTTCTGCTGACGAACCGCGAAGGCCTGGAGACGGCGCTCATCGGAGGTGTTGATCTCCACCACCTCCCCGGTCTCCGCGTCCTGCAACATGAGTCGCCCCACCGAAGGCAGCGACTCCTCGCGCGGATCCACGAACTGGAGGGCGATCAGGTCGTGACGACGGGCCACCTGGCTGAGGACGGACTGGGAGATCCGGCCGAGGGTCTCGGACTGGAGCACCCGACGCTTCAGGTGCGCCTCGATCATGGCCCGGCTCGGACGTGTCTCACCGAGGAAGTCGGACAACAACACGACCACGGAACGGTGGGGCAGCACCTTCCTGAGGAACTCCAACGCACCGTTCGTGTTGGTGCCCGGATACTCGGGCTGATGGAACAGGATGTCCCGAACCACACGCAGGACGTGACGACGGCCCTTCGTCGGCGGGACGAATTTCTCGACCGACTCGGTGAAGAGGATCAACCCGACCTTGTCCTGGTTGCGGATCGCGGAGAAGGCCAGCACCGCCGCCACCTCGGCCATCAACTCCCGCTTGGACCGGTCGCCCGATCCGAATCGCCCGGAGCCGCTGAGGTCCACCATCAGGATCACCGTCAATTCGCGTTCCTCGCGGAACTTCTTCACGAACGGATGGTTCATCCGCGCAGTGACATTCCAGTCGATGGTCCGAACTTCGTCGCCGGGCTGGTACTCCCGCACCTCGTCGAAATCCATCCCCTGCCCCTTGAAGGCCGAATGGTATTGGCCGGCGAGCGTCTCGCTGACCAACCGTTTCGTGCGGATCTCGATCTGACGGATCTTCCGCAGCAATTCCGGTGGAATTCCCTGCGAACCGTCCTCCTCGCGGATCGGCGACATGCGAGGAACCGATCCGGGTCTGCCCAGGATGCCGGTCCCCCTTCCATCGTCGCGTCCGGTCCCGCCGGCGAGCCAGGCGGAGAACCGATCCAGGAGTTGGGGACGTTTGAAACCCATTCTTTGACCTCGGAAAACCAAGCTTACACAACTCCGCCAATACGCATTGGCACCGAACGGACCAACTCCTTCAGCACAGCATCTGCGTCCACGCCGTCCGCTTCTGCCTCGTAGTTCAGGATCAGGCGGTGCCGAAGGACCGAGGCGACCGAATCCGCCACGTCCTCCAAGCCGACCTGGAATCGACCATCCACCAACGCCCGGGTCTTGCCGGCCAAGATCAGGCATTGGGCACCGCGCGGACTGCTGCCAAAACGCAGGTGGCGGACGACCGACGGAACGCCCGTTTCCGTACCCGGATGCGATCCCAACACCAGACGAACAGCATACTCCTTCACGTGGGAAGCCACCGGCACTTCGCGGACCAACGCCTGCATGTCGGCGAGAGTCGCCGAATCCAGAACCTTGGTGGGCGTCACGGTGCTCCCTTCCGTCGTTCGGTTCAGGATCTCGGTCAGCTCCGCGGCCGACGGATAGCGCACGATCAGCTTGGAAAAGAACCGGTCCAACTGGGCTTCCGGCAAAGGATAGGTTCCCTCCTGATCTATGGGATTCTGTGTGGCCAACACGAAGAATGGCCGAGGCAAAGGCCGTACCTCTCCACCCATTGAAACCTGTCGCTCCTGCATCGCCTCCAGCAGCGCCGACTGCGTCTTCGGCGTCGCACGATTGATCTCATCGGCGAGCAGGAGGTTCGAAAAAACAGGACCCTGATGGAACTGGAACTGCCGTCGCCCATCGGGTCCCTCATTGACCATATGGGTTCCAAGAATGTCGGACGGCATCAGGTCCGGCGTGAACTGGATGCGGTTGAACCGGAGATCCATCGCTTCAGCGACGGTCCGGACCAACAGGGTCTTGCCAAGACCCGGTACCCCCTCGAGCAATACGTGGCCTCCGGAAAGGATGGCGCCCAAGACACCCTCGACAACCTCGGCCTGCCCCACCATCACCCGCGCGATCTCGCCGCGGACGGCCGAATAGCTCGAACGGAACCGGTTCAGTCGTTCTTCTAGGCTCATCGGATGAGACCGAGTCTGTGCGCTGAACATGGAGGCGGCAAGCGATCCCAAGGCCGAATCAGCCACCCGAATCGCAGTACCCTCGTGGGGACCATCCGCATCGTCTCCGGAAATGCCGAAGGCCCGCCGAAACCGGCGGGCCTTCGGGATGGGATCACGAGGGACTACTTCGACTCGCCGGCAGCCGGAGCCGCAGGTGCCTCGGTCGAGGCGGAGGCGAAGTCGACCCATTCAAGGATCGCTTCCTGGCCGGCGTCACCTTGACGCTGGCCGAGGCGGAGGATGCGGGTGTAGCCGCCGGTACGATCCTTGAAGGCGGGCGCGATCGAATCCACGAGGATGTGGACGACATCGTGTTCGCTCTTCCAGGCCTCGCGGAGGACCTTGCCCTTCACCTTGGCGGTGCCCTTGAACAGGCTGCGCGACTGCTGGCGCAGACGAGCGGCCACAAGGCGGCGGCAGTGGACGTTCTCCGCAACGGCGGCGGCCTTGGCCTTCTCGTCGCTGGACGAGGCGGCCACGGCGGCAGCGGCCACGGCGCGCTTGCCGAGGGTGAGCAGCTTCTCGGCGACCGGGCGTGCAGCCTTGGCCTTGGCGAGAGTGGTGGTGACCCGCTTGTGCTTGATCAGCGAGCCGACCAGGTTGGCGAGCATGGCGTTCCGGTGATCGCCCTTGCGGCCGAGCTTCTTGTTGCGCTTGAGATGGCGCATATGCTTTGTGTCTTAGATTTTCTTGTTGTCCGCCGGCGCCTCGAGAAGGGCCGGATCGATGTTCATTCCAAGCGTCAGGCCGAGACCTGCGAGCTTTTCCTTGATCTCGTTCAGCGACTTCTTGCCGAAGTTGCGGTACTTGAGCATTTCCTGTTCGGTCTTCATCGCCAACTGACCGACCGTCGTGATGTTGGCGTTGTTGAGGCAGTTGGCGGCCCGGACGCTGAGTTCGATCTCATTCACGCTCATGTTGAGCAGCTTCTTGAGCTTCGCCTTCTCGTCATCCTGCGGCTTGATCTCCTCCTCGAACTCGATGGCGTTCTTGTCGTAGCCGACGAAGACGTCCAGATGGTGCTGGAGGATCGCTGAAGCCTGGGTCAAGGCGTCGTCCGGAGACATCCGCCCATCGGTCCAGAGCTCGATGATCAGCTTGTCGTAATCGGTCCGTTGTCCGACGCGCGCCGCCTCGACGTTGTAGCGGACGCGGGAGACCGGGGAGAAGAGGGAGTCGATCGCGATGACCCCGATGGCCTGATCGATCTTCTTGTTTTCGTCGCCGGGGCAGAAGCCGCGGCCAACCTTGACCTCCAGCTCCATCTCGAGCTTCTTCTTGCGATCCAAGGTGCAGATGACCTGCTCCGGATTCACCAGCTCGATGTTCTGGTTCAGCTGGATGTCACCGGCGGTGACCGTTCCTTCCTTGCTGACCGAAAGGAGAAGCGTCTGCGGCTCGCGGCTATGGGCCTTGAACTTCACCTTCTTCAGGTTGAGGACGATGTCCGTGACATCCTCGACAACGCCGTCGACGGTGGAGAACTCATGCATCGCCCCGTCGATCTTGACGGAGGTGATGGCAGCCCCCTCCAGCGAGGAGAGGAGCACCCGACGCAGCGAGTTGCCGATCGTGTGACCGTAACCGGTCTCGAAAGGCTCCGCGATGAAGCGGGCGTACGTTTCGTTGGAAGCCTGGTCATCCTTGACCAGACGCTTCGGCATTTCAAACCGACCTAGGCGGACAGGCATATTGGTATCGTTGCAATTTTAACCTGGAACCGGCAGTTCATTCCAAGACTCCCGTTGGCCGGCTCCCATATAATTGCCATCCCGGACCCGTAGGTCCGAAGATCAGCGGGAGTAGAATTCGACGATCGACTGTTCGTTGGCGATCGGGTTGATCTCATCCCGGGTCGGGATGCGGAGCAGCACGGCGCTCAGCTCCTCGCGGTTGAGACGGACCCAGTCCGGAACCGACCGGCTGGTGGAGCTCTCAAGCCCCTTCTGGATGATGGTCTTCGACTTCGCGTGGTCCTTGACCTGGACGACGTCGTTCACCTTCACAGCGAAGCTCGGGATGCTGACCTTTCGGCCGTTGACCCGGACATGCCCGTGGGAAACGAGCTGACGGGCCGCCGGCCGGGTGAGCGCGAAACCAGCCTGGAAGACGATGTTGTCGAGGCGGGTCTCGAGGATCTGGAGCATCTTCTCGCCAGTCACTCCGCGCATGCGCAAGGCACGCTCGTAGACGTTGCGGAACTGACGCTCCTGAAGTCCGTAGTAGTAACGGAGCTTCTGCTTCTCCATCAGACCGACGGCATAGTCGGTGTACTTGCGACGTGACTTCGGACCGTGGACACCGGGGGGGTACGGGCGACGCTCGATGTACTTGGAGCTTCCGAAGATCGGAACTCCGAGCCGGCGGCTGATCCGGACGCGGGGACCTGTATAGCGCGACATGGTATTAAGAGGGTAGGAGTTGGTGGACTACACGCGGCGCTTCTTGCGGGGGCGGCATCCGTTGTGGGGAACCGGGGTGACGTCCTTGATGGCGCTGATCTCGAGACCAATCGCCTGAAGGGCGCGGATGGCGGACTCGCGACCGGATCCAGGACCGCTGACGCGGACCTCGACCTCACGCATGCCGTGGGACATGGCTTGGCGGGCGGCATCCTGGGCGGCCTGCTGCGCGGCGAACGCGGTGCTCTTGCGGGAGCCCTTGAAGCCGACTCGTCCGGCGGTGCTCCAACCAATCAGGTTGCCTTGGAGGTCGGTGATCGTCACCTGGGTGTTGTTGAAAGTCGCCAAGACATGGGCCACGCCGGTGGAGATGTTCTTCGCGCCCTTCGCACGGATGATCTTCTTCGCATTAGGATCGTCGCCGAGCAGGTCGGCAGCGGTCGGTGCCGCAGCGGCGGCAACCGGGCCGGTCGGCGCTGCAGGAGCGGCAGCGGCGGCGGGAGCCGCAGCAGCAGCCTCAGCAGCCTTCTTCTTCGCAGGAGCCTTTTCAGGCGCCGCTTCGGCGGGTGCGGGAGGGGTTGCCGCGGCCTCAGCCTTGGCGGGGGCCTTCTTGGCCTTCGTCTCTTCAGCCATAATAGATCAGGAAATCGGTGAAAACTTCACTTCGCCGCTGCAGCCCTCTGCACGCCGACCGTCTTGCGGGGACCCTTGCGGGTACGGGAATTGGTTTGGGTGCGTTGCCCGCGGACCGGCAGGCTCCGAAGATGGCGTTGCCCCCGGTAGCTCTTGATCGCCTGAAGGCGCTTCAGATTCATGCCGAGCTCGCGTCGAAGGTCGCCCTCGATCACATACTTCCCGTCCTGGATCGCATTCACGATCAGGGAAAGCTGGGATTCGTTCAGGCTCTTCGCACGGATGGCCGGATCGATGTTGGCGCGCTTCAGGATCTCGACCGCGTTTGCGGGGCCGATTCCGTAAAGGTAGCGGAGCGCGATGTCGATCCGCTTGTCCGCAGGAATGTCTACTCCAAGAATACGTGGCATAGGCGTGTTATTAGGCGGTTCAACCCTGGCGCTGCTTGTGGCGCGCGTTGGTGCAGATCACCCGGATCACACCCTTGCGTTTGACCATCTTGCAGTTCTCGCAAAGCTTCTTCACTGACGCTCTTACTTTCATTTTCTAAATCCTACACCGCTCAATACAGCGGGTTTCCTTCGTCTCTCGTCAAAATCTCCGGTTCCGAATCGGTGATCAATACCGTGTGTTCGAAGTGGGCGGCCACCTGACGATCCCTCGTCACCACGGTCCATCCGTCCGCCAAAATCTCCACCGATGCGTCACCCAAGGTGATCATCGGCTCAATCGCCACGGTCATTCCAGGCCTCAACTTGGCCTTGTTGGAAGGGTCCGGATAATTCGGTATCTGGGGATCTTCGTGAACGTTGCGGCCCACACCGTGGCCACAAAACTCCCGGACCACCCCGTATCCTGCCTTCGTTGCACATTGGAAGACTTCCCTTCCGATGCCCAAGACGCTGGAGTCAGGGCGCGCGGCCGAAATTCCTTTGTAAAGCGCCTGAGCGGTGGTGTCCATGAGTTTCTGGAAGGAGGTCGATACCCCACCCACCCCCACCGTCATAGCGATGTCGCCGACAAAACCCTGGTACCGAACCCCAACGTCGATCTTGAGGACGTCACCAAACTGGAGGCGTCGGCGATTCCCGATGCCGTGAATCACGGCTTCGTTCACCGACAGACAACACTGGGCCGGAAAACCCCGGTACCCCTTGAACGCAGAGACAGCTCCCTGCTCCGCGATGAGTCTCCCCACTTCGGAGTCGAGCTCTGCGGTGGTAAGACCCGGCTGGACCAAGGAAGCCGCGCCGCGGAGAACCCGCGTTGCGATCCGGCAAGCCATCCTCATCCGGTCAAGCTCATCGCCCGCCTTCAAAGGGACCTGTTTTATGGTCCGCGCCATACCTGTTCCATTCATCTCGGGATCGCTCCCGAGCCGTGGAGACTGACAAAGAACAAAATGATCAAGTGCGTCCGCGGACACGGCCCTTCTTAAGGAAGCCGTCATAGTGCCGCATCAGCAGGTAGGACTCCATCTGCCGCATGGTGTCCAACAGGACGCCGACGGTGATCAGCAGTGAGGTTCCACCGAAAAACTGGGAGACGAGCGGATCGATCTTGAGCCGGGTGCTCATCACGATCGGGATCACCGCGATCACCATCAGGAAGACCGCGCCAGCCAAGGTAATCCGGCTCATCGTGCGATGCAGGAAATCGCTGGTGGCGCTTCCTGGACGAACACCCGGAATGTATCCACCGTGCTTCTTGAGATCGTCGGCAACCTGCAGCTCGTTGAACTGGGTAGCCACCCAGAAGTACGAGAAGAAAAGGATCATCAGGGAATAGAGCAGCAGGTAGACGAACCCTTCCCGTCCCAGGTGGGAGGCGATGTAGACAGAAATATCGCGAAAGGCGCCCGGCTTGAGAATCGCTGCCAGTTTCTCGAAGATCATCCCGGGGAACATCAGGATCGCCTGCGCGAAGATGACCGGCATGACACCCGCGTAGTTCACACGCAGGGGCATGAAGGAGGTTCCGCCCGACATGATCTTCCGACCGACAGCCCGCTGGGCATACTGAACCGGGATCTTCCGCTGGCCTTGGGTGATGGCGACCACTCCGGCAACGACAATGGCCAAGACGGCGACCAATAGGATCAGCTGAAGGAACTTCGTATTCTCCTGCTGAAACATGGCGAACAGGGACCGCGCGGCACCAGGAAGCCGGGCCAGGATGCCGATCGTGATGATCAAGGAGACTCCGTTGCCGATCCCGCGCTCGGTGATCTGCTCACCCAACCACATCAAGAGCAAGGTGCCGGCAGTCAGGACCACCACGGTCTGGAATCGGTAGACCCAGAGATACTCCATCGTCACCAATGAACCGCTGAAGCCCTGGAAGGACTTCTCAGGGTTCTCCCAACCCAAGGCGACGATCAGTCCATGTCCGATGCAGAGGACGACCGTTAGGTAGCGTCCGTAGGCAACCAACTTGGCGCGGCCACCCTCCTCGCGGGCCAACTTGCCCAGAGGCGCGACGACCGCGGTCAGAAGTTGGATGAAAATGGTCGCGCTGATATAGGGCATGATGCCCAACGCACCTACGGCGCACTGCTCGAGTGCTCCACCGGTGAACAGGCTGTAGAGTCCGAAGACTCCCCCCGCACCACCGCCTTGGGCAGCCTGGGCCGAGAAGAATTCGGCCAACTTGGCGCCGTCCAAGCCCGGAACCGGAGTCAGCGCAATGAGACGCGCGACGCCGAGAACCAAGGCCGTGAAGATGATCCGGGACCGTAGTTCCGGTATCTTCAGGCAGTTCGAAAAGGTGCTGAAAAGCTGTCCGATCATGGGTGGGGGTCCGGAAGCTCGGATCAGGCGGCGATTTCCGCCGTTCCGCCCAGCTTCTCGATGGCCGCCTTGGCGGTCGCACTGAAGGCGTTGGCCTTGACGGTGAGACGCCGTTCTAGGACTCCTTGACCCAAGATCTTGATGCCATCGGATTTGCCAGTGGCGAGACCTGCCTTGCGCAACGCAGCCACATCGACGACATCGCCGTCGGCGAAGGCATTCAAGGCGGACAGGTTGACCGGCAGATAGTTGATCTTGAAGCGGGCATTGTTGAATCCGCGCTTCGGGATACGACGGATGAGCGGCATCTGGCCACCCTCGAAACCGGGGCGGATAGAGCTGCCGGACCGGGCCGACTGGCCCTTACCGCCGCGGCCGGAAGTCTTTCCGTGACCGCTGGACTCACCTTGACCGAGGCGTTTGCGGCGGTGCTTCGCACCGGGACGGGGCTTGAGATCGTGGAGACGCATATCAGTTGGCCTTGGCGAGGCGGTGTTCGAGGCCGCGAGTCTTCATGATCTGCTCGCGGGTGCGGAGGGTCAGGATGGCTGCCAAGGTCGCCTTTGCGACATTGGCTGCGTTCTTGGATCCGAGGGACTTGGAAAGCACATCCCGGATGCCGACGGATTCGATCACTGCGCGGACCGTCTTGCCGCAGATCAGACCGGTTCCCTGGCTGGCCGGGCGAAGGAGAACCTT
The DNA here is from genome assembly GCA_027483345.1 of Verrucomicrobiales bacterium. Classification (GTDB taxonomy): domain Bacteria; phylum Verrucomicrobiota; class Verrucomicrobiia; order Limisphaerales; family UBA9464; genus SXXZ01. Next base: position 12,376 of record JAIXUV010000121.1, on the reverse strand, counting down.
CGCACCGCCGTACTCGGAGTAGACCTCGTGGGGAATGGTGCTGCCGGAGAGCGCCACGTTGGCGAGCCGGCTCTTGGCGTTCTCGCCACCCTTCTTGATGGCCTCGCTGACTTCGCCACCCTTACCGAGTCCGAGACCGACACGACCCTGCTTGTCGCCGACGACAACAAGGGCGCTGAAGCTGAAACGACGTCCGCCCTTCACGACCTTGGAAGAACGGTTGATGAAGATCACCTTTTCGGTGAGGCCATCCTTCGGTTCATCGTCTCGGGTGTCGCGATTGGGTCGGCGGGGGCCGCGTCCACGATTGTGGTCACGGTCGCCACGACCGGAACGTTCGGGGGCTGCAGGGGCGGCCGCAGGAGCGGCGCCGGGGCTCGGTGTGATTTCCTTCTCGTCTGCCACAAAAATCCTCCAGGTAAGATTAGAACTTGAGGCCGGCCTCGCGGGCGGCATCAGCAAGGGCCTTCACCTTGCCATGATAACGGGCGCTTCCGCGGTCGAAGACCACAGCGCTGATTCCCTTGGCAATCGCGGCCTCTGCGGCCCGCTTGCCGGTGACGACCGCATTCGCGGCGTTGGCACCCCGGGTCTCCTTGGGAGCGACCTTGTCGCGGGTCCCGACCGCCGCGATGGTGACACCGGACTGGTCGTTGATGAACTGCACGTAGATGTGCTCGCCGGTGAATTTGACGCTCATGCGAGGCCGGGCCTCGGAGCCCACTACGGTCTTCCGCACCCGCCAGCGGCGAAGCCGGGCCAGACGGAGTTTGTGATCGGTTCTCATTCGAGTGAAACTTTGTAAGTGGTATGACCGGACTACTGAACGGTCTTGCCTTCCTTGCGCTCGACCTTCTCTCCGGCGTACCGGACACCCTTGCCCTTGTAGGGTTCGGGAGGATAATAGCTGCGGATCTCGGCGGCGACGCGACCAACCATCTCCTTGTCGGCTCCGTCGATGGTCAGCTTGGTGTTCTCCTCAACGGTCACCTTGATCCCCTGGGGAATGGTGTAGTTGACCGGATGGCTGTAGCCGAGTGCGAGATTGACCACGGAGCCTTGGACAGCGGCCTTGAAGCCGACGCCTTGGATCTCCAGCTTCTTTTGGAAGCCATCAGACACTCCCTTGACCATGTTGGCAACGAGTGCCCGTGCGAGCCCATGCATCGCCTTGGCTTCGGCGGACTCACCGGTCCTGGAGATCTTCACCGAAGAGGTGTCGACAGCCGCGGCGGTGTGCCGGGGAAGTGCGAGCTCAAGCTTGCCCTTCGGTCCTTCGACGGAAACGCGGCTCCCACTGACAGCCACCTTCACTTTGGCCGGGATGGCTACCGGGTTCTTTCCGATTCGTGACATGACAAATCCTTTACCAGACGTAGCAGACAAGTTCGCCGCCGAGGTTCTGTTTCCGGGCTTGATTGCCGGACATGACCCCCTTCGGAGTGGAAACGATCGCCACCCCAAGGCCGCCAAGGACCCGCGGGATGTCGGTGCTGGCGACATAGCGCCGGAGACCCGGCGTGCTGACCTGCTTGAGGCCAACGATCACCGGCTTGCGACCCTGATACTTCAAGGTGAGCTTCAAGGTCTTCAGCTTCTCGCCGTCGGTTGAAACCGATGCGATGTAGCCCTCCTCGCGGAGCACCTCGGCAATGGACTGCTTGAACTGCGAGTGCGGAAGAGTGATGGACGGATGCAAGGCCATGCCGGCATTGCGAATGCGGGTCAGCAGGTCGGAGACTGGATCGGCGTTCATTTGGAGTCTTTGATTACCAGCTGGCCTTGGTGACGCCCGGGATGAGTCCGTTGAGCGCCGCCTCGCGGAAGGAGAGGCGTGACACGCCGTATTTCCGGATGAAGCCGTGGCGGCGTCCGCTGACCTTGCAGCGATTCACCAGCCGGACAGGGCTCGCGTTCTTGGGAAGCTTGGAGAGGGCGGCATAGTCGCCCTTAGCCTTGAGCTCGGCGCGAATGGCGGCGAACTTCTTCACCGTTGCGGCCTTCTTCTTGTTACGTGCCAGCCAGGATTTCTTGGCCATACAATTGGTTCCTTATTTGGAGAACGGCATTCCCATCATCTTGAGGAGGTCATAGGCCTCCTCGTTGGTCGGCGCCGAAGTGACGATGGTGATGTCCATGCCCTGCTGACGCTTGATCTTGTCGAGCTCGATCTCCGGGAAGATGGTCTGGTCCGGAAGTCCGAGCGAGTAGGTGCCGCGGCCGTCGAACTGGCGGGGGCTGACCCCTCGGAAGTCACGGATTCGGGGCAGCGCCGCGGAGACGAGACGGTCGAAGAACTCGTACATGACCTCGCGGCGAAGGGTAACCCGGCATCCGATCGACTGCCCCTTACGGAGCTTGAAGTTCGCGATGCTCTTCCGGGAGATGTTGATCACCGGCTTGCGGCCAGAGATCTGGGTCAATTCCTTGACGGCATCCTCGAGGGCGCCCTTTTCGAGGGAAGCGCTGACACCCATGTTGATGACGATCTTCTCGATCACGGGCACCTGGTGGACGTTCTTGTAGCCGCGCTTCTCGGTCAGGGCCGGGCGGATCTCCTCAAGGTACTTGGAATAAAGGCGTGGTTTCATCGATGGATCAGCGCTTCTTGGCCTGCTTCGCGTCGAACACCTCGGCCTTCATCACGTTGGAAACGTGGATCGGCCCTTCAAGCCAAAGCAGCCCACCATTCGGGTGCTGCTGGCTCTTGCGGAGGTGGTGGAGCATGGGTTTGACGAGGCGGTCCTTGTCGTCCTGCGCCTTGGAACGTTCGTCGGTCCCCTCGAGGACGACAGCCTGGCGAGAGGCCAGCACGGACGAGATCTTGCCGCGGCGGCCCTTGGCGGAGCCGGCGATCACGACGACCTCGTCACCCTTCTTGACGTGAAATTTGGAAGCCATTGGAAATCCGATTGTGTTAGATCACCTCGGGAGCGAGGGAGATGATCTTCATGAACTTCTTCTCGCGCAGCTCACGCGCGACAGGGCCGAAGATGCGGGTGCCCTTGGGGTTGTTCTCCTTGTCGATGATCACGACCGCGTTCCGGTCGAACCGCAGGTACGAGCCGTCGCTGCGACGCACCGGCTGGCGGGTGCGCACGATCACCGCATTCTGGACCTCACCCTTCTTGACGGTGCCATCCGGCGCCGCCTCCTTGATGTGGACCTTGATCACGTCGCCGACGTGCGCATAGACCTGGTTGCGGCCGATGACGCCGATGACCCACGCGACCTTGGCGCCGGTGTTGTCGGCGACATCAAGACTGGAACGAATTTGTAGCATTGGAACCTTTCCTCGGGAATCAGGCCTTCACCGAACCGTCCGGGTTGAGGATCTCCACGAGCCGCCAAGATTTGAGCTTGGAAAGCGGGCGGGTTTCCTGGATGCGGACCAGATCGCCGATCTGGGCGCGACGGGCTTCGTCATGGGCGTAGAGCTTCTTGAAGCTCGTGACGACCTTCTTGAATTGCGGGTGGCGGAAGCGGCGTTCGACGCGCACCACGATGGTCTTCTCCATCTTGTTGGAGACGACTTCGCCGACCCGCTCCTTGCGATGACCCCGCGCGGTTGTTTCTTGGGACATACGGTTCAGGATTTCTTCGAGATCTGGTTCACGCGGGTCTCGCACCGGGCGATTTCCCGGCGGAGTTCACGGATACGATGGGGTTTTTCCAGGCGGGCCGTGGCCTTCTGGATTCGCAGGTTGAACAGCTCTTGGCGGAGCTCGCGGCCCTTGGCAGCGAGTTCCTGAGCCGTCAGATCATTCAGTGCGGACTTTGCCATGCTGTTACCCTCAGGAAAGCTTGTGACGGGAGATGAACTTGGTGGAGATCGGCAGCTTCGTGGAAGCCAGGCGCATCGCCTCCCGTGCAATCGCCTCGGGAACGCCGTCCACCTCGAAGAGAACCGTGGCGGGCCGGATGACGGCCACCCACGACTCGACACCGCCCTTGCCGGTGCCCATTCGGACTTCCAGCGGCTTCTTGGTGAAGCTCTTGTCGGGGAAAATGCGGATCCAGACCTTGCCACGCCGCTTCATGTAGCGGGTGATCGCCACGCGGGCGGCCTCGATCTGCTTGGTGTCCATCCAGCAGCGCTCGAGAGCCTGCAGACCGTACTCGCCGAACGACACGGCGTTGCACCGGGATGCGATCCCAGTACGACTGCCGCGCTGCATTTTGCGGTACTTAACCCTTGCTGGCATCATTGCCATATTCGTCCTTCAGGAAAATTGTTTCGGTTCGACTACTTGACCGCGAGGGCCTCGGACCTGCGGTCCTCGACCTTGCGGAGGTCCGCCTTCTTGATTTCGCCCTTGCAGATCCAACACTTCACACCGAGTTTGCCATAGACCGTGTTCGCCTCGGCGAAACCGTAGTCGATGTTGGCGCGGAGTGTGTGGAGCGGCACGCGACCTTCGTGATAGATTTCGACGCGGGCCAGTTCGGCTCCACCGAGCCGGCCGGCGCAGCGGACCTTGATCCCTTCGACGCCTTCGGACTGCCGCGCTTCCTGCACGGCCTTCTTCATTGCCCGGCGGAAACCGATCCGGCGTTCCAGCTGAATGGCGATGTTCTCTGCCACGAGCTGTGCGTCGCTCTTCTCGTTCTTGACCTCCTGGATGTCGACGTAGATCTCCTTGCCCGTCAGCTTCGAGAGATCCTCCTTGAGCTTGTCGATCTCAGAGCCCTTCCGGCCGATCACAACACCCGGGCGTGCGGTGAAGATGGTCACGCGGCAGCGGCTGGCTGCACGCTCGATGTGGATCTTGGGCACGGCCGCCGAGCCGAGCTTCTTCTTGAGCGTGGTGCGGATGAGGTTGTCCTCAACCAGAAGGGCTCCGAAGTCCTTCTTGTTGGCGTACCACTTTGAGCGCCACTCCCGGTTGACCGGGATGCGCAAGCCGATTGGATTGGTCTTCTGGCCCATAGGATCAGAGTTCGGTCAGAATGATCTTGATGTGGGAGCTCCGCTTCAGGATTGGGCCGGCGGAACCGCGGGCCTTCGGGATGAAGCGCTTGATGCTGCCGGCGGTCTGCGCATAGGCGCGGTGGACCACCAGCTTTTCCCGTTTGAGTCCGTGGTTGTTCTCCGCGTTGGCGATCGCCGAGGCGAGCGTCTTGGCGACAGCGCGGGCGGACTTGCGCGGAACCACCTTGAGGATGGCGAGAGCTTGGTCCGCCGGCAGCCCCTGAACCTGGCGCACGACCTCGCGCACCTTCTGGGGTGACATACGGAAATTTTTGAGAATGGCCTGCACTTCCATGGGAACTCCTGTGGGGACTACTTGGCCTCCGCCTTGGCGGTATGGGCACCGTGCTTCTTGAACGTCCGGGTGAACGCAAACTCACCGAGCTTGTGGCCGACCATGTTCTCGGTGACGAACACAGGGCTGAAAACACGACCGTTGTGGACGTTGACCGTCATGCCGACGAAATCAGGCGTGATGGTCGAACGACGCGACCAGGTCTTGATCGGCGACTTGGACTTGGTGGCCTTGGTCTTAGCGACCTTCGCCAGCAGGTGACCGTCCACAAAGGGACCCTTCTTGAGTGAACGAGCCATAGAATTACTTCTGTTTCATCGGCCGACCATCGCGACGAGCCACGATGAAGCGGTTGGAGATCTTGAATTTCTTGCGGGTGCGGTAGCCCTTGGAGAGAAGGCCCCACGGCGACGTCAGGTGCTGGCGACCGCCGCCACCCTTCGACTTGCCCTGACCACCACCGTTGGGATGGTCGACAGGGTTCCGGGCCATACCGCGTGTCAGCGGACGAATGCCCATGTGAATCGCACGGCCGGCCTTGCCGAGAACGACGTTCTCGTGCTGGGCGTTGCCGACGGCACCGATGGTGGCCAGACTGTTCTCGTGGATCTTCCGGATCTCTCCCGACGGGAGACGCACCTGGGCGTAACCGGCGTCACGGGACATCAAGGTTGCAGCCGAACCGGCAGAGCGAACCATCTGACCGCCCCGGCCAGGGACCAACTCAATGTTGTGAATCGGAAGGCCCACCGGGATCTTGGACAACGGAAGCGCATTGCCAACGGTAGGTGGGGCCGTCGGTCCACTGACCACGGTCGCACCGACCTTCAAACCATCGGGGCTGACAATGTAGGAACGCTCCTTGTCCGAGTACTCGAGCAGGGCGAGGCGCGCGCTCCGGATCGGATCGTATTCGATCGCGATCACCTTGGCTTCGACGCCGAACTTGTTCCGGCGGAAATCCACGGTGCGGACCTTCTGCTTATGGCCACCACCTCGGGCGCGGACTGTGACGCGGCCGTGGTTGTTGCGGCCACCGGTCCGTTTCCGGGTGAATACCAAAGACTTCTCCGGACTGGTCTTGGTGATGTCCGAGAAGTCCTGCACGGTAAGATACCGTGTGGACGGCGTTAGCGGTCTGTACGTTTTCACTGCGTAAATTTGTATCACGGGACACGAAGTCCCAATGTGCCCTGCCATCACTCCCGACTGCTTGGAGCAGACCGGTTATCGGCCGGACCTTTTCCTCGAGACCTTTTGGGGTCGAAAGGGAGCGCAGAGCGTATTCAGGATGGCTCCTGGTGCAATAGTTTTCTGAAAGTTTTTTGATTTTTCTTCATCGCGGCCTTCAACAATCCGGTCCCAGTTGCATCCAGTACGGATCTTGGGACTCCCCGTCATCCAGTTCCCGGCTGGCCAGATTCCAACGGCCGCTCCACCATTTCGCCCATGGTTCTGCCCGTGGTGAAGTATGGGGATCCGGTGCTCCGCCAAAGGGGCGCCTCGATCGCAAAGCTCGATGATGCCCTCCGACGTCTGGTGGCCGACATGTTCGACACGATGTACTCGGCCAAGGGCATCGGCTTGGCCGCCCAGCAGGTTGGCCAAGCCGTGCAGCTTGCGGTGCTCGATCTCCGTGGCGTCAAGGATCGGCCCAGCCAGCTGTGGCTTCAAGGGCATCCAGCCGATGTCGACGCATTCATGCCATTGGTGCTGATCAATCCGGTGATCCGTCCCGTCGGAGATCCCCAGGAAGGTCCCGAGGGCTGCCTCAGCTTCCCCGAGATCTACGGAGAGATCGTGCGTCCCTCGGAGGTCGAGGTCTCAGCCCTCAACGAGCGTGGGGAGTCCTTCGAATTCCGCGCAGGAGGGCTGCTTTCCAGGGCGATCCAGCACGAGGTAGATCACCTCAACGGGCTACTCTTCATCGACCGCATGAGCACTTCGGTCCGCAATGAGGTCCGAGAGGAGGTCGACCAACTCCAAGCGGAGACGAAGAAGTCCCTCGGCCGATCCCGTCGGTGACGACCGCGTTGTCGCGAGTGCCGTCGCGGCTCAGTCCCGTGTGATGTGCAAAAGGGTGTCCTTCAAATGAAGGCGAAGGCGCTCGCGTTCGGCGGAGTCGGCGTCTTGCGGCACTTCAATCGGCGGGTCGAACCGGACCTCGACGACACTGAAGGGAAGCGGGATCTGGAATCCGTCCCACGACTTCAGGGTCCACTTCCATCCCAAGGTGACGCCCACGGGAACGACCGGAAGACCCGTCATCTGGGCCAGGGCGATGACCCCGGGATGGGGTTCGTACTTCGGCCCGCGCGGGCCATCCGGTGTGACGGCGAGGTCCATGCCCTGCTCGGCCGCGGTCACCAACTCCCGCAACGCCTGGGCACCGCGGCGGCTGGACGAACCCCGGACGCCTTGGACATGGAACAGCTCCAGGACATGGGCGAGAAGTCCTCCATCCTTGCTGGCGCTGACAATGGCGGCGAGCCGACGTCCCTTGCCAAGACCGCCGAGGATCCTGCGGTAGATCACGAGCGAAAGGGAAAGTCGGTTGTGCCAGATGGCGAAGATGATGCGTCGCTGGCCATCGGGATCGATGAGGCCGCTCCGGTCGACCCATCTCCAACGAAGGGTGAGCGCCATGAGATTGACCACAACCCAAACGAGCCGCGCAACGAGCCGGCCATGCCACCGAGCCAGTTCCGGAATCACCACGCCGCTGACGGCGGCCCTTTTCGGCAGATCGGGAGGAGTCATCCGTTTCTGCGGAGGCTGGCCCGGATGATCTGCTCCGCGGAGGCATCGGCCCCGAGCATGGCGATGGCGGCACGAACCGCTTCATGGGCCTCGTTGGGTCGCAAACCTAAGGCCATCAGCGCGGCGGCCGCGTCGGTCGCCTTCGTGTCCCCTTCCCCGTCGACCTTGGTGTCGGCCGTCGAGGCGGGACGAACCGCTCCGAAACCTCCCAGCTTGTCCTTCAACTCCATGACGATGCGTTCGGCCGTCTTGCGGCCCACGCCATTGACCGCGGAAAGCGCCTTGACGTCCGCGGCCGCCACAGCCGCTCGGAAAGCCGCCACGCTGAGCCCGCTGAGCACACTCAGGGCGATCTTCGGGCCAATGCCGCCCACGTTGTGGATCAAAAGGCGGAACAGATCCCGTTCGGCCGCGGTGAGGAACCCGTAAAGGACATGGGCATCCTCCCGGACCGCAAGATGGGTCAGAAGATGCACCTCGCCGCCGACCCCAGAAAGCCGGTCGGAGGTCGAGAGCGGAACGAGGACTTCATAGCCGACTCCGTGGACGTCCACGACCACCTGGGTGGGCAGGATGTCGACCAGACGGCCGTGCAGGAAAGAAATCACGTCCGGCCCAAATGCGGCTTTCGGGTTCGGGAATCAAGCCGCGAACGGCTGGAAGCACTCCTTTCGCGGAATTCCAAGAGACATCCGAACGGGATCCGATTAGAGAACGGGAATGGCCCCGTCGCGTCGCCGGAATCACGGATTCACCCTCATCGAACTCCTGGTGGTCATCGCCATCATCGCCATCCTCGCCGGCATGCTGCTCCCCGCGCTGGGGAAGGCGAAGGAGAAGGCCAAATCCGCCAACTGCATGAGCAACCTGCGCCAGGTCATGCTCGCGGAGGGGCTGTATGCGTCGGACAACCTGAGCCGGCTCACCCCGACTTTCTGGGTTCGCGGGAACAACGTGGACCGCAAGCTCTGGTTCAACTTCCTCAAGCCATACCTGCAGACCACCAACATCGTCATCTGCCCGACCCGGACGCCGGGTTTCAACCGCGCTTGGGCGATCTACGCCTCGGAGCAGCCGGACAAGTTGATCTCGAACTACTCGATGAACTTCAAGGTGGGTGGGTGCGATTGGCCGTCGGTCTGGGACGTGAAGGACTATCCTTCGATCCGCGACTCGGCCTTCGCCTCCCCTTCTGGCACTGCGGTGATCACCGACGGCGGATCCAAACCCCGGACCGCTGACATCCGGGACCCGTTGAAGTGCGTGACCGAGAAGACGCCCGAAAAGCCCGGAGCCTGGGTGCTGCATGATCCGTTGAACGACGCTCCTTGCACCGGTTGCGTCACCTCGGACGACCCCAACTGGGGAGGTCCGCACGTGCGGCACGCCGGACGAAGCGTGGTCACCTTCGGTGATGGACACACCGAGAACATGAAGCCGTCCCGGTGGTACTGGGCGGGCACTCCGTGGCTGGATCCGGCCCGCGGCGGCCTATAGCGGCGGGCGTTTCGCCACAATCTCGGATCTGCCTGAGCTGAATTCCCGGCTGCACCGGGCGTCCGACGGTTACCGCATTTGACACGGCGGACCGCTGCCGCGGTACTCTCCGGTCACGCAACACACATGAATCGACTTGCCGTCCTTCCGGCCATTGCCGCCCTCGTCCTGCCGTTTTCCGCCGCCGGAGCGGTGGATTTCCGCCGGCAGGTCCGACCCATTCTCGAAGTCTACTGCCTCAAGTGCCACGGCGCCGAGAAGCCCAAGTCCGGGCTTTCCCTGGTCACCCGAGCGGACGCCATCAAGGGGGGCGACGGCGGAACATCCCTCGTTCCCGGAGACCCGTCCAAGAGTCCCCTCTACACGACCACGGCCCTGCCGGACGGCCACGACGACCTGATGCCGCCGAAGGGCGAGAGGCTCAACGCGGCGCAGCAGGAGGTCCTGAAGACCTGGATCCTCGAAGGCGCCGCCTGGCCTGAAGACCAGAAGCTGTCGCAGAAGGAGAAGGTCGACTTCGTGAAGGACGTGAAGCCGATCTTCGAGGTGCACTGTGTTGCGTGTCACAAGGATGGGCATGCCAAGGGCGACCTGCGCATGGATGTGAAGGCGGAGTTCTTTGCGTCGAAGTCGATCGTCCCTGGCGACTCGGCCGCCTCCAAGGTCTACACCACGACCGTCCTGCCGGCCGACCACGACGACCTGATGCCGCCGGCCAAGAAGGGTGGTCCGCTGCCGAAGGCGAAGACCGACCTCATCCGCGACTGGATCGACCAAGGGGCGAATTGGCCCGATGGCGTGACCCTGAGCCAGAAGGAGGCCGGTTCCACGCTGACCCGCGATCCGCAGGCGATGCTCGAGGCGATCCACGCGCTCGTCGCGGCGAAGTCCACGGAGAGCACGGCGGCGGACATGAAGGCCTACGCCGAACCGATTCCGGGCACCTCGGTGCAGTTCGACCTGGTTCCGATCCCGGGCGGTGAATTCGAGATGGGAACGCCCGATGGTGAACCGAAGCGCAAGGGCGATGAGGGTCCTCGGCGGAAGGTGAAGATCGAGCCGTTCTGGATGGGCAAGACCGAGGTCACCTGGAACGAGTATGAACTCTTCCAGTTCCCGTCGTTGGAGAAGGGCACCAACGTTCCGACCGAGCGCATGGAGCGCGAACTGTGGCTGGCCTATCCCGACCTCGTGCCCGCCAATGCCACCCCGGGCAAGAACCCCTACGTGGGCAAGGAAGCCGACGCCGTCTCGCGTCCGACCACCCCGTATGTCGAGATGAGCTTCGGCATGGGCAAGGAGGGCTTCCCGGCCATCTCGATGACCCACTATGCGGCGGTGAAGTACTGCAAATGGCTGACCGCCAAAACCGGCCATTTCTACCGTTTGGCCACCGAAGCGGAATGGGAGTACGCCTGCAGGGCGGGAACGAGCACCCGATATTCCTTCGGCGACGACGAATCGAAGCTCGGCGACTACGCCTGGTTCTACACGAATTCCGACGGCAAGTACCAACAGGTGGGCAAGAAGAAGGCGAACCCCTGGGGCCTCCACGACATGCACGGCAACGTAGCCGAATGGGTGCTGGACGCCTACGTGGACGATTACTCCAAGGTCGGTGAGATCACCTACGTGCCCGGTGCGACGGAGTATCCCCATGTGGCTCGGGGAGGCTCCTGGGACGACGAGGCGGACATCCTCCGAAGCGGTGCCCGTCGTGCGAGCGACTCGAGTTGGAAGATGCGGGATCCGCAGCTTCCCAAGTCGAAGTGGTACCTCACCGACGCCCAGTTCCTCGGCTTCCGCGTGGTCCGACCGCTCAAGGTTCCCCCTCGCGAGGATTTCGAGAAGTACTGGACCAGTTTCACCCCAAAGCCCTGAGGAACCGCCATGTCTGACCTGATCATCCTGAACCGTCGCCGCTTCCTCCAGTCCGGCGCGGCCGCCACGGCCGGCTTCTTCGCCGGTTGCCAGTCGCAACCCGTGGCCCGCCGGATTTCCCCGAACGGGAAGCTCAACCTGGGAATCGTCGGCGTGGCGGGACGCGGCGGGGAGAACCTGGCGGGGGTTTCCGGGGAGAACATCGTGGCCCTCTGCGACGTCGACGCCTCGCGCCTCGCCGCCGCCAAGGCCAAGTTCCCTTCTGCGGACACCTGTTCCGACTATCGTCGACTTTTGGACCGGACCGACCTGGACGCGGTCGTGGTCAGCACGCCCGACCACACCCACGCGGTGATCGCCACGGCGGTGCTGGCCTCGGGCCGCCACCTCTACTGCGAAAAGCCGGTCACCCACACCATTTCCGAGGCGCGTGCGCTGGCGGCGAAGGTGCGAAAGTCGGGTCGGGTCACCCAGACCGGCAACCAGATCCATTCCGAGCAAAACTACCGGCGAGTCGTTGAGTTGATCCGCTCGGGTGCCATCGGGGAGGTCTCCGAGGTCCACCACTGGGCGGGATCAGTCTGGGAAACGAAGCCCTTTCCCGCCGCTGAACCCATCCCGGCCGGACTCGACTACGAACAGTGGCTGGGTCCCGTCCAACCGGTGGGCTTCAGCAAGGAATACGTGCCCTTCAACTGGCGGCGTTGGTGGCATTTCGGAGGCGGGACGCTTTCCGACTTCTGCTGCCACCACATGGATCTGGGCGTCTGGGCGCTGGACCTCGACTTGCCCACGCGCATCTCCGCGGAAGGCCCTGCTCCCGACCGCCACTGCGCTCCGACCGGGATGGTGGTCCACTACGACTTCCCGGCCAAGGGATCCCGTCCGGCGGTCCGGATGCACTGGTACAGCGGTTCCGCCCGTCCGAAGGTCGCGGGAACTCCCGACCTTTCGAAGTGGGGTGGAGGAAC
>JAIXUV010000385.1 GCA_027483345.1 Verrucomicrobiales bacterium | reverse complement strand
GTGGTCGCCCTGCTCTGGCCGGTGGCGGTCCTCAACTACCTCGACCGCATGATGGTGGCGACCATGCGGTCGTCCATCCGGTCCGACATCCCGGACATCGCCAACGACGCCGAGTTCGGGCTGCTGATGGCGATCTTCATGTGGGTCTACGCGGCATTGAGCCCCGTCGGTGGATACCTCGCCGACCGCTTCAACCGCCGTTGGACCATCCTCCTGAGCCTGCTGGTCTGGTCGGCGGTCACCTGGCTGACCGGACATGCACACTCGTTCACGCAGATGGCTTGGCTGCGCGCGGCGATGGGGGTCAGCGAAGCCTTTTACATGCCCGCAGCCTTGGCGCTGATCGCCGACGCCCATCCGGGCGAGACGCGGTCCCGGGCGATCGGACTCCACCTTAGCGGCGTGTATGTGGGCCAGGCCCTGGGCGGACTCGGCGGTTGGATCGCCGACACCAGCTCGTGGCGCAACGCCTTCGTCTGGTTCGGCGCCGCCGGTGTCGTCTACGGACTGGTCCTCGCCGGACTGCTGCGGGATCCGGGTCGGGCCCGGGAACAGGCCGCGGGAGAGAAGCCCATCCCGCTGGTTTCCACGCTGAAGGTGCTGCTCGGTTGCGGCGGCTTTCTGCTGCTCGTGCTCCATTTCACCCTTCCGGCCCAACCGGGCTGGGCGGTGAAGAACTGGCTGCCCACCTTTCTGTCCTCGGAGTTCGGGCTGAAGCAGGGGCCCGCCGGCCTTTCCGCCACTGGCTACGTCACCCTCGCCTCCGTTGCCGGCGTGATCCTCGGAGGCGTGCTGGCCGACCGGTGGAGCCGGCGGACTCCTCGAGGCCGGATCCATGTCAGCGCCTTGGGTGTGGCCCTCTGCATCCCGGCCCTGATCGGATTCGGGATGCCGGGCTCGCTGGGCATCGCCATCGCCTGCATGATGCTTTTCGGCCTCGGATTCGGGCTGTTTGACGCCAACAACATGCCGATCCTCGCCCAACTGGTCGGTCCCAGGTACCGCGCGACCGGCTATGGGATCATGAACTTCGTCAGCATCAGCGCCGGTGCCGGCATCACCATACTGCTGGGCCGGATGCGAGACTCCGGCATCCCGATGTCACGCGCCTTTCTGATCCTCGCCGCGGTGGCCGCCGTCTCGGTGGCGGTCGTCTCCGCCATCCGTCTCCCCGTCGCGACTCCGAATCCGAAGTCCTGATCCCTTGGTCCTTCCCGCCCCAGATCCAATGTCCCACTTCCCGCTGATCGCCGCGCCACCCACCGCCTTCCACGCGGACGGTTCCCTTCACCTTGGAGCCGTCGAACTCCAAGCGGAGCGCCTAGTCGCCGACGGTGTCGACGGGGTCTTCGTATGTGGCACCACCGGCGAGGCGAGCTCGATGACCACCGGGGAGCGCATGGCCCTCGCCACCCGTTGGTCGGAGGTGCTCCGTGGAGGCCCGATGCAATTGCTTGTCCATGTGGGAACCAACTGCATCGATGACGCGAAGTCGCTCGCACGCCATGCGGCAGAACTTGGTGCGGGAGGATTCGCAGCGGTAGCGCCCTGCTACTTCAAGCCGGCCGACATCCGGACCCTGCTTGAAGTGATGGCGGCGATCGCGGGCGCTGCGCCGGAGCTTCCGTTCTACTACTATGAGATCCCCTCACTCACCGGAATAAACCTGCCGTCGGACCGGTTCCTCGCGGCGGCCCTAGAGCGCATTCCCAACCTTGTCGGACTCAAGTTCAGCAACAGCGACCTCGTCATGCTGCAACGTTGCGCGGCGGTGGCTCCGGGGCGGTTGGAGATCCGGATGGGCAGCGACGAGCTGCTCCTGGCGGCGCTCGAGTACGGCGCCACCGGCGCGGTCGGGTCCACCTACAACGTGGCCGCGCCCCTGTTCCGGAGCCTGATCGACTCGGCCACCACCGGCGACATCGCCGCCGCGCGCGCAGCACAGCTGGCTTCCGTTCGGCTGATCGACACCCTGGCCAAACGCGGCTACCTCCCCTCCCTCAAGGCGCTGATGACTGCCAGAGGAATCCCGATGGGACCGGTCCGGCTTCCTCTCCGCAACCTCGACGCCGAGTCCACGGACGAACTTCTCCGCGAACTCGCCGCGCTCGGATACCGTTGACCCGACGGAGGTGGGCTTTCGCGGAATGCCACCACGGCAGACCGAGGTGCCAGCCCGGGGCCACATCGCGGGATTCAGCCCTCGCTCCGCAGACGGCGCACGATCCTTGGCGGTCCACCGTCTCGTCGTGTCATCGTTTCCGAGACGTCCGCGGGATCGCCCAAGTGAAGCCGAAGGCATTGTCGTACGAGTTGTTCCCCGTCAAGTCCCTCGGACGCCGCCAAGGCGAGGAGCCTTTGGTTTTCCGCGGTCAGCTCCACACCCATCCATGGACGGGAACGGTTCGAAATCTCGGTTGCCACGAGCTTGAATTGCCGCATTGCAGCAATACGTAAGTGCCACGTCAACTTGCATTTGCGCAAGCTGGCGAAGGTTGAATACGGTCCCTTCCACGTCTCGGAAGCCCGGGAAGGCACCAATGTAAGTGCCCGTCCTTCGTTCCCCGTCCCGGAGCGGTTCAACCCATGGCTGAAGCTGACAAAGTGCGACGCCCGCGGATGCGGAGCTGGGAGGCCGACGAGGATATCGCCGCCCTGCTCGAACTTGCCCAGAAGACCACCGGCGCCTCGTTGAAGGACATCGTGAACGCGGCCGTTCGAATCCACGCACCCCTTATCATCCGACGCCTCCTGGAGGAGCGGAAGCAGGCGGAAACCGAACTGATCAGCCTTCTCGATCGGCAGTTCGCCGCGGAGCCGAAGCCCTCAACGGCACCGGCTCCGGCAACGGCTCCCAGTGTCGCTAGGCCCCATCAGGAAGCCGACCAGAGCGGCGCGAAACCCGTTGGTCGCCCGACGGGAAAGAAGGCTTCGGCCGCTGCGACGCGGTACCGTCCGCAGCGGCCGTAGATTTCCGGGTCCCGCTCACCCTGCGGAATCACCGGATCCCGGCCAACTCTTGGAGCAGCCGCCAGTTCTGGAGCCGTTCCTCCCGGGTCGCGAGCATTGTCGGACTCGGTGTGCCATCCTCGTCGAAATGCTTGGCAAAGCGCCCCTCGCTTCGTGCGAAGCTGATGAAGTCGTAGGCCTCGCCGGATTTGGGATCGACGTAGAAGTCGTCGTTCTGGGCCGGGTTGCCCTGGAGGCTCAGCCGCTCACTGATCTTCGCGCCTTTGCGGGGATCGTAGAGCAGGACCGGGAAGGTGCGGGTGTCGACGGCCAGCTTGGACTGGTGCATGGCCATGTTGTCGCCGACGCCGTGCTCCGGTTGGCAGGTGGTGTACACCGAGACGATGGCCGGTCCGTCGTACTCGTTGGCCGCGATGATCGACTTGTAGAAGTGGTTGGTCATCGCGCAACTCGTCTGCGCCACCAGCGTGTCGGGATGCATCATGGCGATCTGGGCGACCTCCTTCCGCCGCTCGACCTTGCCGGGGATGACCTTGCCGTGGACGGAGAACTTCGTGTTCTGGCCTGTGAAGGTCGCCGTGGAGGACTGGCCGCCGGTGTTCGAATAGACCTGGGTGTCGAGCAGCAGGATCTTGATGTCCATGCCCGAAGCCAGCATGCGGCTCAGGGCGTTGAAGCCGATGTCGAGCATCGCCCCGTCTCCGCCGATGACCCAGAGTTTCTTGTCCTTCCAGCCCATCTGGTCCCAGCGCGAGCGGACGCCCATGGCGTAGGTCGGCCCGTTCTCAAACAGGGAATTCGACCATGGCAGAAGGTACGGGTTGTAGGGATAGGTGGAGGCGTAGACCGTGGAACAGCCGGTGGAGTTGATCAGGCCGATGTTCTCGCGCCCGTACACGAATCCGGTGGCGGCCAGCATCATGCGCAAGGCCGTTCCCTCGCCACATCCCATGCAGGAGCCGGCGCCTCCGACATACAGCAGGGACCTCTCGGCCAGCATCATGTCGGTGAGCAGCTTCTCGTTGATGTACTGCTTGGGGGTCTCGGGAAGCTTGCGGTAGAAGTCGAAGGTCTTCTGGAACCGCGGCAGCACCCCCTTCTCCTTCTTCAACATCGAGAGCGCGCCGTGGTCGCCGCAGGCCTCGACGCATTCCGCGCATCCCTTGCACTTGGTGGGATCGATGAAGATCCCGAAGTACCCCGGCTCCTGGCCCTTCTTCTCGTAGATGTTCCAGAACTTCGTGGTCTTACCGAACTGCCGCCGGTAGTGCTCGCGCTCGGTCGGATCGGAAACCTGCCCGAGTTCCGCCTCCAGCTTCGCCCTCGGCACGACCTTCCCGAGGATGGCAGTGTCCGGGCACTCGGTCACGCAAGCCATGCAGGCGACGCAGTTCTCCGAGTTCAGCAGCGGAATCTCCGGGGCGATGTAGGAGAAGTCGCGCAGGACGCCGGTGCCGGCCGGTATCAGGGAACGCGCCGTCGAAGCGTCGGCGGGAAGCCCCATCTCGGCGGAGCCGTCGTTGTAGGCTCCCACGATGCGCTCGTTGAAGTCCTGGACATCCAGGACGTCGGGACCGATGGGACGGGTGTTGATCCGCTCGACTGGATTCTCGGTGGTCATGGCTGGGAAACTGGAAGGGGGTTGGAGTCTCTGGATTTCGACTACTTGCCGAACGCAATGGTCTCGCCGGACCTGTCAGAGGAGGATTCCTCTGGACCGGTGATGACCTCCGCGGGGATTTCGCGGACGTCCTTCAGCCCCTGCTTCACGCACGCGAGATTTTCCTGCACGACGTGTTCGCCCCGCTTCCCGAAGTATTTTCGGATGAACTTCTCCACCGCGCCGAGGACCTCGGCCTCACCCATCCGGTAGCGCACCGCGAACGGGGTGACCTTGATGAAGATGCCCACCATGACCACCCCCTGCATGCGTTGCTGGAGATCCGGATCCGTGGCGATCCCCCGGGCGATCTTCACGGTGTCGAGGTAGTACACCCGGAGGTTCTTCATCCGGATGATCTTCCGTCCGTAGGCCGGTATGTCGTTCCACACGGCCGCCGCGTCCGTGTGGTGGCTCTGGATGAACACGCTTCCTCCCTCGGCGATGCCGGCGAGCGGATTGCCGAGGTTGAATGCGTTGACGTCGTTGAGCGGGATGAACTCGACGTGTTCGAGCTCGCTGTGACAGCGGATGTGTTCCTCGGCCACCGTCAGGTAGTAGGTGGTCGGCAACCCCTTCTTCTCGGAGCCATATTTGGGGTAGGCCTGCACGTGGAGGTCGAAGAGTTCGCCGACGAACGAAGCGATGAGCTTGTTGGTGGTGACCGAGCCGAAACCGCCCACGGAATGACCCCGCATCGAGAAGGCGCCCTCGGGCCGGATGTCCGGATCCTCGCCGAGGTCGAGCGCCAGCGGATGCTGGATACCAACCACCGCGAAGTCCTTCGGGGCCGCGGACCGGAGGTTCTCCACGATGGCGATGAAATGCCCGGCGCGGACATCGCGGGATCCAAGACCGGCCGAAATGGAGCAGATCCTCGGAATCCGCGTCACCTCCGGATAACGGAGTCCACCGGCGGAACCGTAGCCGATTCCCGTCAGGGCGTCGGCGAAGGAAGCCTTGATCGCCTGGGTGAGCGGATTGGATTGGGCGAGCGGATTGTCCATCCGTTCGACCACGGCTAAGGACTTCACGTTGCGCAGCGCGGCCACGATCTGGGTCGCCGGGAAGGGGGCGAAGCAGGTGACATGGACGACCCCAACGCGGATGCCGTGCCGGGCCCGGATGTGGTCCACGGCGGCCCGTGCGGTCTCCATCATGCCTCCCAGGCCGACGAGCGCGTACTCGGCGTCGTCCATCCGGTAGCGGTCGACGAGCTCATAGTGCCTGCCGGTCTTCGAACCGAATTCGGTCATCGACTCCTCGATCGCGGCCATGACGCGGTCGTAGTAGCCGCGTTGGGCGATCTTGCCCTTCATGTACGCGTCCTGGTTCTGGACGACGCCGGACATGATGGGATTCCTCGGATCGAAGAGGCAGCGCAGCCGTTCGTTGGGATCCCCGACAAACCCCTTCATGAACTCGGGCTCGGGAAGCAGGACGTTCTCGATGGTATGGGTGGTCAGGAAGCCGTCCTGGATGTTCATGAACGGCGTGTCAGAGGCCTCGGCGGCGCGGCGAGAGATCAGCGCGAGATCCCCGGTCTCCTGGGCGTTCCGGGCGAACAACATGGCCCAACCGCAGTCCGCGACGCTCATCACGTCGTCGTGCCCGCAATGCACGTTCAGCGACTGGCTGGTGAGGGCGCGTGCACCGATGTGGAAGACGATCGGCAGCCGCTTGCCGGAAATCGTGTAGAGGACCTCCTTCATCAGAACGAGTCCCTGTCCCGAGGTGAAGTTCGTGACACGCCCACCCGCGAGCGCGAAACCCTCGCAGGTGGAGGCCGCCGAATGTTCCGACTCGGCCTGGACGAACGCCAGGGTGTCACCCCAGAGGTTCGCACGCCCATTCGACACCTCGGTCTGGTAACCCGCACCCATCGTGGTCGAGGAGGTGATCGGGTAGGCGCAGGCACCCTGGGTGACATGGGTCTCCACCCAGACCACGGCGCCGGCACCGTCGGAGCTGGTGGGAATGCCGGGAAATGGAATTTCGGGCTTGGTGCGGAAAAAGGTCGTCTCCATGGCGGTCCAGGTCGGGATACGGGTACGCGAAACGAGTGACTTGCGGATCGGGGAACTTATGCATTGAGCAAACGACCGGGCAGACGGCACAAGTCAATTGTCGTGGATTCGGGGGGCGGATCCTGAAACCGCAAAAAAAGGCCGGGAAGCTCTCGCTTCCCGGCCTTTGAAAACCGTCACCAGGACGGACGGCACCGATCAGGAGCAACCGAGGCTTTCACCGCAGTTGAGGCACTTGTAGCAGGCGCCGTTGCGCACCGCGATGTGCCCACACTTGGGACACGGTGGAGCGTCTTTCTGGTTCTGGATCGTGGAGGTAAGGGCCGAGGCGACCAGATGTCCGGCGGCGGCAACAGAAGGTTGCCCTTCGGAATTGGTGGCGGTCGTCTTCACCAGGATCGAGGTATCCCCTTCGTCGGCGATCGGAAGGTCAGAGACCGGCCGATTCACTTTTTTTTTCAGTTCCTCGGCCAAGCCCGGCATGGGGAGCTCGGTCTGACCGGCGCCGGGGGAAGTCGACTCGCGATAACCGGGAATGAACTGGCAGGCCATCCACCGGAAGACGTAGTCGATGATCGAGCTGGCCTGACGGATGTCCGGATTGCGAGTGAAGCCACTGGGCTCGAAGCGCTGGTGGGCGAACTTCTTGACCAGGGCCTCCAAGGGAACCCCGTACTGCAGCGACATGCTGGTGAGGGCTCCGACGGAGTCCATGAGGCCGCCGATCGTCGAACCCTCCTTGGCCATGGTGACGAACAGTTCGCCGGGTTGGCCGTTCTCGAAGAGGCCGACCGTCAGGTAGCCCTCGTGTCCGGCGACGTCGAACTTGTGGTTGATCGCCATCCGGGTGTCGGGCAGGCGGCGACGGGACGGATTCCG
>JAIXUV010000264.1 GCA_027483345.1 Verrucomicrobiales bacterium | reverse complement strand
GCGATGCGCCTCAGCAGACGGCGTTGGTCGAAGGCGGCGCTCAGGGCGACGTCCTCAAACAGCTTCGCATCGACGTGATGGGAGCAGCAGAAGGTGGCCAGGATGCCGCCCGGACGCAGCAGCTTGAGGGCACGGAGGTGGATTTCCTTGTATCCGCGCAAGGCGTCGGGAACCGAGGCGCGGTTGCGCGTGAAGCTCGGCGGATCCAGGACGATGAGGTCGAACGAATGGACGAGCCGGTCGTTGGGGCCGGTGGTCGTGTGCGACTTGAGCCAGTCGAAAACGTTGGTCTGTTCGAACGTGGTCGTGGTTTCCACCCCGTTGATGGAAGCGTGGTTCTTCGCCGCCGCGATCGCGGACTCGCTCTGGTCCAATCCGAGCACCTGCTTCGCCCCCGCCTTGGCGGCATGGATCGCGAATCCGCCGAGGAATGTGAAGCAGTCCAAGACCGTTCGGCCCTTCGCCAGTTCCCCGACCAGGCGGTGGTTCACCTGCTGGTCGAGGTACATGCCGGTCTTGTGCCCCTCCTGGAGGTCCACCCTGAATTTCAGGCCATTCAGGTTCGCCTCCACCGATTCCACCGGCTCACCGGCGAGGACCCCGTTGGAGGTCTCCAGTCCCTCGAACTTGCGCGACGCCGTATCACTCCGCTCGAGGATCGAACGCGGGCTCAGGATCTTCTGGAGGACCTGCACAATGAGGCCCTTCCTGCGGTCCATTCCCAGCGAGCTCGTCTGGAGCACGAGGACGTCCCCGTACTTGTCCACGATGAGCCCGGAAAGGAGGTCGCTCTCGGAATTGACCACCCGAAAGGAAGTGGCTCCCGGCTGGTGGCGACGGCGGACTTCCAGCGCGGACCGGATCCGCTCCTCGAAGAACGCCGCGTCCAGCTCCACGCGATCCGGGGAAAGCATCCGCACATGGATCTTGGACTTCGAATTGAAGAGTCCGGTGCCCAGCAGGCGCTGCCGGTGGTCCTTCACCTGGACCAGTTCACCGTCCTCGGGAGGCTGGGTGATGCGGAGGATCGAGCCGGAGTAGATCCAGGGGTGGCCGGCGACGATGCGGTCGGCTTCTCCGGGCTTGAGCAGGACGGTAGGGAGGGTGGTTTCCATGGTTTGTAGACAACCCGCACAACGCGGGAGCCCTGCATCCAAGCAGACCCGGGGCGGACTTGGAAGGCCTTTGTAGGAGTCGGCTCGGCTCGGCGATGCCGTTCTCGGCGGTTCAACCCTTCCAGGCGATCAGCAGCGTTCCGATACCCAGGATGCCGCATCCGGCCAACCGCCTTCCAAACGCCGGTTCGCCGAACACGACTCTGCCGACGACCACCTGCAGGACCATGCCGGCTTGGAAGAATGCGAAGGAGTAGGCGAGCAGGCTCCCGCGGAAGACGAGGAGTGTCAGCCACTGCATGAGGAAGAAGACCGCGGCGTGCGTACCCGAGATTCCTGCCGGTGTTTCCGCCAACGACTCGGCCTCCTGGTTCGGCTTGTTCCCGACGATGCCGGCGAGATGGACGGCCAGGGCTCCGGTGACGATCCAGACGCCGAGCGTCATTCCCGTTGTGCCGGTCTGCACCGCCGACTTGAGGAAGACCGCGGCGAAGGTCGAGAGGGAAAGGCCGGCAAGGCGCAGGAGAATTCCGACGGGGTTTGAACCTGCGGAGACGGTTGTCCCCGACCGGGTGTCGGAGAGCAGCAGAGCCCCGCCGATGGCGGTGACAGCCAGCCCGACCAGCCCGCTCGCGGAAGGCGACTCGCCGAGGAAGAGCCATCCAAACATCAGGGCCAGCACCGGTCGGAAGGCGGTCATGGGACCGAACACCGAGAGGTCCGTCCGACGAAGGGCCGAGAGCATCAGCAGGTTGCCCGCGGCGTCGATGAACCCGGCGGCGATGGCGTTCCACCAGAACCGTGTCAAGGAAGCGGCCTCGGGATCCCAGTCCAGAATCATCCAGGCCAGGCCGGCCGGCACCATCCATCGGTAGTTGCGTCTCCAGAATTCCGAGGGATCGGCGCCTTGGTTCAGCGCACGTTTCTGGAGCGCCGAAGCGCCGACGCTGAGGACGACCCGGCCTGCCAGTATCCAGGGCAGGAGGAGTCCCGGGTTCACGGATTCGGGCTTCCCGCCGACACGGCGTCGCCGACGCGCCGCAGCCATTCCCAAGTGTAGAGCCCGGTGCCGTGACCGTCGCCCCACACCGGTTGCACGGCATAGCCACCCACCGGTCCGAGTCGCTTCAGCTGGAACGCGTGAGGGCCGTAGGGCTTCTCCGGCGGCTTGTAGGTGGTGCCGAAGATGTCCTTCTCGCCGAGGCACCCGGCGCAAGGACAGAAGCGCCTAAGGGTCTCCAACGGCAGGAAGTCCTCGCGTCCGTCGCTCCAGCGGATGGCGAGTTCGTTCGGGAACGGCGTGATGTCGACCGGTTGCACGGGAGCACCGTGGTCCCCGGAACGCCATCCGTCCAGACCGGCACTCCATCCGTCCCTGCGCGCTTCCGCCCCGTTGCCCCGAGTGCCTTTGGCTGGCATGCTCCCCGTCATGGGAAGTCTCGTGGCAGGAACCGTCGTCGCCTGGATGCTCGTCGTCCCGGCCCTCGCCGCGGACGCCGCATGGACCGCCGACCAGATCGTCGAGCGGCTCATCGCCCGTTCCGAGCAAACCGAACCGTCGGCTGGCGACCGTTGGCACCGTTGCCGTCGGGTAACCGTCACCGAGGAGCTGGACCAGGACGGGAAGGTCACCCGCACGAAGACCCGGGAGCTTCAGGTGGCCTCCACCAATGGCGTCGAGACGGTGCGCCCTTGGAAAGGCGGATCGGAGACGGCCGCCGATCCCGATGACGAAGAGGTGGACGTGGAAGAGCGGAAGCCGAAGGGGAAGGGGAGAACAAAGGCTGGGCGCAAGGAGCGGAAGGAATCGAAGGAACTCGGCGGGGATGTGTTCCGACAGTTCCAGTATGCCCTCGAAGGCGAGGAAGTGGTTCGGGGGCGGACCAACTTCGTCCTGCGCTTCTCCGGCAAGCCCGGACTCTCCGGCGGCGACATGGGTGAACGTCTGGTCCGTTCGTTCCAGGGAAGGCTCTGGATCGATGCCACCGACTTCGAGTTGTCCCGGGTGGATGCCCACCTGGCTCGGAGCTTCGAGGTGTTCGGCGGCATTGCGGCTTCGATCCAGAAGTTCGATTTCCAGATGGAACGGCAGCCCATCGCAGAAGGCCTTTGGGAGACCGGACTCATGGCGACCGAGATCCAGGGCCGGAAGGTCTTCAGCTCGATGCGCTCGCGTTTCCGCATGGAGCAGGACCGGTTCGAGGGTGGTCGGAAAGCGCCGGCCGGTTCCCCGTCTTCCGGCGGCCAACCTTGAATCGTCGTTCCGATCCAGTGGCATGGTCGGGCGGACCCAACCGGACTCATTGGGAGGGAACCCCCGCGCAAAGACGCAAGGGTGCGGAGGAGTCGGAAGGAAACCGGCCCGCCTCCCGCCATTTCGCCTTCGAGTTCGTTTCTGGATCGGCGACCTGGCGGTTCCGAGCGAGGTCGGTTTCCGGTCAGGCCTGCTTCAGGCTTCTGCGGGCCATCCACTGGTTGGCCTGGTCGAGGAGGACCGCGAGGATCACGACGCCGCCGATGATGATCTGGGAGTAGTTCTGGTCGATGCCCAGGATCACGATGCCGCTCGAGATCATCTGGATGATGAGGGCCCCGAGAAGCGCGCCCAGCGCCGAGCCGCGACCGCCGCTAAGGCTCGCTCCGCCGACGACCGCCGCGGCGATCACGTTCAGTTCGTAGCCATTGCCATCGGCCGAGGTGGCGGAGCCGTAGTAGCCCAGGGAAAGTAGGGCCGCGATCCCGGCGGTGAGGCCGGAGACCAGGAAGACGCCGAGCTTCACCTGGCCGGTGCGGATGCCGCTGAACCGGCTGGCCTGTTCGTTGCCTCCGACGGCGTAGATCCGACGTCCGGGTGTCGTCCGCGCCAGCCACACGCCGCCGGCGACCGCCACCAGGAGCATCACGCCGAGTGGGACGAGGGTGAGTCCGCCGCCGGTGCTCCACTTGACCACGGAGCGGAAGCCTTCGGGAAAGCCGCCGATGCTGAGTCCTTGGGTCGTCACGAAGGCGATGCCGCGGAAGATGGCCATGGTCCCGAGCGTGATGATGAACGGGTGGACACGGAGGGCGACGACCATGCCGCCGTTGACGAGTCCGGCGAGGACGCCGGTTCCGAGGCAGACGGCGATGCCCAGCAGGATTCCTCCGACGCCGGAGCCTG
>JAIXUV010000081.1 GCA_027483345.1 Verrucomicrobiales bacterium | reverse complement strand
TTGGGTGCCGGGTCCTGGGCGCTGACCGCGCTCTCCATGGCGGTCAGCATCGCCTTCTACGCCTTCCAATGGTCGTGGCCGTTCGCGACGGTCTTCGTCCTGCTCATCCTCGTGCACGAGTTCGGTCACCTCGTCGCCGCACGCCGCTTCGGCCTCCGCACCGGTCCGCCCATCTTCATCCCCATGATGGGTGCGTTCATCTCCCTCAAGCAGCGGCCGGCCGACGCGTGGGAGGAGGCGGTCGTCGGCATCGGCGGTCCGCTCTTCGGCACCTTCGCCGCCGGGGTCTGCCTGATGGTCCGCAATGCGACCGGGAACCCCTTCTGGGGCGAACTCGCGTTCTACGGATTCCTGCTGAACCTCTTCAACCTCGCCCCGGCCGGCTTCCTCGACGGCGGCCGCATCGTCGCCGCGATCTCGCCCTGGCTCTGGATCCCGGGCTACGCCCTCCTGGCGGCCTATGTCGTGTACATCGCGATGGTCCAGCACAGCCTTCCGTTCGTCTCGATCTACATCCTCCTCACCGGCCTGCCGCGCCTGGTCTCCCTGTTCCGCGAACGCGACACCTTCGAGCAGCGGTACTATGCCATCGACCCGGGCCAGAAGCTCACCATGGGCGTCGCCTACTTCGGGCTGATCCTCCTACTGGTCGGCGGGCTCTACGTGGCGCGTCCCCTCCCATGAACGCCGATCCCCAAGCCGACGGGGAGTCCTCCCCGCAGTTCCGCCGACTGCCGCGCACACGCGGATGCTTCGTCTGCGGCTACCACAACCCCGCCGGCCTCGGGCTGGACCTGCATTCCGACGGACGCCTGGTCCGCGCCACGGTCGTCTTCCGCCCCGAGCACGCCGGCTTCAGCGGCGTGGTCCATGGCGGGCTGATCACCACGGTGCTGGACGAGATGATGGCCTGGGTGATCGGCGTGAACACCCGCTCCTTCGCCTTCGCGGCGGAACTGAACGTGCGGTTCGTGCGCCCCGTCTCGCCGGGTTCCGAACTCACCGCCTCCGCGGAGCTGGCGGAGAACCGTCGTGGACGTCTCTTCCGGACGACGGCCCGGCTGGTGGACGGGTCGGGCGCGACGGTCGCGGAGGCCTCGGGCACGTTCCTGCCGATCCCCGCCGACCGCCATGGCGCGCTGTTCGCGGACTTCGCCGACGACCCGTCCGATTGGGTGGGCCCTGCGAAGCCGGGATCGCTGTTGAAGGACGTCAGCCGCGGGACCGGCGGATGACCTCGGGGAGGATCCCGGCGATGCGTTCGATCTCGCCGGCGGTGTTGTCCCGGCCGAAGGAGAGCCGCACGAGAGCGTTGGCCTCGGTGTCGGGCACGCCCATGGATTGAAGCACATGGCTCGGCTCGACCGAGCCGGCGGTGCAGGCGGAGCCGCTGGAGGCGCAGACGCCCTCCAGGTCGAGGTTGGCGAGCAATGCGATGCTGTCGGTGCCCTCGACGGTGAAGGCCAGGGTGTTGGCGAGGCGCTCTTCCGGATGCCCGCGCAGGACGACGCCCGGGATGCCCTGGAGCACCTCCGCGAGCAGACGGGTCCAGGCGCGCAGCGGTTCCTCCCGGAAAACGGGATCTGGCACGAACCGTTCGAAGGCTTCCACGAACCCGGCGATCGCGGCGAGGTTCTCGGTTCCGCCCCGGCGTTCGTTTTCCTGGGCGCCCCCGTGCTGGATCGGATGGGGCAGGAGCGGCGACCGGATGTACAACGCCCCGGCGCCCTTCGGTCCGTGGAACTTGTGGGCGCACACCGGGACGAGGTCCGCCTCGAACTGGCCGATGCCCTTGAAGGGCCGCTTGCCGAACGCCTGGACGGCGTCGCAGTGGAACACCACCCCGCGTTCCCGGCAGCGGCGTCCGACCTCGGCCACCGGCTGAAGCGTGCCCACCTCGTTGTTCGCCGCCATCACCGAGACCAGGACCGTGTCGGGCCGCAGCAGCGACACGACGGTGTCCGGGTCCACACGGCCATGGGCGTCGACGGGCACGATCGAGAGCTCGAACCCCTCATGCCGTTCGAGGTAGCGCAGGGTGTGCAACACGGCGTGGTGCTCCACCGCAGAGGCGACGAGGTGGCGTCCGCGTCCGCGCAGGAGGCGGGCCGTGCCGAGCAGGGCGAGGTTGTTCGATTCGGTGCCGCCGCCGGTGAAGACCACCTCGGAAGGCTTGCAGCCCCAGGCGGCGGCCGTCCGGTAGCGGAACTCGTCGAGCGCCGCACGCGCCTCGCGCCCGATGCGGTGCACGCTGGAGGGGTTGCCCCAGCAGCCGGAAAGGAATGGCTCCATGGCCGCCCTCACCGCGGGATCCGGCGCGGTGGTCGCGTTGTGGTCGGCGTAGATCGGGGTCATGCGGTCCACGCCGGATCCTAGCCGGATCGATTCGATTGGAGCGACAACCGACCTCACGCAAATAAGCCCAGGCATTCGTGATTCCGGATCTGCGATTCCCGATTTCCCGCAAGTAGCCGCGGCTGCCCGGCCGCGGTCTGCTCCCGATTCCCGATCCCGGACCCATGCACGGACCTGTACCGATCGATGGCAAAGGGAGATCGCCGTTTCCGTCCCGACTCCGGGGGCTTTGCTGGCGACTTGGCGCGTTGGCTCGAGGTCCGTCTCCGCTCAACCGGATTCGTCGGCTGGGTGTAACGCTGGAACCACATTCGGCTCGACGCCGTGGTTGCGGAACGTTCGGGCATTTGGCATACGTCTGTGTAAGGAGGCGCGTCCGAGTTGGTGCCCGCTTCATCGGATCGTGTCCTTCCCGTATCCAGAAAGTAGCGTTTCAACCCCAGCCATGCGTCGCTCCCGGGTCAGCGCCGGCCTGTTGATGTACCGTCTCCGAGACGGGCGCTTGGAAGTCTTCATCGCGCATCCGGGCGGCCCTTGGTTCCCGAATCGCGACCACGGCATCTGGACGATCCCCAAGGGCGAGATCGAGCCGGGTGAGGAACCGCTGTGCGCCGCCACCCGCGAATTCATGGAGGAGGTCGGCATCGCCCCCGCGGGACCCTACATCGAACTCGGATCCATCCGGCAGCGGGGTGGCAAGACCGTCCACGCCTGGGGATTCCACGGCGACTGGGACGAGCACGAGGGCATCCGCAGCAACCAGGTGAACATCGAGTGGCCGCCCGGTTCCGGCGCCTGGGCCTTGTGGCCCGAGATCGACCGCGCGGGCTTCTTCACGCCCGAAAGCGCCAAGGCCCGCATGAAGCCGGCGCAGCACCCCTTCATCGACCGCCTCATCGCGGCGCTGGAAGGCGTTCCCGCCGAGGTCTGAGCGGCCTTCGGCTTCCAACCGTTCACGGGAACGGTCGTCGCCGGCGGGCGTCCCGGCACCCTTCTTCCAGGCCCGTTTCGGCTCTGGGTTCCGGGACGCCCCGTGGGCACCGGTGTTACTCCAGCGGCTTGAGCTGGATGTCGCGGAACTGGACGCGCATCGGCGGGCCGACATGGATCTGCAGCGCGAGCACGCCGTCCTTCGCAGCCTTGGACGCCTGCTGGTCGATGACGTCGACGGTCATCCGGCCGTTGATGAAATGCATCAGGTGGTTGCCGTCGGCGACGATCGTGTAGTCGTTCCACTGCTCGTCGAGGATCGACGACTGCAGGTCCTTGG
>JAIXUV010000257.1 GCA_027483345.1 Verrucomicrobiales bacterium | reverse complement strand
GCGATCTGGAACTTCCTCTACGCCGGCTGCGGCGGGAAGGAGCACGACCCGGAAGGGGCGGTGTGGACGTTGCGGGGCACGCCGATGGACACCGTCGCGTGGCGGGTCGTGAACTCGCATCGGAAGGACGTCACCCGGCTGGCGCCGAACTTCATGGGCCGCGAGCTGAAGGAACTGCTGCCGCCCGGGGAACGGCTCGTGGCGCGGATCAACACTCAGCCGTTCCTGCTCGACCACGGCGACGACGCGACCGACTTCCCGGGCGACGAGTTCCTGCTGGGCTACTGGATGGGGCGGTACGTGGGATCGATCGGTCCGGAGCGGCGCTGACGCCTGCGATTCGATGGCAGCGAAGTCGGACACCACGCCGGAAAGCCTCTGCCTATACGCATCGATGCAGAAGTGATTGGCACGCCAAGCCGCAAAGCCGCTGGAAAGAAGGGAAAAGCCCGCAGTATTCGTTCACGGGAACCGGACACCGAAGATTGATCGTTGTTCAGGCACCGAATCGCACGCCCCAGTGCCGTCTTGGCGTTTTTGCGTGAGGCCGGTCTGGGCTCCTTCTGGATCGTTTCGGATCAGGCACAAACGGGGCGGGAACCTGACGTTCCCGCCCCGTTTCGATTCCAGTGTCCGCATGCGGCGGACATCGGTTCACCGCGGCCGGCCTACGGCTTCACCGGCACGCCACCCTGCGGTCCGTCGGTGAGCACCGGCTTGGCGTCGGATCCGACGGCGAACAGGTGGGTCTGGCTGCCGATGTACATCGTCCCGTTGGCGACGATCGGCGTGCTGTAGATCGGCGCGCCGACGTTCGTCTCGCTGATCACCTGGGGCTTGTCGCCGCCCTTCGCCGCCAGCACCACGAAGTCGCCGTCCTCGTCGCCCACGTAGACCTTGCCGTCCGCCACGAACGTCGAGCCCCACATGTGGGCCTTCATGTCGTAGATCCACTGGAGCTTGCCGTTGGACGAGTCGAGGCAATGCACGAACCCGGAGAAGTCCGCGACGAAGAGCAGGCCGGTCGCCGGATCGATGCTCACGGTGGATATCGAGCGCTTGATGCCCTTGTAGTCCCAGAGGATGCCGGTCTTGGTGATGTCGCCGGTCTTCGAGGGATCGAGGCACACGAGGCGTCCGACGCCTTCGCCGTGCTCGGGGTCCTGGCCGGTCGCGATGTACACGCGGTCCTTGTAGAAGACCGGCGTGGCGTTGATCTCGGAGGGACCCTCGGCCGCCGGGTACTTGAACGGCTTGCCGTCGCGGGCCTTGTACTCGGGCGGGTTCAGGTCGGCCCACCAGATCTTCTTGAGGTACTGCGTCTCCGGATCCTCGTCGGCCTCCGCGGGGGTGCCGGGCAGGATCGGGTTCAGCTTGGCGCCGGACCCCTTGGACGGGATGGCGTCGAAGCCGTAGCAGACGCCGTCGCCGCCGCCGAAGAACACCTGGTCCTTGCCGCCGACCTTGCCGGTCGAGGGGGAGGTCCATTGGCCGTGGAAGATGCGCGGGCCGACACGGGCGTTGTCCTCGCCCAGCAGCTTGCCGGTCTTCGCGTCGAGCGCGATGAAGCTCGGGGAGTTCGGCGACGGGATGTTGACGTGGGTCCAGTCCTGGCCGTTGGAGGTGCAGACGTAGAGGATGTCGCCGATAATGAGGATCGAGCAGTTCGAGGCGTTGTGCGGGAACACGCCCAACTCGTCCATCATGTCGTACTTCCACACGATGTCGGCGTCCTTGGGGCCGACATCGGCCGGGGTACCGTCCTTCGGGGTGTCCTTCACGACGTAGAGGCCCTCCTCCTTGAAGTCGCCGTCGTTGCCGTTGGCGAGACCTTCGGTGTCGAGGCAGAGCACCTCGCAGCGGCTGGTGACGATCCAGAGGCGGTTGCCGGCGACCAGCGGCG
Organism: Verrucomicrobiales bacterium; assembly: GCA_027483345.1. Taxonomy (GTDB): domain Bacteria; phylum Verrucomicrobiota; class Verrucomicrobiia; order Limisphaerales; family UBA9464; genus SXXZ01. The sequence continues at coordinate 3,408 of JAIXUV010000257.1, read as the reverse complement.
AGGCGAGCAGGCCGAGGTTCTCCCAGTCGTTCACCTTGCCGGACTTCAGCTTGGGCACGACGAGCTGCCAGAGGTAGGCGCCGGTCTTTTCGTCGAAGGCGTAGAGGATCGAGCGGTCGCCGACGTGGCGCTTGTCGCGGGGGACCTCGTTGTTGGTGCCGACGAACACCTTGCCCGCGGACACCACGGGATTGCCGTAGCTCTGGGAGCCGAGCTTCACCGCCCACTTCACGTTCTTGGTGGTGGCGAGGTCGATCTCCTCGGTGCCGGACTTCAGCTTGCCCGGCCCGAAGGCGTCGGGAAGCCCCTTGGCCGGGGAATACATGTTCCGGCCCGGGTCGTTGCCTCCCCACTGCGGCCAGTCCTCTGCGTTCAAGGCGAAGGCGGCCGCAACGGCGACCACCACACTCAATTGAGTCTTCTTGTTCATGTGTCGGTATTGAAATCGGTCCCTTCTCCTCCGCTTCTTCCTCTTCCTCCCACTCCTTCTCTTAATCCTCCCACCCACGATCCGCCCCATACCGCACGGGTTCCTCATGCACCCGGTCCCGTGACTGGCTCCGGATGATTCCGCCTAGCATGGAGACGAACTCGGCACGCTGTCCCTTCGGTGCTTCCACTTCGGCTTCGGCCAGGACTCCGCGGGCGACAAGGACGTCCAGAACCGCCGCGCACTCCAAGGCCGAGCCCCTGGCGGTGTCGAGAAACCGGCACCGGTCCGCAGCCGTGTGGCGGCCGCTGCCCTCGGCGATGTTCAGCAGGATGGAGGTCGAAGCCCGGTCCAGCTGGTCCCTCGCCGAGGTCCGGGCCGGGATACGCTCAAAGGCCGCCCCGGTCCAACGCACGAACTCCATGGACCGTTGGTAGACGGTCAGGCGTTCGTGGTCGAAGCGGGCGGGCATGGGGGAGTGGGATTGGGATTATGGGTATGAAGAAGGGCGGTTCCGGTCAGTTCGGGGTCACGGCGACGTTGTCGATGGCGACGCGTTGGTCCTGGGGCGCGAAGCCGAAGAGGCCAGGGGAACCCGACGCATGGGCGTGCGTGTGCGGGACCTCGATGGTCCAGGCCTCGGGTTCGGGCTCGCCCTTCTTCCAGGCCTTGCCACGGACCACGCCGGAGCCGTCTGCGGCCACGTCCACGCGGGCCTTCACGGTGTACCAGGTGTTGGGCGTCCACTTGAAGGGCTTGGAGACCTTGATGCGTTCCTGGTTCGAGTTCACCTCGAGCTCCTGCGAGTTGCCCTTGAGGATCACCAGGTAGCGTTGGTTGATCACGCCAACCTCGGACATCTTGCGCTTGTTGCCCTCGGAGAGGACGTCCGCCTGGATGGTGTAGTTGCTGAGGTTGGGGAACCCGAAGAACAGCTGGCCACGCTGGAACAGCTTGTTGTCGATGGTCTTCACCAGCGCCTGGTTGGTGGGGTTGCCGTCCAACTCCTTGGCTCGGACCTCCCAGCGGAAGCGGGCGGAGTTCCAGCTCAGCGGCGGGTAGGCGAAGTCGGTCGGCGGCTCGACGGTGTTGGTGGTCTTGTTGGTGAGGGCGAAGTTCTCGAAGTTGAAGGCGAGCGGGGGCGCCGGGAGGATGCGGCCCTTGATGAAGCCGACCGCATTGGAGCCGTTGGGCAGCTTGAGGGTGGCCTTGAACTGGCCGGCGCTCGGCGCGGGGGACTTCTCGGCCACGAGCGCGCCGTCGGCGTTGAAGGCGCCCTTCGCGAACGCCCGCACCAACGCGGTCGGCGGCACGTAGGGCTCCCAGGTCACCGACTTCGGATCGATGCCCTCGGTCACCGGGAATCCCGCGGCGTCGAGCGTGCGGATCCGGAAGGACTGCGTCTGTCCCGGCCGCATGAGGAACTCGTAGGGCACGATCTGGAGCTGTGCCGCAGGACCCGGCGCCGGCATGGAAGGCTTCGCCGCCCCGGCCGCGAGCCCGGGGTTGTTCCCCTTCGAGCCGAAGGCGTAGAGCTTCTTGTCGGTCTGGATGTAGACCTTTCCGTTGTAGCCGATCGGCGATCCGAAGCAGCGGCCGGTCAACTGGGTGCGGCTGAGCACCTCCGCGCCGTCCGGCCCGGGCTTCAACACGAACAGGTCCCCGTTGGCGCCTGCGTCGGCCTCCGCCGACTTCGCGGCGTCCGCGCCCTCGGAGCTGACGTACATGGCCACGTACAGCAGGCCGTCCGCGTAGAACGGCGTGCTCTGGCGCTGCTCGATCCCGAGCTTCTTCTTCCACAGCACGGTGCCGGTGTCCGCCTTCACCGCGGCGAGGTCGCCGGTGCCGGTCACCTCGTAGATCACGTCGCCGACCGGGATCGGCGAGCTGGCCAGGGAGCCCACGCCGTTGCGCCACACCTCGAAGGTCTTCGGGGGGAACACGTGCGGGATCACCGAGTTCGTCGGCTTCACCTCGGAGGGCGAAGGGATGCGGAACGCGGCCATGCGCCCGATCTCGGAGCTGTCGAGGTTCTCGGACTCGTGCAGGGCGATGAGGTTGTCCTTGTGCCGGATCAGCGCCGCGTTGATGCCGCCCTTGGCCCCGGCCTTGGCGAAGCTGAAGCGCCAAAGCGGCTCGCCGGTGCGCGCGTTGATCGCGAGGATCGAGCTGTCGCCGCCGGCGCTGTACAGCACCCGCTTGCCGTCCCAGACGTCGAGGTACGGATTGGAGAAGGTGTTGTCCTGCGGACGATCGCCGGGGGCGCTGCTCCAGACGAGTTGGCCCGACTTCTTGTCGAAGGCGTAGAAGCGGTCGCCGGCCGCACCGTGGGCGCCCCAGGCGCTGGTGATGCCGCGGGTGATGACGATGTCGCCGTCCAACACCGGCGAGGCCGTGCGGGAATTCGGGAAGGTGAGACGCCCGAACTCCTCCATCATCGAATGGCGCCACAGCTCCTTGCCGGTCGGATCGAAGCAGACCAGGACGCCCTGGGTGAACTGCACGTAGATGTTGCCGGTCTCCGCGTCGACGGACGGCGAGGAGGTCGAGTAGCGGAGGTAGATCGTGTCGCTGGCGAAGTCGCTCTCCCGGTGTTCCCACACCAGCGCGCCCGTCTCGGCGTCATAGCAGCGCACCACCTCCTGCAGGTCGGGGCCGTCGCCGAGGTACCCGTTGATGTAGAGCCGTCCGTCGGCGATCACCGGCGCGCTCTGGCCCGGGAAGTCCGCCGTCCACAACGGTGCCGCGGCGTCGATCTTCGCGGGAAGCCCCTTCTCGGTGGAGACGCTGTTCTGGCTTGGACCCCTCCAGGTGAGCCATCCGGTGGCGGCCGACAGGGGAAGGGACAGGAGGACGGCCAACGACAGGCCGGAAAGGACGGGTAGTTTCATGGCGTGAAACAGGGACCGACGGACTCCGATCAAGCTGGCCGTCACCCCGACCGCTGGCAAACCAAATAGTACGGGTACGTATCATCT
>JAIXUV010000282.1 GCA_027483345.1 Verrucomicrobiales bacterium | reverse complement strand
GCTCGGAGCCGTTGTCGGGAGAGTAGCCCGCGACGAATCCGCTTCCCGGGAGGATCACCTGGGTTTTGCCGCCGAGCTCGACGGCCAAGGGCGTGCAAAAGGAGAAGGTCCTCTTCGCCTGGGTGTTCCGGGGAGTCTTCCAGCGCACTTTTCCGGTGCCGGCATCGAGACCCACGACGAAGGGGTCCCGCCCGCCGTCGCATGAGAAGACAAGGGTGTCGCCGACGAGGGCCGGGGAGCCACCGTTGCCGTGGATGGGCACGTAGCCGAGGTCCGACTGCTGCCAGAGGATCCGGCCATCGAGGTCGAGCGCGGCGGTTCCGAGATGTCCGAAGTGCGCGAAGAGACGTCGGCGGGAGGCGTCCACGAGGACCGTGGGGCTGGCCTGCCCGTTCTTGTCATGGATCGAGGGGAGCTTGCCGGTTTCCCGCGGCAGGACGGGTGTCCGCCATGCGACGGAGCCGTCGGTGGTGCGGTGGGCGAGGACCTCGAGGCGAAGCGGTTCCTTCTCGCCGTCGCCGAGGGCGGTGGTGAGGAAGACGAGGCCTGAAGAGACCGAGGGAGAGGACCATCCGGCGCCGGGAACCTCGACGTTCCAATTGCCCGATGCGGCGGTGCTCCAGGAGATCGGAACGTTGGTGGCCAGGGAGACGCCCTGACGGCCCGGGCCGCGGAACTCGGGCCAATCCGGGCTGGCGGCCACGGCGGCGGCGCACACCGGGATCAAGGCGAGGCATCTCATGTCCGTGGAGCTTCGTGCAAATCGGAGTCGGCGCTCAATCGGCAAAAAGCAAAAGCCCCGCCGTTTCGGGCGGGGCTGGGAGAGGGGACGTCCGAATCAGCGGACGCTCGTCGGCGGAACGAGCAGGATGAACTCGCCGCGGCGGTTCTTGCCCCAGGCGGCTTCGTCATGGCCGAGTTCGGCGGGCTTGTCCTCGCCGAAGCTGCGGGTGATGACGCGGTCGGCGGGGATGCCGAGGTTCAGCAGCATCTCGCGGACGGAGAGGGCGCGGCGTTCTCCGAGCGCGCGGTTGTACTCCTCGGTGCCGCGCTCGTCGGTATGGCCTTCGACGGCGACGCGGTTGTCGCCATGGCCCTTGAGGTACTCGGCGACGGCGGCGACGTTGGCCTTCTGGTCGGACTTGATGGCCGACTTGTCGAACTCGAAGTACACCGTGTTGCCCTTGAAGGTCTCACGGTCGGCAACCAAGCCGTCGATGATCTCGCGGTCGACCTGGCCGACCAGATCACCCTTGCCCTTGACACCCTGGAGGTCGACCGGGTTCGTGTTGGCGTTCTCGTCGATCAGCGGGCGCCCGGCGCCGGGCTGGCCGTTGGCGCCGTTGCCGGAGTAGGTCGGGTTGGTGATTGGGGTGATCGGCTGGGAAGTGCCGATGTTTCCGGGGACGGCGGTGCCGGAGTAGCCCGGAAGCGGGGTGATGTTCTTGGGACCCTTCTTGCAACCGGCGGCGAGAGCCACGACGGCCAGAAGAGCCACGGTTCCGAGCTTCGAAAACGACTTCATTTGCTTCAAATATGGGGGTTTCGGATCAGCGGCTCCAATTGGGCTGTGAACTGCTGCCTTCGACCCGTGCGGCATCCTTGACGTGGCCGGTGGGCCAGTCAAGCAGTGTCAGCCTCTGCTGCCCGTACTTTCCGTTGCGACGGGCGAAAATCAGCGTCCTGGAGTTCGGAGCCCAGCTCGGATCCTCGCCTTCGGTCAGGACCTTCGCGTCGCCGCCGGCCGACGAGACGATGCAGATGTCGAAGTAGTCGCCCCGCTGACGCGTGAAGGCGATCCATTTGCCGTCCGGCGACCAGTCCGGTTCGGTGGTGTTGCGGACGGAGCCGGTGACGAGCCGCTTCAGCGAACCGCCGGAAGCGGGAACGGTGTAGAGCGCGGGGTAGCCGCTTTCGCGGGAGACCACGCAGATGGTCTTGCCGTCGGGCGACCAGCAGGGCGAGGACTCGTCCGCGGCGGTGGTGGTCAGGCGCTTGGGATTGGCACCCGAGGCGTCCGAGACCCAGAGGTCGGGGCTGCCCGACTTGCTGAGGATCATGGCCAGTTGGGAACCGTCCGGGGAGGGGGAGGGACTGATGTTGGAACCGGAGAACCGGACCACCGCGCTCCGGGAGCCGTTGGAGAGGTCCTGGGCGTAGATGTCTGCGTTTCCTGCCCGATAGCTCATGTAGTAGATGGAGCGGGACTTCGGGCGCCAGACCGGCGAGGCGACGATGTTGTTGTCCGAGGTGAGCTGGACCGCGTTGGCGCCGTCGAAGTCCGCGGCGTAGACCTCGCTGGTGCGGCCGGTCTGGAGCTTGAAGACCACCTTGCCGCGGCCGAGACCCTTGCCGCCGGTGATGGCCTGGACCACGTCGTCGGCGAGGGCATGGGCCTGGGTCCGGGTGTTTCCGCCGGGATAGGCGCGGTTGAAAAGCGTGGCCTTCTTCGCGGTTTCAGTGAGGGATCCCTCCACCTGGGTGCCGGGATTCCCCTTCAGTTCGTAGTCGGCCTGTGTCGGGGGGACGATGGAGAAGCCGCAGACGTGGAGGTCGAACTCGAGGACCTTCTGGGTCTCGCCGGAGAAGCCGGAGATGGCGATCGGGATGGCCTTGGTGGCGTCGCCGGAGATGCTGACATCCGGGACTCCGCGTGCGGCCTGGGGAGCCGCATGGAGGATGGCGGTGAGGCCCAAGAGGGCCAGGGCGAGGGGGAGTCGGAGCATTTTCGGGGTCGGTCGGGGATGGGGAATGGAACGGCAGCCTACAGCGAGGCCGCAGTGGAAAGATCGAAGCGGATGGTGATCACCCGTTCCGGGTCGTCGGAGCCCTCGGGCAACGGCTCGAGTTGGCGATGCCGGTCGAGGACCTCGCGTACGGAGTCGTCGAGGGCGCGGATGCCGGACGGGGAGACGATGCGGAAGGAGGTCACGCGGCCGTCTCGTCGGATGACGATTTCGGCCCCGACCTCGCCGTGGTCGACGTTGAGGGTGGCGGGCTTCTTCCAGCGCAGCTTGTAGAACGCCTGGAGGTAGCTGGTGTACGGGGCGTAGGCCTGCCCGCCGTTGCCGGGGACGCCGATCTTCATGCTCCCCTGCAACGTGGACTTGAGGCTCCCGGCGGCGCCGCGGATCGCGTCGGCCCGTTCCGCCATGGCCCGGCTGTATTGCTCCTTGGCGGCCGCGATGCGGTCGGCCCGTTCCTTCGCCGCCTTGGCCTCGGCTTGGGCGGCGGCCTTTTGGGCGGCCTTGGTGGCGGCCTCCTCCGCCTCGGCGTCGGCCTTCGAGAGCTTGACCGCCTTCTGGGCCACGGTGATCGACTTCCTGGGCTTCACCTCACGCAGGGTGGGATCCACGTCCTGGGCCTTCTTCGGAAGCGCCGTGGCCTCGGTTTGCACCTTCTGCGTGGAAACCTTCGGCGGCGACTTGAGAGGAGGCGTCTGCGGAGCTGGGGGCACCTCCGGACGGGGTTGCTGGATGGGCTTCCTCTCGGGCGGCGGGGTGACCTGCTGGGTTGAAGTCGGGTTCTGGGCCGGATTTGCCGGAGGAGGGGGGCGCACGTCCGGGGAACCGCCGCCGATGGTGTTGCCGTCGGTCAGCTTGATGTCGGACGACAGGATGGTGAGTTCCGGGGAGACGAGGTCGTGGGTGTTCCTGGGAACGAGGGTCGGGGCGAAGAGAAGCAGGGCGAAGGCCGCGACATGGATCCCGGTCGATGCCGCGAGGCAGGTCTGGGAGTTGGCGGTCATCGGGGTGGGGCTCAGCGGCGCTTCGGAAGCTGTGTGGCGATGCGGAAGCGGGTCAGGCCGTTGCGTGAGCACACGTCGAGAAGCGTCACCAGCGTCTGCGCCTGGGCGGCACCCTCCACCTTCAGCACGAGGACGAGGTTCGGGTTGGCGCGATAGGCGTTGACGAGTTCGGACTCGAGTTGCCGTTCGTCGAGGGGGCGTCCTTCGCGGTAGACGAAGCGGCCGTTGGCCAAGCCTTGGACGGTGACCTCGTTGTCGCGGTCCGGACGGGTCCGGGCGTCGCCTCCTACCGGCAGCTTCATGTTCAGGCCGGGCTCGAGCGCCGGGGTGGTGATCACGAAGATGATGAGGAGGACGAACGCGAGGTCCAGCAACGGGGTGACGTTGATGTCGTTCAGCGTCACCAGGGAGTTTCGTTGGGAGAAGCGCCGCATGGCGTCAGGGCCTCACTTGAAGAGCCGAAGTCCGGACATCTTGACCAGGATCGTCGCCGCGATCGTGAAGGCGACGAGGGCGATGCCGGCGAAGACGATGTTGAGCGGCTTGGAAGGCGAGCCTCCACCGTTTTCCTTGCTGGTGCGATGCAGGCGGTGGTCGCAATGGGCGCAACGCTGAAGCATCCGCGGGTTGGTGTGCTTGCACTTCCTGCAGACGATGTAGAGATGGCCTTGGCAGGCCTCACAGCGGTCGATGCCGGTCGGATTGACGTGGTTGCACTTGGCGCAGACGAGGCCCTTGCCGTTGGTGATCTTGGCCATCACCTCCGGATCCATCTCGCGGATCTCGGGTCCGGCCTGTTTGCCGAGGAGCTTGTCCTTCAGCGAACGGGAGAGCGGGCTCCGGCAGGAGCGGCACTTCTCGTGGGCGCGGTTGTTCCGGTGCGAGCAACTCGGGCACTGGATGAAGAGCTCGGACTCGCAATGCTCGCACCGTTCCAGTCCGTCCGGATTCAGGTGGTCGCAGCGGATGCAGAGGATGCCGCGTCCGGCCGCGCTGACCTGGGCCGGGCGCCGGAGCTTCTCCCCGCGGGGACCTTCCGACTGGGAGGGGGCGGCGCCTGAGCGATGGAGCGGAGTCCGGCACTCCGTGCACTGGGTCAGGACCCGGGCGTTCACGACCGCGCACGCCGGACACTTCATGTGCAGGGGCGTGTCGCAGTACTCGCAGGTCTCCAGTTCCGAGGGGTTCAGGTGCTCGCAACGGGCGCAGAGCACACCGCGACCCTTGCGGCGGGGGACCGGAGCGGACCCGGGCTGCGTGGGATTGGAGGGCTCGTCACTCATCGTCGGGAAGGAACTCGGTTTCCATTCGGGAAGCCAGCGTCTGGGCGAAATTGTCCAGTTCGACCGTCAGGATCCGAAGACTGTGGACCAGGTAGTTGTACCCGAACATGGAGGGGATCGCGACGAGCAGGCCGGCCACCGTGGTGACCAGCGCCGCGGAAACGCCGGGAGCCATGGCGGCCAGGTCGGCCCTGCCGGCCTGTGCGATGCCGCCGAAGGTGTCCATCACACCCCAGACCGTTCCCAGCAATCCCATGAACGGCGCGCCGGAGACCGCGATGGCGAGGAGGATGAGGCCGGACTCGAGGCGCAACGCCTCCCGGGCCACGGCGCCTTCGATCTGGCGTTTCACATGTTCGACGCTCTTGAGGGAGAGCCGCGGCTTCCGGGTGCCGTCGGGCAGCTTCAGCCGGGCCTCCAGATCCGTGCAGCCGTCCATGTAGACCGCGAACAGGGGGCAGCCTTCGACCGGAAGATTGCGGTCGAAGATGGCCAGCACGGTCTTCTGCTGGCGGAACTCGGTCTCGAAGTAGCCGTTGTACCGCTTCGCCCGCCGCATCTGGAACGACTTCTGGATCATCAGGGACCACGCGATGATGCTGAAGCCGATGAGGATGACGATGATGACCTTGGCCTCGGGGGTGGCTTTGCCCCAGATGTAGGAAAGGTCGGCACCACCTTGGGCGGCGGCGAGGATCCCGGCATTGAAACTCATTGGATGGGGCGGAACTGGTCCGAACGACGGGTGAGGCTTTAAGGCGTGTTCCCCCCGGTGGTCAAAGCCAAACCCAAGTGGATCGCCAATCCACGACGGCTTCGGGAGCGCTTTGTTCAAGGAGGAATCGGGAAATCCCCACGGGCGGATCCGATCCTCTTCCGGGCTTTCCCGTGGAGGGGTTCCACGCCACCGTCCCCGACGTCCGATGAATCGCCGAACCCTGCTCCAGCGCAGCCTCCAGTTCCATTTCCGCCGGCACCTGGGAGTGGTGTTGGGTTCGTCGTTGGCCGCCGCCATCCTGGTTGGCGCACTGCTGGTGGGCGACTCGGTGCGGGGGACCCTGAGACGGAAGGCAGAGCTCCGGCTTGGTCGCGTGGGAGCCGTCCTGGATTCACGGGACCGGTCCTTCCTGGCGCGGCCGGGCGGACCCGGTGGCGAGCGCCTCGCCTCGAACACGACCTATGCCCTGAAGTTGCCCGCGGTGGCCACCCTCCCGGATGGCAAGGCCCGTGTCGGCTCGGTCGTGCTGCACGGCGTACCGCCGGAATTCTGGTCGATGGGCTTCCGCGGGCCCGCCTCGGTGCCGGCTTCGGACGAGGTCTTCCTCAACCCGTCGCTGGCGGGACGTCTGAAGGTGGGCCCCGGAGATGCCATCATCCTGAGGATCCACAAGCCCTCGGCGCTTTCGCGGGATGCCGTGATCACCCCGCGGGACCAGTCGAGCGTGGCCCTGCGACTGAAGGTCGGCCGCATCGTCGGACCCGAGGAGTCCGGAGACATGGCGTTCGAGGCGGCCCAGGCGAGTCCCTACAACGCCTTCGTCGCGCACGAGACCCTGGCGCGTGTGGCGGGAATGCCGGGGCGCGCCAATCTCGCCTTGGCCCTCCGCGTGGAGGACGGAGGCGTCGGAGTCGCCGAACTTTCGGCAGCCGTCGGCTCCTCGTTCGGCCTGGCCGACGCGGAACTCGAGCTGAGGACGAACGCGGTGCCGGCGCGCCTGACCGGCGGGGAGTCGGTGCCCGCGCATCTCGAACTGGTGTCGCGGCGGATCTTCCTCGACCCGGCTGCGGTGGCGGCGGCGACGGGGATACCCGGGCTGCCCAATCCGACCCCGATTCTGACCTACCTGGCCAACTCCATCGGCACCGCGGAACGTTCGGTTCCGTACTCGATGGTCACTGCGGCCGGCGCTCCGTACACGCCGGCGGACCTCGGAGACGACGAGATCCTCGTGAACTCCTGGTTGGCTGAGAACCTGGGGGTGAAGGTCGGTGACCTTCTGGAACTGACCTACTACCGCGTCGACGCCGGGGCGCGGTTGGTCGAGTTGACCAACGTGTTTCGCATCCGGTCGGTCCTTCCGATGAAGGGACTGCATGTGGACCGCACGCTGATGCCGGAGTTCCCGGGATTGTCCAAGGCGGAGAGCACACACGACTGGGACGCCGGCTTCGAGCTGACCCGGCAGATCCGCGACGAGGACGAGGCGTATTGGAAGGCGTGGCGGGGCACTCCGAAGGCCTTCGTGAACCTGGCGGTGGGGCGACGGATGTGGGGTAACCGTTTTGGGGAAGCCACTTCGCTCCGCTGGTTCGCCCAAGGGGATTCTGCACCGACGGACCTGAGGTCTTCCTTGGAGCAGGGCATACGTTCCCGCCTGGAACCCGCCGCGGTGGGACTTCGATTTGCGCCGGTCCGTGACGAAGCCTTCAAGGCGGCCGGCGGCGGACAGGACTTCGGGGGGCTCTTCATCGGCTTCAGCTTCTTCCTCATCATCTCGGCGATCCTGCTGACTGCGCTGCTTTTCCGCTTCGGCCTGGAACAACGGACCGAGGAGGCGGGCATCCTGTTGGCGCTGGGTTGGAAACCGACTCGGGTGGCCACGCTGTTCCTCCGCGAAGGGGCGGCGCTGGCGGCCTGGGGCTCCCTGTTCGGTGCGATCGGTGGACTCGGCTACGGCTGGCTCGTCCTCCTCGGCCTCAACACCCTCTGGACGGATGCCGTCGCCGGTGCCCGTCTAATGTTCCTGCCGACCCCGGCGTCGGTCCTGGGCGGTGCAGTCGGCGCGTTCCTCGTGTCCTTGGCGGCACAGGCATGGACGCTGCGGTCCTGGATGCGCCGTCCGGCGAGGGAGCTTCTCACGGGCGATCCCGGTGCCGACCTCGTTCCGTCCAAGGCCGGCGGCCGGGCTTGGTTGGACCGGAGCCTTCTCGTGTCGGCGGTGGTCCTCGCCGGCACCGGTGCCTTCGTGCCGTCCACGGCGCGGCCCGGGATCTTCTTCGGCGCGGGATTCCTCGCGCTGTCCGGTTGGCTGCTCGGTTTCCGCCGGCGGATCGCGGATCCCGCGGGACAAACGAAATCGCTTCGAAGCGTCTCCGATCTGGCCGAACGGTCCGCATCGCGGCGGCCGGGACGTTCCACGGCGGTGGTCGGCCTGCTGTCGATGGCGGTGTTCCTGATCGTGGCCGTCGCCGCCAACCGCCTCGACGCGACCCGGGACGCCTCGAACCGCGGTTCCGGCACCGGCGGCTTCGCGCTGTGGGCTTCCACGACGTTGCCGATCGTCGAGAACCTCGACTCGGACCGAGGACGCGAGAAGTTGGGCTTGGATCCGGCCCGGTTGCGGGAGGTGTCCTTCGTCCCGTTCCGTGTGAAGGAAGGTGATGAGGCCAGTTGCCTGAACCTCAACCGTGCGCAGCGTCCGAGGATCCTCGGGGTTGATCCGTCCCGTCTCGATTCACGGAAGGCCTTCCGCTTCCAATTGCTGGCCAAGGGCGCCGATCCGGCGCATCCGTGGCGGGTGCTGGAGCCAGGCGCTGCCGGTTGGGTGTTGGATCCGCCGCTGGCGGAGGACGAGGTGCCGGCGGTCGGCGACGCCAATTCGCTGCAGTGGGCCTTGGGCAAGTCGGTCGGCGACACCCTGGAACACGTGGACGAGCAGGGAAGGCCGTTCCGCCTTCGGATTGTCGGCGCGGTGGCCAACTCCCTGTTGCAAGGCCAGCTGTTGATCGCGGAATCCGCGTTCACCCGCCGCTTCCCGGGCGAGGCGGGACATCGGGTCTTCCTCGTGGACGCCCCGACGTCGTCGGAAGTCGCCGGGGACCTGACGCGGGCTCTTTCGGATTTCGGATTCGAGGCCGAGCCGGCGGCGGACCGGTTGAACCGCTTCAACGCGGTGCAGAACACCTACCTGAACACCTTCCAGGTCCTGGGTGGCCTCGGACTGCTGCTCGGCAGCTTCGGGCTCGGGCTGGTGGTCATGCGCAACGTGCAGGAACGCCGTGCGGAACTCGCCGTCCTCGGTGCGGTCGGATTCGCTCCGGGCCGCGTCGAGGCCCTGGTCCTCCGGGAGCATCGGCGGTTGCTGCTGGAAGGCATCTGGGTGGGAACCGCCTCCGCGCTCCTGGCCGTGGCGCCGACCCTGTTGCAACCGGGTGGCGGATTCCCCTGGGCTGGCATCGCGTTGGTCTTGTCCGCGGTCCTGGCGAACGGGCTTCTCTGGACCTGGGTGGCCACACGGCGCGCCTGCGGTGGACCGCTGCTGACCGCGTTGCGGGGCGAGTGAGTCGGATCCGGCTTCCTGCTTCCCGTTGGCGTCTCAGTCACCCAACAGGCCGCGGAGCGTTGCGCGGGCCTGTTCCTCGCGGCTGTTGGCTCCGCCGGGTCCAGACCAGGTCCGGGATTTGAAGTCGAAGTACTCGCAGAAGTTGGCGGTGTCCTTCTCGGCCACCGGTTCGGCGCGCCGATCGCGGCATTGGAAGGCGGCGCTGCGGTCGTGGAGGCTGCAGTTCAGGCAGACCCGGAGGTCCGCCCGGCATTGCGGACAGGACTCGCTCCGGCCGGGCTGTTCCCGGAACGACCAGACCCAGCCGCACTTGTGGCAGTGACGCGTCATGTCGGGAGACTACCGGACACAGGTCCAAGCGGCCAAGGGGCAGACACCGCAGCCGGCCGGAAAATCCGGAATCAGTACGAGATGAGCGACCGGACCGCGTCGGTTCCGAGACGTTCCCGGCCGTTGAGGAAGCGGAGTTCGATCACGAACCGGACGCCGACCACCTGTCCTCCGAGCTGTTCCACGAGCTTCAGAGCCGCCGCCGCGGTTCCGCCGGTGGCGAGCAGGTCGTCCACGAGCAGCACCCGTTCGCCGGGGTTGATCGCGTCGGTGTGGATCGCCACGGTGTTGGATCCGTACTCGAGGTCGTAGCTCTGTTCGTGGGTGGCCCATGGGAGCTTGCCCTTCTTGCGGACCGGGATGAATCCGGCACCGATGCGGACGGCGGCGGCGGCGCCGAAGATGAACCCGCGGGCGTCGATGCCGACGACCTTGTCGACGCTTCCAGGCCGGACGTCCTCCAGCAGGTGGGCGATCACGGAGCCGAAGAGGTGTCCATCGGCAAGCACCGGGGTGATGTCCTTGAACTGGATGCCCGGCTTGGGGAAGTCGGGGACGTTTCGGATCGCGCGTTCGATCTGCTCGAGGGAGGCGGGAGTCATGTGCGCCGCGTTGTCCGTCATGCCGGCGAATCCGTCAAAGCCTCGTTGAGTTCCAGTTCGGGGCGAGGCGTTGACCGGAGGGCGTCCTTCCCGGATCGTCCGCCCCAGCAAAGCCATGTTTGTCAAAGGCCAGAAAGTCATCTGCATCAACGACGAGTTCCCCGCGGAGGCCCGCAAGCTGTTCGTCGACTTCCCGAAGAAGGGGTCGGTCTACACGGTGCGTGCGGTCTACATCGGACGCGGGAGCTATTTCCGTCACGAGTCCGGGAAGAAGGACGGGGAGATCGGGGTGTTGTTGGAGGAAGTGGTGAACCCGCGGGATCCGTCGCTCCGTCAGGGGTTGAACGGGGAACTGGGCTTCAACAGCGAGCGGTTCGCACCCGTCCAGGCGGATGAGCAGGAGATCGGGGAGGAGCACGAGGAGGAGATCGCGATTCCGGGCTGAATCCGCCCAAGTTCCAACTTCCTCCGTCCGGAGGGATTCGCTATTTTCGGCCATGCTTTTTTCCGAACTGGGTCTGCGGGCGTCGATCCTGGATGCCGTGCAAGAGCTCGGCTACCAGGAGCCGACCCCGATCCAGTCGGAGGCCATCCCGAGGATCCTGGAAGGGCGCGACGTGATCGGGTCCGCGCAGACCGGGACTGGAAAGACGGCGGCGTTCGCCCTGCCGATCCTCAGCAAGCTCGGCGCACACGGTCCGGGACCGCGTTGCCTGGTGCTGGAACCGACCCGCGAGCTGGCGGTCCAGACGCACGAGAACTTCGTCAAGTACGCCAAGTTCACACAACTGCGTACCGGGCTGATCTACGGCGGCGTCGGCTACGGGAAGCAGCGTGACGACCTCAAGGCCGGCATGGACGTGATCATCGCCACGCCGGGTCGTCTCCTCGACCACATGGGCGAGGGTGCGATCGACCTGAGCGGGGTGAAGTTCCTCGTCCTCGACGAGGCCGACCGGATGCTGGACATGGGATTCCTGCCGGATGTCCGTCGGATCATCCTGAAGTGCGCCAAAGAGCGTCAGACGTCGTTGTTCTCGGCGACGATTCCCCCGGCCATCGAGACCCTGATCACCTGGGCGATGAAGGATCCGGTCACCGTCGAGATCGGCGCCCGCCGGTCGGTGGCGGAGACGGTGAAGCACGTCCTCTACCCGGTGGCCGAGCTGCAGAAGCAGCCGTTGCTGTTGGCGTTGCTCGACCAGGTGCACTGGGAGAGCGCCATCGTGTTCTGTCGCACCCGTCGGGACGCGGACGCCGTCGAGGCGTTGCTGTGTCGCAACCAGCACAAGGCTTCGGTCATCCACTCGGACCGTTCCCAGAAGGAGCGGGAAGAGGCGTTGAACGGATTCAAGGCGGGTCGCTACGAGGTCCTGGTGGCCACCGACATCGCCGCCCGAGGGCTCGACATCGCGGACGTCTCGCACGTGATCAACTACAACGTGCCCGAGCATCCGGAGGACTACGTGCACCGGATCGGACGCACGGGCCGCGCGCAGGCCACCGGCGACGCCCTGACACTCTTCGCCGCGGGCGAGGCCCCGCAGGTCGCCGCCATCGAGCGGTTCATCGGGAAGAAGGTCGAGCGCGTGAAGCTGCCCGGATTCAACTACACCTACACCGCCCTCTTCGACGAGGCGAAGCTGGGTCCGCTTTCGGAACGGAAGACCAAGGGTGTCCGCATCGGGAAGGGCTACTTCTTCGGTCCCGCCCGCCGTCGTTGAGGCTTCCGGTCCCGACGGGGAATCCCGCGCACCGCTCAGCGTGGGGCCTGGAGTGCGGTCATGATCGCGGCGGTCCGGTTCTCCACCCCCAGCTTCTCGAAGATGTGTTCGAGGTGCTTCTTCACGGTTGAGGGCGCGATGCCGAGGATCGCGGCGATGTCCGCGTTGCCCTTGCCCTCGATGAGCCAGTAGAGGACGTCCGCCTCCCGTTCCGAGATCCCCAGTCGCACGAGTTCGGACGGGCTGGTCGGACGATGGGTGGCCCCGGCACCAAGCGCCGTGGCCTCACGCTTCCTGGCCAGACGGGTGCGCACCGCCGCGATCAACTCGTCCACCTTGACCGGCTTGGTGAGGTAGTCGTCGGCCCCATGGGTCATGCCCGCCCGGACATCGTCCCTCTCGCCCCGTGCGGTGAGGAAGATGAACGGAATCGCGGCGGTGCTGGCCGTGATGCGCAATTCCGCGAGGACCGAGAATCCGTCCATCCCCGGCATCATCCGGTCGCAGAGGATGAGGTCCGGAGCCTGGCTTCGCGCCAGCTCCACGCCACGGATCCCGTTGTCGGCCGGGATCGGCTCGAATCCTTCGATGCGGAGGATCGTGGTGAGGTTCCGCAGCATGTGGGGCTCGTCCTCGATCACCAGGATGCGGGGCGTGATGTTCTCGGTGGGGGTCATGGGGATTGGGAGGCCTCGGGAAACAGGGTGACTCGGACCGTCACGCAGGTGCCGTTCCCTTCGGTGCTGTCGATCTGGATGCTTCCCCGGTGGAGATCCAGGCATCTCCGGATCACCGCAAGCCCGAGTCCGGTGCCGGGGACGTGCCGGACGTTGGCGCCCCGGTGGAAGGCGGTGAACAGCAGGGCGCGGTCCGACTCGGGAATGCCGGCCCCGTGGTCCTGGACGGTCAGGACCGCGTCGGCGGCATCGCGCTCGAGGGTCACCTGCACCACGGATCCGGGCGGGGAGAACTTCACGGCATTGGACAGAAGGTTGGTGAAGATGTGCCGGAGGAGATCCGGGTCGCCATACGCCTTTCGGGGAAGCTCGCACAGGCGGGTGCGGATCCGGGATTCCACCTGGGCGGCGCGCGCGTATTCGTCCATCCAACGCTGGAGCGAGTCCGTCAGGTCGAAGTCCATGGCCTGGAACTCGAGCTTCCCTGCATCGGCCCGACCGAACACCAGCACGGCTTCCATCAGGCTGGCCATCCGCCACGAGTGTCCCTGGATGGTCTTCAGGTGCTCCAACCGTTCGGAGGCGGGAATCCGGTCGATGTAGCGTTCCAGGATCTCGGCCGAGGAATGGATGATGCCGATCGGAGTGCGGAACTCGTGGGAGACCAGGGAGACGAACTCGCTCTTCAGGCGGCTCAGCTCCCGTTCGCGCGCCAACGATTTCAGAAGTTCTTCCTCGGCCTGCTTCCGCTCGGTGATGTTGATCGACAACGTGAGGATGTGGGGGACGCCATCCATCTCCAGCGTCTCGGCGGAGATCATGACCACGTCGACGTGGCCGGACTTGCGGCGCATCGACGCCTCCATTTCCCGGACGCTGCCGTCTGAGGCGAGCCGCCGGAAGAACTCCATCCTCTCCTCCTCCCGGGCCCAGATCCCCAGCTCGAGGGTGGTGCGTCCGAGAAGTTCCTCCCGGCTGTAGCCGGAGGAGGCGACGACGGCGTCGTTGACCTCGACGAAGCGGAGGTCGTCGAGTCGGACCAGGCTGACGCTGGAGGGCAGCGCGGCGAAGGTCCTCCGGAAGCGCTCCTCGGACTCGTGCAGCCTGCGGGTCCTTTCGCGGAGCTGTTCCCCGGACCGCTTCCTCTCGATTGCGAGGGCCGTCTGGCCGGCGACGAAGTTCAGCAGCCTCTTGTCCTCCTCGCCGAACGCCGTGGGATCTCCGTGGTCCTGTACGGCCATCACGCCGAACGTCGCGCCTTGGAATTGGAGTGGCACGCCGAGCCAGATCGCGGCCGGGTGGCCCGACTGTTCGTACTCCCCGGACTCCTTGAGCAGCCGGATCTCCTCGAGGCCGACCAGCATCGCCCGGCCGGTGCGCAGCACGTACTCCGTCATTCCACGCCGGCCCTTCCTCGGCGGCGGTGGCGGATCCGCCTCGTCCTGGAAGTACGGGAAGCTCACCAGCCCGGAGCCCGGGTCCTGGAGCGCGATGTAGAAGTTCTTCGCCGGCATCAGGGTGCCGATGGTCGTGTGGATCCTCTGGTAGAGGTGCGGAAGGTCCTCGGCGGAATGGACGGCCTCGGAGATCTCGAAGAGCGCCCGTTGGACGAGTTCCGCGCGGGCGCGCTCACCGATCTCCAGGGTGAGGCGTTCGTTGGAGCCCCGGAGTTCCGCGGTGCGGGCGGCGATTCGGCGTTCCAGTTCCCGGTTGAGCTCCTGCAACCGGCGGTCCGTGCGGGCCCGGACGATCTTGTTGGCGCAGAGGAAGGCGATCGAGCCGAGTATCGACGCGTGGTCCTCGGTGAAGAAGCCGGCGCTCGGATGCTCGGAGTCGATCACGCCGAGGACGGTGCCGTCCGCGACGATCGGGACCGCGATCTCCGAGAGGCGCACCGCGTCGTCGACGATGTACCGGGGATCGGCGCGGGTGTCGTCGACCCGGATGGTCGTGGCGGTCGCGGCGGCCGTCCCGACGATGCCCCGTCCCACGGGGATCTCGATCGGATCCCGGACCCCGAGACCGTCGAGGTCCTTGGGGCCGAGAGCCGCCGCCTGGACCAGGACCTGGCGTTCCGCGTCGAGCAGGTAGATCACGCAGTCGGCGAAGCCGAGGTGGGAGATGCATTTCCGGATGACCTCGCGCAGCACGTCCCTCTCCTCGTAGAGCGGAGAGAGCGACGTGGCGAAGGCGGCGATGTGCCTCTGGAGTTCGGCTGCGCGGGCTAGGGCCTGGAACGCCTCGGACTGCTCGGTGATGTCGTGGAGGTTGACCACGAGGCCCTCCACACCCGGGACGCCCAGGCAGTTGGTGATGACGGATTCCGCCCAACGGATGCTTCCGTCGGGGCCGAGGATCCGGTAGCCGGTGATCCGTTTCGGGTTCGAAGGACGATCCAAGACTTCCTGCAGGGCCTTCGAAAGGCGTGGCAGATCGTCCGGATGCACCGAGGAGAAGAAGCCGTCCCGCGTGGCGACCTCGTCGCCCTTCATCGATCCGAGGAACCGCCGTGCGGCGGCGGTCATGAACCGCACCGAACCTTCCCGGTCGAGCACGCAGGTGGCGTCGAAGGAATGTTCGCCCAGGGCCCGAAGGCGTTCCTCCGACTGCCGGACGACCTTCATCTCCCGGCGCTGTCCGTGCAGCCAAAGGCCTCCAAGAAGGAGGGCTGCGGACGCCAGCGCGGCGCCGAGTCGCAGCTTGTCCCTGTCCAGCCACGGGGTGTCGATCAGTTCGACCTCCTCCATCCGGGACGGATAGATCGAAACAACATGATGGTCGGGCGTGCCGACCTCGACGATGGAAAGCCCGGTGACGCGGAGGACGGCGTCGATGGGGAACCGCTCGCGGACGCCGGTCCCATGAGGCAGTCGGATATGGAAGAGGCCCTGGGACGGGGCGGTGCCGTCCTCAAGCAAGACGGATTCGCGTCCCTGTCCCACCGTCGGCGCGGTCTGATGCCCCACGACGCGTCCCTGGACCCGAAGCCGGATCGCGTCGAGGCGGTTGGAGTGTGCCTGTTCGAGACCCGCGTCGATCGGGTCCGGAAGCGGGCTGTTCCCGAGGGGTCTGACGGACGCCTGTTGGATCCAAGTCCGACCCTCGGTTTCGGCGGCGTGCCCCGTGATCTCGATCCGTTCCCCTGGCGGATGCAGTGAACTGGACAGGAGGAGGACCCGGACCGGCCCGAGTTCATCGATGCAATAGAGCCGGTTGGGGCGGGATTGGAACAGAACCACCGCCTCGATGCGGACCGTCTTCCCCGACTCCAAGTGTCCTAGGATCTCCGGGGACCGAATCGTCATCGGTTGGCCGTCCGCAGCGACCTGGAGGTCGGCTCCAAGCACGTGCACCGCAAACAACGCCAACGCCCACGCCAGCCCAACGGCGACGGGGCTGATGCTGATTCGACAGGATGTGGGGACCGTGGCCACGGTTACGCCTGCCTACGGCAAAGGGCGAATCGGGTCGATACGCCCTTTGGCGTACCGGTCGGCGGGAGCGTTCAACCGGGCAGCGTGCGGACAACGCCATCGGTTGCGAGGCCGGCCACGAGATCCCAGCGATTGGGGCTCAGGCAGAGGGGAAGGTCACCGGCGAGATCCGGTTCGGCGGCCAGGCGTCGGCCGTTCCGTGCGTGACGGGCCACCTGCACACCTTCGCCTGCGTGCATCCGGTAGGTGGCCCTGGCGATGGCCGCCGAGTCGTCGGGTCTGGAGCCTGCGGACTCGCCGTAGGCCGCCCAGAGACAGTCGACCAGGGCACCCGCGGCGAAGGTGTCCTCGAACGAGGCGTTCTCGAGGGTTCCACTGCAGACGAAGACCAGCCTCTCGGGCAACCGCAGCAGCAGGTGCCGGGCGATGGCGTCGAGGTTGGTCATGGATCCGATCAGCACCGACCGTGAGCCACGGGACGCGTGGAGTGCGCGCGTCCCGTTGGTGGTGGTCATGATGATCTCCCTTCCAGCCACCCGTTCCCGGGTGAATTCCCGTGGCGAATTGCCGAGGTCGAAGTCGGTTCCGCCGCTCAGTGCAGCGAGTATTCGATGGCCATCCCGTTCCCCGGCGAGGAGGGCTCCCAGGTGGTGACGCTTCAACTCCAGCGCCGAGGGGATGTCCGCGGCGGGGCGGATTCCGGCGGCGCCGTTGCCCAACGCCTCCAGCATCGTCGAGGTCGCGCGGAGGACGTCGAACACGACACAGGTCGTCCCGCCCAGGTCGGTCCCTGACAATTGGCGGAACTCCGCCGGCGTGAAGAGCACCTCGAGGTGGAGCATCGCGTTCAGTTCTTGGGAAGGTTCCCGGAGAACGCGTGGAGCGACGTGGCGGTGCGGACCAGGACCTGGCCTTCGGCCAAGGCGACGCTGCCCTTGCATGGCGACTCTCCCTGGAAGGCGTGGGAACCCAGCACCTCGAACTGTTCTCCGGCGGACAGCGCGAACACGGTCCCATTTTCGTCGTGGCAGTACAGCTTGCCATCGGCCGCCGAGGGCGAACCCCAGATCGGCCCGCTGCCGGGAACCTTTCCGGACCAGACCTTGGAGCCGTCCTTCGGGTTCAGCTTCGAGAGCACCCGCTTCTGACCGTCCAGGACGAAGACATGGTCCTGATAAAGGCAGGGAGTGCTCCAGTCGGTGGGTGCCTCGCGGAACTCCCAGGCCCGGTGGGTCTGGGTCACGTCGCCGGAACCGCCCCCGCGGAAGGCCACGACCGGCTGACCCTTGGGACCGGAGGCGAGGACGAATCCGCCGGCCACCACGGGAGAGGTCACGATGCGGTACCAGTCGTCCCGCTTCTCATAGAGCCTCGCGCGCCAGATCTCCCCGCCGTCGCCGAACCGGTGGCCGGAGACGTGGTCGCCGCCGACGATGACCAGTTCCGGGCCGTTCGGGCCCTTGAAGGCGATCGGTGTCGCGTAGGACTCGCCGCTCTCCTTGGTCGAGTCCGTCTTGCGGACATGGCGCCAGAGGTCCTTGCCGGTGGCCGGGTCCACGCAGAGGACGAAGGATTCGCGCGTGGATTTGCCGTCGAAGCGGGGGTAGTCCTGAGGCATCTCGTCCCGCTGGAGCACCGGGAGGTAGAGTCGGCCTTCGTGCAGGAGCGGGCTGGCGCCATAGAGCCACATGATGGCGAAGTTGCCGTACTCCTTGCCGAGGTTCCGCTGCCAGAGGGGTTTTCCGTCGAGGTTGAACGCGGCGAAATCGCCGGTTCCGAAGAGGACCACGACGCGTTCGGAGTCCACCACCGGGGAAGGGGCGCACATGTTGTTCCGGCCGACCTCGCGATCGCCGATGCCCACCGTCCGGCGCCACAGTTCCTTGCCCGACTTCCGGTCGAGGCAAAGGAGGAGGAGGTTCTTCTCGGAATCCGGCGAGGTGAGGAAGATCCGGTCTCCGGACAGGACCGGAGTGGAACCGGCCTTGCCGGGGAGGGCGGTGCTCCAGGCGAGGTTCTCCGGACCCAGCTTGGCCGGAAGGGAGAGAGCCGGGGAGGATCCGTTTTGACGAGGGCCACGCCACTGGGACCAATCGCCTTCGGCGGCGGAACCCGCCGGAACCAGTGCGAGGAGGACGGAGATGCCAAGGATTCGGCAGGCGCGAAGCGGTGTCATGGATTCAGGGTTGTTGCTGGCTGGCGGATGGACGACCGGACCGCAAGTCCATTCGAAGAGGTCGCCGAATCGCGGTTACAGGTGGCGGATGTGGGAGCGGTATTTCTTCAGCAGGCGGTCGTTGTGGTCGTCGCCGTTGGTGTTGCTGCTGACATAGACCTCGGGGTCGACGCCCTTCTTCACCAGTTCCTCGATCGCTTGGACGACCATGAGGTTGATGATCAGGGCGCCGGTGATGGTGGAAGGCGGGCCGACGCGGTAGGGGAGTCCCTCGATCTGGATCGCGGCGTCGCCGTCGACGCCGCAGTTGTCGATCACGAGATCCGCGACCTCGGCGAGGCGCTTCCCAGAGGCATGCCGGGAGGGCCATCGGAAGGTCTGGTCGACATTGGTGATCGCCACCGTGCGAAGACCGCGGTTCCGGGCTTCGAGGACCATCTCGACGGGAACCGCGTTCCGTCCGCCGTTGGACGCCACCACGATCACGTCACCATCTTGGACCGGGTACTTGTCCAGAATCTTCGCGGCGAGGCCGGTTTCCCGTTCCAGGTAGGTCGCCTCGATCGCGTTCATGTGGAGCATGAGGGTCTCCTCGAGGATCGGGACGGCCTTGGCCAGGTGGCCTGCGCGGTAGAAGACCTCCTCGGCCAGCAGGTGGGAATGTCCGGTGCCGAAGGCGTAGAGAAAACGTCCCGACGCGAGGGCCTCGGCGATCCAGCCGCCGGCGGTCGTGATGGCGTTGCGCTGGGAATCGGCGACCCGGTTGAACTGGTTCCGGGCCTCGTGGACGAATTGGTCGTAGGCGGACATGGCAGGATTCGAGGGCGGAAGGATCGTCGACGGACGAGCAATCTCAACGCCGAAACCCGATGGAGGACCGCGCAATGCCTTGGACGCGGTGTTTGACCCTTCACCGACTGCACTCATAGTGTGCGCCAACGTCGATGTCTGCATCGCCCTCCATGACAGAAAACCTCGCCTCGGAGTTGGTCTCAGGGGACTGGGACCCGGTCGTGGCACCGGTCCGGGCCTTCTTGGACCGTGTTTCAGCGCGCCTGGAGGAACAGGTGGCCGGTTTCGAGCCCGAGATCGCGGAATACGCCCGCTACGCGCTGGAGAACCAAGGTAAGCAGCTCCGACCGACCCTCGTCGCCCTCTCGGGTGGCGCGGTGGGTGCGCTGAACGAGAGTTCGGTGACCATCGCGGTGATCATCGAGATGATCCACCTGGCCACCTTGGTCCATGACGACATCATGGATGAGGCGCGCATCCGTCGCCGGCGGCCGACGCTCGCCACACGTTGGGGCAATGATGTGGCGGTGCTCCTCGGCGACTGCCTGTTCGCGCACGCGCTCCGGTTGGCCGCAGAGCTTTCGGCCAACGACGTGTGCCGGTTGGTCGCCGCCAGCAGCGGTCGGGTCTGTACCGGAGAAATCCTCCAGAGTCACCGACGTCGGCGATGGTCGGTGGACCGTTCGGACTACTACAAGGTCATCGAGATGAAGACCGCGGAGTTGTTCGCGCTTTCTTGCGACCTAGGGGCGCGTTTGGCCGGAGGTACCCCGGAGGAGTCCGCCGCGCTTCGGCGATATGGAATCGCCTTGGGTACGGCCTACCAGATCTACGACGACTGCCTGGATCTGTTCGGGGCCGAGACCGCGGCTGGCAAGTCCCTCGGGACCGACCTGGCCAGCGGCAAGGTGACCCTTCCGCTGATCGTCTACCTGGAACGCTCCAGCGAGGCCGATCGCCGAAAGGTGACCGGATGGTTGGAGTCGTGGCATCCGGATCGCTTCTCGGAGGTGCGGGCGGAGCTCGACTCGGTGGATGCTCTTGGCGAATCCCGCAGGGTCATCGGAGAATTCTTGAACGCCGCGGACTCGTCCCTGTCGATCCTCCGTGCCGGCCCTGAGGCGGATGCACTGGTGGCCTTGAACCGATTCTTGGCACGCCAAACCGCCTTGCTCGCCGGCTAGTGAGCCGTGAGTGTCGCCTTGTTGATGGAACCGCCCGCAGAGTCGGCGCAGCCGAACCGTCCCACGTCGGCCGCCGACGAGGTGGTGGAGGTGCGAAAACTGGTCCGGGAAGCCCAAGGCGGTGACCTGAGCGCCTACGATGAACTCGTCCGGCGGCACCAGGAACGCATCTACGGGCTGTGCTACCACATGACGTCGAATCATGAGGATGCGCATGACTTGGCGCAGGACGCGTTTGTGAAGGCGTGGCAGGCGATCCGGACGTTCAAGGGCGACGCGAGCTTCTACACCTGGGTCTACCGCATCGCGGTCAACACCTGCCTCAACCATCTCAAGACCAAGCGGAACCGTACCCTGCACCTGAGCCTGAACGACCTGGAGATCAATCCGGAGAACGATCCGGAACTGGTGGCCTTGGTTTCCGAAAGGACGCCGCGCCGGGATGCGGGGCTGTCGGAACTGCATCGGCGATTGAACGAGTCGATGCTCAAGTTATCAGAGGAGCACCGCGCGGTGGTCACGATGCACGACATCCAGGGCATGCCCCACGACGAGATCGCCAAGGTCCTCGGCGTGAACCCTGGGACGGTCCGATCCCGCCTGTTCTATGCGAGGCAGCAGCTGCAGGCATGGCTTTCCGATTTGGTGGGTTGAGTTTGGATTTGGTTTTGAAAGACATGAACCACGACGAACAAGAAGAGATCCAGAAGCTGCTCCGGTTGAAGCGTCACGAGGTTCCGCCTCCGGGCTATTTCCGTGATTTTTCCTCTGGTGTGATGGCGAGGATCCGTCGCGAGGAAGCCACGAAGCCGGTGCCCTGGTGGCGTCGCCAAACCTTGCCATGGAGTCCGTCGGCCCGATTGGCATGGTCCAACGCCTTGACGCTTGCCGGAATTGGGGTGGTGGCGTTTTCCCTCTACATCACCTCGGTCACCGGGCCTGAAGGGAATCCGTCCCTGTTATCGACCCAACCCCAATTGGGTGGCCTTGGACTGGGCTCGGAATCCAGGGGCGCCTTGGTTCCGAACACCTCGCTCCTTTCAATGGAGTCGCCGATCGAGATCCGCGTGATTCCGATCCGGGCCACGACGCCGGCCGACACCAATCCGTTTCCACAGGGGTTGTTCCAGCTCCCCGAGAATCCCTCGGTCCGAGTCGGTTTTGGTCCGAACCGTTGACCCGAGCGGCGCGCCGTCCCGTCCGATAGGAGCAGCGCCCAGTGGCTTGAAGCCGCTGGAAGTGACAGTGATCTGATAGTGGGACCAACAAAGAGGCCCTGGAATTTCTGTTCCAGGGCCCTTTTTGCGTTTGGATCGGGTGCATTGACCGATCCGATCCGAAGGACTTTTCCCGCTTAGCTGGTGCGGACGAAGAAGACGGTCAGCTTCTTCTCACCCTTGCCGATCGTCCAGGTAAGGCGACCGGCCTCGTTCACCAGGGCATCGAAATTCAGCTTCTCCCCGCTGGACTCTGCATTGAGGAGGTAGCGACCTTCGGAGCGCATCCACGAGCCGTCCAAAGAGGCCAGTGCCGGAATCGAGATGGCACCACCCTGAGTGGCGCCCGCAGGGCGGGCGGCCGTCGCGGCCGGGGCTGAAGGGGCTCCCGCCGGAGGCAGGCCGTAGCGTGCGAGATACGAATTTCGGACGGCGGACGGATCCTGCGCGGCATCGGCTGCGGCAGCTTCCGGTGCCGGAGCCGGTGCAGCCACCTCGGCCACCTTCATCACGAACTTGCCGTCGGGATAGGCGACGAGGGTCACCCCGGCCAGGACCGGAGCCAGAACCTCGCGGATCTTCTTCATCTCAGCCGGGCTTGCGTTCAGTCGCGAGCGCTTGAGCGCTGTGAAGACGGCACCCGGATCCATGCGCCAACGGCCAAGGATCCGCTCATCCTCGTAGCGCGGGGAAACGCCGGTCTCGAGGTACTGGCGGAAATCCTTCAAGTCCAGACGCGCGAAGGTGTCCATCAGCGACGCGTTGTTCAGCACGGCCAAGGTCTTCGGGTGATTCAGCATCGGGGCCAGCGCCGGCTGTTCCTGGAGCATCTTCTGGTATTCCTGGTCGCCGCCGATCTCGGCGAACTCGGGCGCCTCGGCGAGGGCGAGGAAGGGCGGGTAGTTCTCGACGCGTCCGTGGAGCAGGGGATTGCCGTGCAGGATCCCGAGGATGTCCGAGACCTCGTAGAATTTGGCCGGGGTCTTATCCAAGGCGGCGAAGGTCTTGGACCAGCCCGTGGAGTCCATATCCTGACGGATCTGTCCGAGATAGCGGACGGGCGTGGCCTCGCCGGACTCGCTGGTGGTCTGCACCACGAGATAGCCCTGGCGGTAGATGTACTTGCCGACCCCGAAGAAGACGCAAATGCCGCAGACGAGTCCGACGAAGAGGCCGGACGCCTGGTTGGCGCGCTCGAACGACTGGCGGGTCGGCTCGTCGGTGCGGTACTTGAAGTGGTGTTCGACGGGGCGGTGCACGGCGACGCCGATGCCGAAAAAGACGCCGAAGACGATGAGGAAGGCGAAGAGGCCGGGGAGGAGCTTCAGCGCGACCTGGTCGGTGACCCCCATGGCGGCGAGAGCGGGTCCGAGCAGTCCGCCGAGGAGGCCAGTGAGGGCCAATCCGATGGCGGCGCCGATCAAGCCGAGGCCGGAGCGGATGGCTCCGGATTGGTGGCCGACGAGGCCGAAGCCTCCGACGAGCAGTCCCGCGAGAACCCAGATGAGCATGGCGGCCACGCTAGAAACTTGCGTGCCGCGGCGCACGCGGAAAATTCCGGTGCGTTCCAGGGCTTTCCCTGCGGAACACGGAATGTGTCGCGAAGGAAAAGGCGCGAAATCCGCACCTCCCGCGGGAGACTCACGCGTGGAGCGGAATCCAGCCACTTGCCCTGACACCGGCGGGTTTCCATGATTCCGCCGATGAGTCTGCTGCCGTTCGGCGAACTGCCTCCCTATCGTTCCCGCCGCTTCCTTCCCGCCGCGCTGAATCTCGGCAACTGGAGCGAGGTGGCGCCCCACTTCGACCGCATTGAGCTGGCCATCGGAGCCTGCGAAACCGTCGCGGACCTGGAACGGTGGATCGTGGATTCCGGAGAACTGGTGGCCGCCTTGGACGAGGAGCGCGCCCGGCGCTACATCGCCAAGACCTGCCACACCGAGGACTCCTCGGCCGAGAAGTCGTACCTCGACTTCATCGAACACATCGATCCGGCACTCAAGCCGCGGCTCTTCTCCTTGGCGCGGTTGTTCCTGGCTCACCCCTTGAGGTCCGGGCTTCCCAAGGAGCGGTACGGCGTCTTCGACCGGGCGACCGCGTTGCAGGTGGAACTCTTCCGCGAGGAGAACATCCCGCTGGAGACCGAGGAGGCCCGTGTTGCCAACGAGTACACCAACATCAACGGCTCCCTCTCGGTCCGGTTTCGGGAAGAGGACAGGACCCTCGTCGCCATGTCCCGGTTCCAGGAACAACCGGACCGCGCCGTCCGGGAGGAGGCTTGGCGTCTGGTGGCCGAACGTCGATTGCAGGAAGTGGATCGGATCGATGCCCTGTTCGACCAGCTGCTGGAGGTCCGGGGACGGATCGCACGGAATGCCGGATTCCAGGACTACGTGGGCTACGCTTTCCGATCGCGGGGCCGGTTCGACTACACCCCGGACGACTGCCTCCGTTTCCATGACGCGATCGAGTCGGAGGTGATGCCTCTCCTACGTCGGCTCCAGTCCGACCGCAGGGCTTCCTTGGGTGTCGACCGGCTGCGTCCCTGGGACCTCGCGGTCGATCCGTTGAACCGGCCCCCGCTGCGTCCGTACTCGGACTGTTCGCGGCTGGAGTCCGGGACCCAGGAGATCTTCGACCGTCTCGACCCGAATCTGTCCGAGGGATTCAAGACCCTCCGCGACCGGCGTCTTCTCGACCTTCAGAACCGGAAGGGCAAGGCCCCGGGAGGGTACCAGTACACCCTTAGCGAGGCTCGGCTCCCGTTCATCTTCATGAATTCGGTCGGCCTCCAGCGCGATGTCGAGACGCTGCTGCACGAGGCTGGGCATGCATTCCATGCGCTGGCTTGCCGTGGCGACGACATCCCTCTCCATCGTGAGCCGCCGATCGAGTTCTGCGAGGTCGCGTCGATGTCGATGGAACTGCTCGGTGCGGACCATCTCGACGTCTTCTATCCTCCAGCGGACGTGATCCGCGCCAGGCGGGTCCATCTGGAAGGAGTGATCGGTGTGTTCCCGTGGATCGCGACCATCGATGCCTTCCAGCATTGGCTCTATTCCCATCCCGGCCACTCCCACCAGGAGCGGCGGAACGCGTGGAACGGATTGATGGACCGTTTTGGCGGCGACGTGGACTGGACCGGG
>JAIXUV010000171.1 GCA_027483345.1 Verrucomicrobiales bacterium | reverse complement strand
GCGAATGGACCCGGCTCAAGCTGGCGGTGAAGCGGCAGGGCGAAGGTGTCCGGATCACCGCGAAGGCTTGGCAGGGCGACACGGAGCCCGCCGATTGGAACCTCACCGCCGACGAGGCCGCGAAGCTGCCCGCCGGCAAGGCCGGCGTCTGGGGCCTGCCCTTCAGCGGGACCGCGCTGCGCTTCGACGACCTCCGGATCGCCGCCGTCCCCTGATCGTCCGGGACTCCCGCATGAAACCGGCAGGGGTTCCTGGATGTGCTGACCGCCTGCACCGATCCGTTCTGCTTCCGTCACCGGATTGTCGACGATCCCGCACCTCTCCGTCCTTGCACCCGTCCACGAAGCCGATTCAAACAGGGGCATGCGCTCTTCCTCACGCCGCCAACGGGCTATGTACGCGGCGGTTGCCGCCGTCCTCGTTGGCGCCGGCTGCCATTACCCCACCGACCCCGTCTCGTCCCGTGAGGCCGCGGAGCGCGACCGCGAACATGTGGGTCACCGCGCCGATGGCCGGTCGGTGACCCCGGTCAACCAGGCCCTCACGCCGCTCGGACGCCAGGTGGAACTCACCGGACTTCGGCCGCTGGTCGTCCGCCTCTCGCGCCGCGGCGACCGGCTCTACGTCAGCGGCAAGACCAGCGAACTGCTCGTCCTCGACCCGGCCACCGGCGACGTCCTCCAGCGGGTCGCCCTGCCGCCCGAGCCCAAGGACGCCCCGGTCGCGGGCCAGGCTTCCTCGAACATCCTCAAGCCCGACAAGAGCGGGCAGGTCAGCTACACCGGCTTGGCGGTTTCGCCCGACGGCAAGCGCGTCGTGATGAGCAACGTCAACGGTAGCCTCAAGGCGTTCAACGTCGCCGAAGACGGCTCGGTCACCCCGTCCCATTCGATCCCGATCCCCACCGCCGACGCCCCGCGCCGCAAGCCCGAGATCCCGGCCGGACTCGCCTTCGACGCCTCGGGATCCCGCCTCTACGTCTGCGGCAACATATCCAACCGGCTGTTCGAACTCGACGCCGCAACCGGCGCCGTCCTCCGCGAATTCCCCGTGGGCGCCGCCCCCTACGACGTGGTGCTCGTCGGCGACAAGGCCTACGTAAGCAACTGGGGCGGACGCCGTCCCGGCGCCGAAGACCTGACCGGGCCCGCCGGCCGTGGAACCGTCGTCCGCGTGGATCCCGTCCGCCACATCGCCAGCGAGGGATCGGTTTCCATTGTGGACCTCCGCAAGGCGCCGTCGCCGACCAAGGAACTGCTCGCAGGCCTCCACGCCTCGGGTCTCGCCGTCTCCCCCTCCGGACGCCACGTGGTCTGCGCCAACGCCGGATCCGACACCCTCACCGTCATCGACACCCGCAGCGAGTCGGTGGTGGAGACGGTCTGGACACGGACGAGTCCGGCCGACCTCTTCGGCGCCTCGCCCAACGCCGTGGTGTTCGCCCAGGACGGCAGGTCCCTCTACGTCGCCAACGGCACCCAGAACGCCGTGGCCGTCCTCCGTTTCGATCCGGCCGACCGCGAGTCGCGCCTGACCGGCATGATCCCGGTCGGATGGTTTCCCGGAGACTTAGTGCTGGACACCGCCCGGAAGCAGCTGGTCGTGGCCAACGTGAAGGGACTCCCGTCCAAGACCGGCAAGGGCGAGAACGGCAACCCGGGATTCAACAGCCACCAGTACAACGGCTCGCTATCGCTCGTGCCGCTGCCTTCCGCCAAGGACCTGCCCAAGCTCTCCGAGACCGTTTCCCGGAACCTCCGTCGCGACGCCGTCCTCGCCTCCCGCCTTCCGCCGCGCAAGGGCGTCGCACCCCGCGCCGTTCCCGAGCGGATCGGCGAGCCCAGCCTCATCCAGCACGTCATCTACGTCATCAAGGAGAACCGGACCTACGATCAGGTCTTCGGTGACGTCCTCGCCGGAAACGGCCGTCCCGACCTGTGCATCTTCGGGGAGAAGATCACCCCGAACCTGCACAAGCTGGCCCGCGAGTTCACCCTTCTCGACAACACCTACTGCTCCGGGATCCTGAGCGCCGACGGCCACCAGTGGTCGACCACCGCCTTCGCCACCGACTACATGGAGAAGTCCTTCGCCGGCTTCCCGCGCAGCTATCCGGACGGCATGGGCGAGGACGAGAACGACGCGCTGGCCTACTCCCCGGCGGGCTTCCTCTGGGACAACGCCCTGAAGCACGGCATCTCGTTCCGCAACTACGGCGAGTTCGCCGCGCCGTCGATCCGCTGGCGCGACCGCTCCAAGAAGGGTTCGCCGAGCTTCCTCCCCTGCTACCGCACCTGGAAGGGCCTGAGCGACGAGGTGGTCTTCTCCAGCTATCCCATGGTCGAGTCCATCCGGCCCTACACCCCCACCAACTATGTCGGATGGGAGATGTCGGTGCCCGACCAGTTCCGCGCCGACTTCTTCATCCGCGAACTCCAGGAATTCGAGGCCAAGGGGACCTTCCCCCGGCTGACGATCATCTGCCTGCCCAACGACCACACCAGCGGCACCTCCCCCGGGGAACCCACCCCGGCCGCGTGCGTCGCCGACAACGACCTCGCCTTCGGACGCATCGTCGAGGCGGTCAGCAAGAGCCGCTTCTGGCCCTCCACCGCGATCTTTGCCATCGAGGACGATCCGCAGGCCGGCTGGGACCACGTTAGCGGCTACCGGACGACCGCCTTCTGCATCAGTCCCTACACCAAGCGCGGTTCCGTCGTCTCCACCCAGTACAACACGACCAGCATCATCCGCACGCTGGAGCAGATCCTCGGCATCCCGCCGATGAACCAGTTCGACGCGAGCGCCACCCCGATGTCCGACTGCTTCACGGACACCGCCGACCTCACCCCCTACACCGCGGTGCCCAACAACGTCCCCCTCGACCAGATCAACCCGCCCAAGCAGGCGATCCTCGACCCCGTGCTGCGGAGGGATGCCGAGGTTTCGTCGAAGCTGAACTTCCGCGAGGTCGACAAGGCTCCCGAGGACGTCCTGAACCGGATCCTGTGGAACGCCATGGCAGGCACCCACCGCCCCTACCCCGAATGGGCGATCACCCCCGGTGCGGACGACGACGACGACTGAGCCGCCGGCGTTCCCAACATCGATGAGCGACGAAGGATTCCGTCCGCCGGGACCGTGTCCCGTGTGCCAGGTGGATGTCCCACGCGGCGCGAAGGCCTGCCCGGGCTGCGGCGCCTCCCACGATTCCGGTTGGAACGAGGAGGCCGAGAGGTCGGGGCTCGATCTTCCCGACGAGGAGTTCGACTACGAGGACTTCGTGGCCCGCGAGTTCGGCGAGGGCAAGCCGCGGCAACGCCCGCGGCAGCGGCTTTGGACGATCGCCGGGATCGTCCTCCTGTTGGCCCTCGCCGCCGGCCTGGTCCAGGTGTTCCGCCATTGACCAAGGAACGGCGCCGTTCCCGCCAAGGAAGGCTTGCCGGTTGGGCCGGGTGCGGCGTTTGAATCGGGGAACCATGTTGCGCCCCCTCCTGAAGTCCCACGCCCTGGTGGCCGCGCTTGGCCTCATGGCCCATGCGGACTTCCAGGGCGCGACGCACCTCGTCGACCTGGACCATGGCGGAATCCGCTACGGACAGGAGAAGTCGCACGGCCGCGTCGCACGCCTCGTCGAGGCCGTGGAGTCGGGAACCCGTCGGCTGGAGTGGGACGGGCGCTTCGGCTGGATGCCTTCCCTGCTGCAGGCCCTCGAGGTCTCCACCAATTCCCAGATGCTGGTCTTCTCCAAGACCTCGCTCCAACGGGAGCACATCCATCCCCACAACCCGCGGGCGATCTACTTCAACGAGGACACCTACGTCGGCTACATCCCGGGCGCACCGGTCATGGAACTGTCCGAGGTCGACGGACGCCTCGGGGGTGTCTTCTACACCCTCGACCACAAGCGGACGGATCGCCCCCTGTTCAAGCGGGTCGACAACTGCATCGAATGCCACGCCTCGGCACGGACAATGGGCGTCCCGGGACACCTCGTCCGCTCCTTCGAGACCGACGCCAACGGCATTGTGGACCTCTCGACGGGAACCGATTCCGTGGACGACCGCACTCCGTTGTCCGAGCGCTGGGGCGGCTGGTACGTGACCGGCACCCACGGCTCCATGACCCACCGGGGCAACCGCATCGGCGAGGACTTCGCCCGCGCCCGGAAGGATCCCACGATCGGCGGCAACCGGATGCGGCTCGACGACCTCTTCCCCGGCGAGCGCTATCCCGCCCCGGGCAGCGACATCGCCGCCCTGATGGTCTTCGAACACCAGGCCCACCTGCACAACTTCATCGCGCGCCTCCAGTACATGTCCACCCAGCACCTCGCCGCCTACGGCCATGTGGACTACCTCAACTCCCCGCTGGAGACCTTCGTGAAGGCGCTGCTCTTTTCCGGCGAGGCGCCGCTCACCTCGCGGGTCGTGAGTGATCCGGCCTTCGTGAAGTCCTTTGAGTCGGCCGGTCGACGCGATCCCGACGGACGCTCCCTCCGCACCCTCGACCTCGGCACCCGGCTCTTCAGGGTCCGCTGCAGCTTCCTGATCCACTCCGACGCCTTCGCGGCGTTGCCCGGCCCGATGAAGTCCCGCATCTACCGGCGTCTCGGGGAGGTCCTTTCCGCGGCCACGCCGCCCGAGGGCTACACGTATCTCGACGACACCGAACGCAGGACGATCCGGGAGATCCTCGCCGCGACGCTGACCGACCTGCCGGCCGGATGGCCGAAGGCGGCCGCGGCGGGTTCTTCGGCGGGATCGCCCTGAACCTTGCCGCGCACTTCGGCTTGCGCCCACACTGGCCGGACACATGAAGCGCGTCGTCCTGCTTGGCAGCACGGGATCCATCGGCACCAGCACCCTGAAGGTGGTGGAGGACCAGCCGGACCTCCTGCAACTGGTCGGGCTCGCCGCCGGCTGCAACGCCGAGCTGCTGGTCGAACAGTGCCGACGTCACCGTCCCCGGCTCGCCTCGCTCAACGACCCCTCCAAGGTCGCGGCGACCCAGTCGGCGCTCGACGGCTCGACCCGCGTGCTTTCGGGGTCCGACGCCCTGATCGAGCTGGCGACGATGCCCGAGGCGGACATCGTGCTCATCGCCATCGTCGGCACCGCCGGACTCGAGCCCGCCCTGGCCGCGATCCGAGCCGGCAAGGACATCGCGGTGGCCTCGAAGGAGATCCTGGTCATGGCCGGCGAGATCGTGATGCGCGAAGCCCGGGCCCACGGCGTGAAGGTGCTCGCGGTCGACAGCGAGCATTCCGCGATCTTCCAGTGCCTCGACGGGAAACCCGCCTCGTCGGTCCGCAACCTCTGGCTGACCGCCTCCGGGGGGCCGTTCCGGAACGCCGCCCAATGGACCGCCGAGGCCCTCGCGGGTGTGACGCTGGAACAGGCGCTCAAGCATCCTTCCTGGGTCATGGGCCGGAAGATCACCATCGATTCGGCCACCCTCTTCAACAAGGGCCTGGAGATGATCGAGGCCCGCTGGCTCTTCGACATCGAGATGCCGCGGGTCCAGGTCGTCGTCCATCCCCAGAGCATCGTCCACTCGATGGTGGAGTACGTGGACGGCTCGGTCATCGCACAGCTCTCGACCCCGGACATGTGCCTGCCGATCCAGTACGCCCTGCTCTACCCGGACCGCGTGGCCAGCGAACGGGTGCAGACGAACTTCGCGAAGATCGGCCAACTCACCTTCGAGGAACCCGACACGGAACGCTTCCCGGCGCTCAGGCTGGCCCGTCGTGCCGGCGATGTCGGCGGCACCCTCCCCGCGGTCCTCAATGCCGCCAACGAGGTCGCGGTGGAACGGTTCTGCCGACGGGAACTCGGATTCACCGGAATCACCGCCAGCGTCGCCCGCGTCATGGACGCCCATCGGGTCGTCGATTCGCCTTCGCTGGACCAGATCCTCGAGGCCGACCGTTGGGCCCGCGTCGAGGCGGCCCGCTGAACGTCCACGGCGGATCTCGCCGCAGGCGCCGGCACTACTGGGTCTCTTCGACGACCTTGGCTGCCGGCTGCGGCTCGCCACGGAGGAACGCGCCGAGTTCCGGAAGGCGGTCGGTGTTGATCAGGTCCACTCCCGCGCGCTTCATTTCCTCCCACGCGGACAGCCGGTCGGGGCCTCCCCAGAAGCGCACCTTCCGTCCCTGCGCATGGGCCTTCGAAACGATGGCCGCGAGCTTCTCGCGGTCCGCCGACGGCATCGCCCCCTCGCCCCGCCAGCGGAACGGCCAGCTTTCGCTCATCAGCGGGTAGAGCGCCGCCGAGGAACCGTCCTCCAACTGCGCCAGACGTCCGTCGACCGCGCACAGGCGCTCCGCATCGGCCGCGATGCGCCCGACGGCACGGTCGCCGCTGATCACCACCGTCACCGCACCGGTCGAGATCCCGCTCGGACCAAACCGGGTCAGGATGTCCGAGTACGGCTCCAACTGCCGCCTCAACACCTCGTACACGGCAGCTCCATCCTTCTTCACGTCCACGAGCAACTGAAGGCGCGTCCCGGGCGTGGCGAAGATCCCTATCTTCCCGCGGACCCTTTGCGCCAGCGGTTCGAGGTAGGCCGAACGCAGCGTGAACCCGGGCTTCACGTCCTTCCGGTCGTGGGCCACCAGCAGGTCGCCGTCCACGAGGAACACGTCCGCCTCCACGCCGCAGAAGCCCTGCTCCAAGGCGTCGAGCAGCGGACGCCGATGCAGGTAGTCGTTGTGGGAATGGGCTTCCGCGAGCGGCTTCACCGCGGTGTGCGCCACCTCGGCGGCCAGGGCCGCGGACGACGTGAGCAACACCAGGAGCAGGACAAACCGATTCACCATGGCGCCAGCATTGGCGAGGACGGCCCGGGGAACAATCCCGCGGACGGTGACAACTCCGAGACGCGGCGGCAGGTACGGACGCCGGAGCGGTTCAGGCCTGGACGTCCAGACTGAGGATCTCGCCGGGCTCGCATTCGGCGAAGACCTCGAACGGCCGGCAACAGACCTCGCAGTCGGTGGTGAAGCGCTGCTCCGCGACCCCGGTGTCGATCACCAGCTCCATGGACTGACCACAATACGGGCATTGGATCCGCTCACTCTGTTCCATGAAGGACGATGGAACGGGATACGGTCCTTGGCCAGCGGCGACAGGTCGGGATTCCTCGCAGGGATTCCTGCTTCCCGATTCCCGGTTCTCGATTGGCCGGGACTTCACTCCACGGCTGCGTGCGCCGGGAGGCGGTTCCTCATCCCGCTCCGGCGTTCCGCACGCCGCCGAGTTCCCCGGCTTGGCTTGCGATGGGAAACGTGTTCTTTGGCCTGAACACGGATGCAAGTGCACACGTTCATCGTGGACAACGCCCTTGAGGCGGTGGAGCAGGTCCGGGCCAAGCTCGGCCCCGGCGCCGTGGTGCTGAGCGTGCGGCGGCTGCCGGTCGACGGTCTGTCGAAGCTCTGGAAGAAGCCCCGGATCGAGGTGCTTGCCGCCGCCCCAGAGGAGGCCGCCGCATCCGGCACTCCCGCCGATCCGACGGCCCCGGCGGCCCCGGTTCAGGAACCCGGATTGGTCTCCTCGGCGGCCGAGATCCTCGGCACCGCACCCAAGATTCCCGCCCCGCCGAAACCCGCGGCGCCCGCCGATCCCGTGGCCGAACTCCGCCGCGAGTTGTCCGAGATCCGCGCCGAGATCTCGCGGAACCGCCAGGCACCACCGGCGGAAGCGCCCGCTCCGTCCTCTCCGCCAGCCCCATCGGGAAGGCCGACCGAAGCCCCAACCGCGGACAGGCCCCTCGCCGTCGAGTCGTTCGTCACCCGGTCCGTGCAGTATCCGGGCGAATGGCACGTCGGCCCGATCCTGGAATCGACCGGCCTCCTGCCCGTCCACGCGCTCCGCGTCGTGGAACAACTCTGCCAGGACCACGGCGAGTCGGCCCCGAAGTCCCTGGGCGAGGAGATCCTGTTGACCGCCAAGGTGCTCCAGGGCGAATGGATCCTGCCGCCGTCCTCTCCGAACGTCGGTGTCGAGGCGCACGTGTTCATCGGGCCACCGGGCTCGGGCAAGACGACCGCACTGTGCAAGTGGCTGGCCCAGAGCGTCCTGCTGGAAGGGAAATCGGCCACGGTCTGGCGTCTCGACGGCCTCGGCGCCAACACCGCGGAATCCCTCAGCGTCTACGGCGAGATCCTCGGAGTGCCGGTGGAACGCTTCCTTCCCGAGGTCCGGCCGGATTCCGGGCTCCTGTTCATCGACTATCCCGGTGTGGCGCCTTCGGACGCCGTCGGGATGGCAGACTTGAAGGCCCGCCTCGCCGCGCTCGGACCCGTCCGTGTGCATCTGGTGCTGAACGCCGCCTACGAGAACGCCGTGGTGCTGTCACAGGCCCGAGCGTACCACGACATGGGTGTGACCGACGTCATCGCCACCCACCTCGATGAGGAACCCCGTTGGGGGAAACTCTGGAGCTGGATCCTGGGCACGAATTACCCCATCGGTTGGCTTGGGGTGGGGCAGAATGTACCGGGAGTTTTCCTCCCTGCCGACCCGAACCGCGTCCTCACCCGGCAATTTTCGCGGGAAAACTGAGGAACACGCTGCATTTGCAGCGCTTTTTCATGCTGGCAAGCCCGTTGCTTACAGGCCGACGGGATAGCGACGCATGAAAAGGTTAATGATACTTGGCGGACTCTTGGGATTCCTGATCAGCACCGGACTGGGGCTGATGCAGGACTGCTCCGGACCGTCGATTCTGTGGCGTGCTTCCGTATCCGCGGCTGCTGGCGGCCTTCTGTTCCGCTGGTGGTGCAGCATCTGGATACGGGGGTTGCGCGAGTCGCATCTCGCCAAGCTGAACGCGATTCCAAACCCGGTCGCCGCCAGCTCGAGTCCCTCTGGGAAACCTTGAACCCATAGCCTCGGCCCGACCGACCCCACCCCATGCCCACCACCGCTCAGCAACCGCCCACCACGGAACCCCGCCGCCGCGGAAACAGCCCGTACGCCCCGTACAAGCAGACCCGACCCGGCAGCGCCAAGGAGAACGAGATGGTTCAGGAGTACCTGCCCCTCGTGAAGAACGTCGTCGGCCGACTCGCCATGAGCCTCCCGCCCCACGTGGACGTCGAGGACCTCTACAGCGCCGGCCTCGTCGGACTCCTGAACGCGATTCGTAATTTCGATCCCCAGGGCGGCTCGACCTTCGAGTCTTACGCCCGAGTCCGCATCCGCGGCACGATCTTCGACGAGCTTCGCCGCATGGACTGGGTGCCCCGCTCCGTCCACGACAAGGCGCGCAAGGTCCAAGCTGTCATGCAACAGCTGGAACAGGCCAAGGGCGAGGCGCCGACCGATGCCGAGATGGCCAAGGCCATGGGCATGACGGTCGAGGCCTATGAGGACCTGATGTCCCAGATCCGGCCCGCCACCTTCGTCTGCCTCGATGCGGTCCATGGCGGCGAGGAGAACGGCGACACTTCCTACCACGAGACCATCACCGACGAGTCCCAGGCCGACCCCGTCGACTCCGCGGCCCGACGCGAGCTAGCGAAGGTGATCGAGACCCGTCTCAAGTCCCTGCCCGAGATGCAACGCAAGGTGCTGGCCCTGTATTACTTCGAGGACATGCGCCTGCGGGAGATCGCGGAGGTCTTCGGCGTCACCGAGTCCCGCATCTGCCAGATCCACTCCCAGGCGATCCTCTCCCTCCGCGGCTACCTCCAGAAGTATTCCAGCCCCCGCGGCTGATTGTCCCCTTTAGTCGGACGGCTCAGCCGCCGATCTCTGCCCCATGCTGGTCATCGTTGGTTCCATTATCGTCACCCTCTCAGTCCTAGGCGGATTCATGATGGCGGGAGGTCAGCCCCTGGTGCTGGTCCAGCCCTCGGAATTCGTGGTGATCCTGGGAGCGGCCGGCGGGTCGCTGATCATCATGGCCCCCATGAACGTCCTGAAGAACCTGGTCGCCCAGATCCTGGGGTGCCTGAAGCCGTCCCCGTTCACCAAGGGGGCCTATGAGGACATGTTCAAGGCCCTCTACGAGTTGTTCATGCTGGGACGCCGCAATGGCATGATCGCCCTGGAGCCCCACGTTTCGGACCCGCATTCCAGCACCATCCTTTCGAAGTATCCCGCCTTCTCCGGCAACCACCATGCGGTGGACCTCCTCACCGGCGCGCTGCGCCCCCTCATCGACGGCAAGGTGAAGCCCGACCAGCTGGAGGCGCTCATCAACACCGAGTTGGCCGCCATGGAAGAGGAGCATCACAAGCCGATCGAGGTGCTCTCCAAGGCGTCCGACGCGATGCCCGGCTTCGGCATCGTCGCGGCGGTCCTTGGAATCGTGGTGACCATGGGCTCGATCGGCGGCCCGGCTGCCGAGATCGGCCACCACGTCGCCGCGGCGCTGGTCGGCACCTTCCTCGGGATCCTGGTTTCCTACGGCTACCTGAGCCCCATCGCCGTCACCATGACGCTGAACGGCCAGTCCGAGATGGGATTCTTCCGCACTTTGTCGAAGGCGGTGACCGGTTTCGCCACGGGCATGGCGCCGATCATGGCCATCGAGGTCGCCCGCCGCGGGCTGCCCAGCGACATCAAGCCGTCCGCCGAGGACCTCGAGAACATGCTCAAGGGCATCGGCAAATAACCGCAGGAACACCGCTAGACCATGGGAGGAGGAAAACACGGACATCACGGTGGCGCCTGGAAGGTCGCCTACGCGGACTTCGTGACCGCGATGATGGCCCTCTTCCTCGTCCTCTGGCTCGTCTCCCAGGACCAGAAGATCAAGGAAGCCGTCGAGCATTCCTTCCGGAATCCGTTCGGCGCCATCACCAAGCAGTCCACCGGCATCCTCAACGAGAACTCCGATTCCGCGTCCCGCAGCGCGCGGGGCAACTTCGAGCCGACTTCAATGGTGGAACTCACGCTCCTGCGCAAGATGAGCGAGGACCTCCTCAAGAGCCTGCAGACGAATCCGGAACTGCCGGACGAGACGCCCATGCGGATGGACCTCCTGAGCGACGGCATCCGCCTCAACATGTTCGACCGGAACCGCAAGCCGCTCTTCAAGCCCGGTTCGAACGAGCTCTCCGAATACGGCGAATGGATCTTCACGACCCTCGCCTGGCAGATCAACCAGTTCTCCAACCACTTCAACATCGAGCTGGAGGGGCATACCGAGAACGGGTTCGCCGCCAAGCCGGGCGGACCCGACAGCTGGGACCTCTCCACCGACCGCGCCCATTCGGCCCGACGCGTTCTCATGAAGCACGACGTGCAGTCGAAGCAGATCCGCCGGATCGCCGGCTACGCCGACACCACGCCGCTTCCCGAGATCGATATCGAGGACGAACGGAACCGTCGCGTGACCGTGATCCTCCGCGCGAAGGAGAACGTCCTCCGACGCTGAACGATTTCCATGGCCTCCGACTTCCAACCCCTGGTGCCGGGATCCTCCCGGCCTGGATCCCTTTCGGGCGGACGCGTCTCGGGCGCGGCCGACGCCGCCGGACGGTTCACCCCGCTGGGCGCCGGCAAGACCGTCAATCTCCCGGGATCGGGCCTTCAGTCGCCGGGACAGGTTTCCTCGCCCCTCAAGGCCAAGCCTTCGGGGACTCCCACGAACGGAGGACACGAGGCGGGATCCGGCCACAAGCCGGCTGTCACCCAGGTCATCCGCGACGGCGAACGGATCACCCACATCGAGGTCCGATGCTCCTGCGGCGAGGTCATCACGCTCGAGTGCGGCTACTGAACCCCGGCGGAGCGGGTTGGCCTTTCCCCTTCGGTGGGCGACACGGATTTAACGGATCCTGAGGATTCCGTTGGGATTCGGAGGGGTTCGTTTCCCCTTCCGATCTGGCCGGATCCATTCCCTGGAACCGGACATGCACCTCGCACAAGTACGCCCAGGCCTGGGAAGCCGCCGGCACGGCTCACTCCCACTCGATCGTCCCGGGCGGCTTGCTGGTGAGGTCCAGCACCACGCGGTTGACGCCGCGGACCTCGTTCGTGATCCGGGTGCTGATCTTCTCCAGCAGCTCGTAG
This sequence comes from Verrucomicrobiales bacterium, assembly GCA_027483345.1. Taxonomy (GTDB): domain Bacteria; phylum Verrucomicrobiota; class Verrucomicrobiia; order Limisphaerales; family UBA9464; genus SXXZ01. The sequence goes on along the minus strand of JAIXUV010000171.1, from coordinate 11,556 downwards.
GGCAGCTTCACCCAGTCCGCGGTCATGCCGTCCTGGGATTCCACGATGCGCAGCGCGATGGTGAAGGCGTAGGTCCGCTCGTCGCCCTGCACGCCGACGCTGCGCACGGGCAGCAGCACGGCGAAGGACTGCCAGGTGCGGTAGTACCAGTCGGCCGCCTTCATCTCCTCCACCACGATCCGGTCCGCCTCGCGGAGGATGTCGAGCTTGGACGGCGTCAGGTCGCCGAGGCAACGGACGGCGAGGCCGGGACCGGGGAACGGCTGGCGTTGCACGATCTCCTTCGGCAGGCCGAGCTCGGCGCCGAGCGTGCGGACCTCGTCCTTGAACAGGCAGCGCAACGGCTCCACCAGCTGGAACTTCATGTTCTTCGGCAGGCCGCCGACGTTGTGGTGGCTCTTGATCATGTGGGCCGGGTTGCCGTCGATCGGCACCGACTCGATGACGTCCGGATAGAGCGTCCCCTGGGCGAGGAACTTCGCCTTGCCGGCCTTCTTGGTCGCCGCCTGGAACACGTCGATGAAGGTCTTGCCGATGACCTTGCGCTTCCGCTCGGGGTCGGTGACGCCCTTGAGCTTGCTCAGGAACAGCTTGGTGGCGTTCTCGTACTGGAGGCGGATCTGGAAGTTCCGTCCGAACACCTCCTGGACCACCTCGGCCTCCTTGGCGCGGAGGAGGCCGTTGTTGACGAAGATGCAGGTGAGCTGGTCGCCGATGGCGCGATGGAGCAGCGCCGCCGCGACGCTGGAATCCACGCCGCCGCTGAGGCCGAGGATCACGCGTTCCTTGCCGACCTGGGCGCGGATCTCGGCGCACGCCTGTTCGATGTAGTTCTTCATCGTCCATGTCGCGGCGCATCCGCAAATGCCGAGGACGAAGTTCGAGAGGATCTCGCGCCCCTTCGGGGTGTGGACCACCTCGGGATGGAACTGGATGCCGTAGAACCGCTTCCCGGAATGGACGATGGCGGCGTACTCGGAATTGTCGGTCCGGGCCACCGCGACGAAGTCCTTGGGAATCCGGGTGAGCTTGTCCCCGTGCGAATTCCAGACCTGGAGGTCGGACGGGAGGTCCTTGAACAGCGGGCAGTCCTTGTCGAGCACGCTGAGGATGCCCTTGCCGTACTCGCGCTTGGCGCCCTTCTCGACCTTGCCTCCGAGGTAATGGCCCATGAGCTGGACGCCGTAGCAGATGCCAAGCACCGGAATGCCGAGCTTGAAGATCGCCTTGTCCGGGAGCGGGGCCTTCTCGGCATAGACCGAGGAAGGACCGCCCGAGAGGATGATGCCTTGGATGCCGAGCTTCTTGATTTCCGCGGCAGGGGTGTCGTAGCGGAGAATCGTCGAGTAGACGTTCAGCTCGCGGATGCGGCGGGCGATGACCTGGGTGTACTGGGATCCGAAATCGAGGATCGCGATCTGCTCCATGCGTGACGATGCCGGCCGGCTGCGGGCCGCATCAAGCCGGATTTGAACGCGCACGGCGTAGGAGACGAGGTCAAGAGTCTCTGACCAGCCTCAAACACCTTCGCCCGCCCAACGTCGCTACCGGAGGGGCGTGAGACCCCTCACGTCGTCTCCTACACCTGCACGACGACGACGTTCAGTCCGCGAACAGGTAGCGCAGGTCGTCGAGCGTCAGGCTTTGGGCGAACTTGTCCTCGCCGAGGACGTCGTCCGCGAGCTGGCTCTTGGACTTCTGCAGCGCCCGGATCTTCTCCTCGACGCTCTCCTTGATGAGCAGGCGGTAGGCGATGACGGTCTTCTTCTGGCCGATGCGGTGGGCCCGGTCGATGGCTTGGTTCTCCACGGCGGGATTCCACCACGGGTCGAAGAGGATCACGTAGCTGGCGGCCGTGAGGTTGAGGCCGAATCCGCCCGCCTTCAGCGAGATGAGGAACACCGCCTCGCCCTCGTGCTCCTGAAACTGACGGACCAGTTCGCCCCGGTTCTCGGTGTCGCCGGCGAGGTAGTAGATGGGCCACTGACGCTCCGCGATCGACTTGCGCAGCAGCCCCAGCATCTCCACGAACTGCGAGAACACGATCACCTTGCCCCCTTCCTCCATGATGGGCTCCAGGGTCTCCATGAGCGCCTCCACCTTGGTGCTCTCGGCCTTGGAATCGTCCTTCACCAGCCGCGGATGGCAGCAGATCTGGCGCAGGCGAAGCAACGAGGTCAGCAGGTTGAAGCGGTTCTTGTTCAGCATCGACTGGTTGGTGATGCCGAGGAGCATCTGCTGAGCGCGCTTGAGCTCGGCGCGGTAGAGGGTCCTCTGTTCGCCTTCCAGTTCGCAGAACAGGTCCTCCTCGATCCGTTCCGGAAGGTCCTTCGCCACCTGCAGCTTCGTCCGTCGCAGCAGGAAGGGACGGACCCGGGCCGCGAGACGCCGCCGGGCCAGCGGGTCGTCCTTCGAATCGAATAGCTTCTGGAACTCAAGCCGGTTGCCCAACACGCCGGGCATGGCGAACGACATGAGGCTCCACAGGTCGAGCAGCTTGTTCTCGATCGGCGTGCCGCTCAGCAGCAGCCGATGGATCGCCTTCAGCCGCGTGGCGATCATCGTGGTCACCGACGACGGGTTCTTGATGTATTGCCCCTCGTCCAGGATCACCGCCAGGAACTCGGTCTTGAGCTTCTCGCCGACGCTGCGGAGCTGGTTGTAGTTGATGATGTGCAGGTCGGCCGACCCCGTCTGGGTCGGCAGCCCCTTCATGTCGTCGCTGCTCCAGACACGCGCCTTGAGGCCGGGGAGGAACCGGGCGGCCTCGGCACGCCAGTTGTCGGCGACCGACTTCGGGCAGACGACCAGCACCGGCGCGGGCTGCGCGTACTGCTTCCGCAGCCAGCAGAGCCAGGTGAGAGTCTGGAGCGTCTTGCCCAGGCCCATGTCGTCCGCGAGCACGCCGCCGAATCGGTTCGTGCTGAGGTAGGCGAGGAAGTGGAACCCCTCACGCTGGTAGGGACGCAGCTCCGCCCGGATCTCGGGAGGGACATCCGGAGTCACCCGGGCCTTCAGCTCGGCCGCGCGCCGCTGGACCCGCTCGTAGCCGGCGTCCGAAAGGAACCGCTTCGCGGCGGGATCCGCGAGCTGGAGCGCATGGAGACGCTGCTTCTCCGAGGTCAACTCGTGCGGGTTGAGCCCGAGACGGGCGAGCTGCTCGTCCTCCTCGGCCGAGAGCTTGAACTCGAGCTTCCGCCAGCCCTTGTCGGCGAGGCGCACCCACTTGCCGCGGGCATTCATCAGCACCTTGATCTCCTCACGCGTGAGCGAGGTGTCGGAGACGTCGATGATGACGGAGAGGTCGAACCAGTCGATGCCGGCCTCCTGGACGTCGAGCTTCACGGTGCCCGAGACCTCGGCCCGGAGGAACGAGGCGAGTTCACCGCGCAGGTCGAGTTCGAGGTGCAACGGCAACGACTTCAGCCATGGGACGAAACGCTCCGGGAATTGGCGAGTGACCTTGGCCGACCAGCGCTGACGTGCGAAGTCCCAGCGGAATCCGCCGGCGTCGAGCAGGCGCGTCGCCTCGGCCAACGCGGCGCGGTCGAACATCCAGAGCGGCTCACCCGATACGGAGGAGACGGGCGGTTCCTCGGCCCCTTCCGACTCGTCGCCGTCGTTGGTCCGGGCGTTGACGTCGTTCCAGGCGCTCCCGTTCCACCGCTCGACCTCGCGCTCGTCCGGCGTGACCGCCAGGAGGTCGATGAAGCAGAACTCGTTGTCGTAGCCGACGATCGGCTGCACCAGCTCGGCCCGGAGGCGGGGGCGGAGCGTGATGACCTGGACCTTCGACGCCAGACGCGTGGGCAACTGCACCTGCAGGTGGGAAAGGAACTTCACGCCCGCCTGCGTCTCGAGCGCGGGCACCGGGATCTTCGTCTCGGCGGCCGGGTCCAGGGCGCGGTCCTCCGCCGGCGGTCCGGTGAAGACGGAGTCCGAGGTGACATACAGCGTGGGACGCCCGTTCAGGGTGAGCAGCAGCGGCGGCACCGGCCGTCCATCCGGGGTCAGCAGGCGTAGCGAGTAGTCGTCGGCCTCGCCGTTCGCCTCCCCCAGGGTCCAACGCAACGGGGCCTCGGCACGGATCAAAGGCTCGCCGGAGGCGCCCGTGATGGACGGGTTCAAGGCCGGCAGCCGCAGGACGCGGTTCAGGAAATGCCGGGTGTTCTGGTCGTGGTAGAACAGCTCGATCTGGTATCCGTACCGGGCGCGCTGGGCTAGGGGCTGCCACAGCAGGGCGACCTCCGGCGGAAGATCCGCCCCGTGCTTCTCGTCGAAGTCCTTGAACTTGCCGGGCTTGATCCCGGACCAGTTCTCGGCGCCGGCCTTCCGCCACTCGACGAGCGCCTCCTTGGCATCCAGGCGCAGCCGCAGTTCGATCTGGCTGCTGGGACGGGCGTCCTCGGAGGGACCCAACTGGAGGTTTCCGAGCAGCGTCCGCCACCGCTGCACGTCGCGTTCACGACGATGTGTGGCGACGATCCGGCGGGCCTCGTCGGCAGCGGTGACCGGCCGCAGGAACTCGGGCAAAGCCAGATTCCGTTCCTCCGCGAACACCGCGATGTACTGCCAGAGCTCCATCGGCGACCGGGGCGGGGATGGCCAGAGGTCCACCTTCTGCCACGCGCTGCCCGCGACGAGGAAGCCCAGTTCCGCCACGTCGCCCAAGGTGAGGGCGTTGCCGGAACGGACCCGCGCGAAGAGGCCCTCGACCAGGCGAAGGGTCTCGATCTCGGCCGCGGTCAAGGCCCGGCCCAGCGCGGCGGTGACCTCCGCGGCCAACGCGCTCGCCGCGGTGTCCGGCGGGATCTCCACCGTCTTCGCGGCGGACTCCTTCACACGGCCCCCCTTGGACGCGACCGCACCGCCGACCACCTTGGCTTTGGGTTTCATGACAGGAACTACAGCCGAACACAGTGCGCCACCGCCCGCGGCCCGCAAGGACGCCGGGCCTTCAAATTTGTCGGACGGGACCCGGGACCTCCTCCATGGCCGGGGTCACGCCTTGCGGTAGACGACCACCATTCCAGGTCATCCGCAGACAGAAATCCGCCGTCCGTTTCACGGAATTCACCCTTCTGCTCTTCCGATGCCCCGACGGCCAGCTCCCTTGCGATCCCCACGACGGATGTGGATCCACCGAATCCCCGCTGCCGACGGGCCCCAAAGGAAGCAGCCGCCGAGCCCGGGGGCGCGGCGGCTGCTGAAGTGGTCGAAGGCCGAACCTTCGCGAATGGCGCTCAGGCCTTGGCGATGAGCTGGCGCAGCACGTACGGCAGGATGCCGCCATGCTGGTAGTACTCGATCTCGATCGGGGTATCGATGCGGCAGGCCACCGGGACGAACTCCGCCGATCCGTCGCGGCGTGTGATCTTCAGGGTCAGCTCCTGCTGCGGCTTCACCCCGGGATCGAGGCCGACGACGTCGTAGGTCTCCGTGCCGTCCAGCTTCAGGGTCTGCGCGGTGGTGCCTTCCTTGAACTGCAGCGGCAGCACGCCCATTCCGACGAGGTTCGAGCGGTGGATGCGTTCGAAGGACTGCGCGACCACGACCTTCACCCCGAGGAGGTTGGTGCCCTTGGCCGCCCAGTCGCGGCTGGAACCGGTGCCGTACTCCTGGCCAGCCAACACGATCAGCGGCGTGCCCTGCGCCTGGTAGGCGACGGCCGCGTCATAGATCGATGTCTTCACGCCGTCCGGCCCGAAGGTGTTGCCACCCTCCTCGCCGCCGAGCATGAGGTTCTTGATGCGGACGTTGGCGAACGTGCCGCGGGTCATGATGCGGTCGTTGCCGCGGCGGCTGCCGTAGCTGTTGAAGTCGACGAATTCGACGGAGTTCTCCAGCAGGTAGCGGCCGGCTGGGGAACTCTTCTTGATCGCGCCGGCGGGCGAGATGTGGTCGGTGGTGACGCTGTCGCCGAAGATGCCGAGCGCACGGGCGCCGGTGATCGGCTGGATCGTCCCCGGTTGGAGGGCGAAGTCCGTGAAGAACGGCGGCTCCTGGATGTAGGTGGACTGGCGGTCCCAGTCATACACGTTGCCGACGCTGGACGGGATCTCGTTCCACTTCGGGTTCTGGGCCGCGAAGTCGGTGTAGAGGGAACGGAAGACCTCGGGCTTGAGCGCGGCCTGCATGGCGTCGCGCACCTCGCCGAGCGAGGGCCAGATGTCCTTCAGGTACACGGCGCCGTCCGTGCCCTGGCCGACGGGCTCGCTGGTGAGGTCGCGGTCCACGCGGCCGGCCAGCGCGAAGGCGACGACCAGCGGCGGCGACATGAGGAAGTTGGCCTTGATGTTCTGGTGGACGCGGGCCTCGAAGTTGCGGTTGCCCGAGAGCACCGAGGCGGCGACGAGGTCGTTCTTCACCACGGCCTCTTCGATCTTCGGATCCAGCGGGCCGGAGTTGCCGATGCAGGTGGTGCAGCCGTAGCCGACCGTCTGGAACCCGAGCTGGTCGAGGTAGGGCGCGAGGCCCGTCTTGTTGAGGTAGTCGGTGACGACGCGGCTGCCCGGGGCGAGCGACGACTTCACGGCCGGATTCACCTTCAGGCCCTTCTCTACGGCCTTCTTGGCGAGCAGGCCGGCGGCGAGCATGACACTCGGGTTGGAGGTGTTGGTGCAGCTGGTGATCGCGGCGATCAACACCGAGCCATGTCCGACCTTGGCGCCACCGACCTCGGCGGAAACCGTGGAGAAGTCCTCAGCCTTCTTGCCGAATCCGTTCTCGGTGACCGGCTTGCTGAAGGCGCCGGTGAAGGTGGAACCGAGGTTCTGGAGCTCGATGCGGTCCTGCGGCCGCTTCGGACCGGCGACGCTCGGGACCACGGCGGAGAGGTCCAGCTCGACGACCTGCGAGTAGTCGATCTGCCCCTTCTGGGGGATGCCCCAGAGGCCCTGGGCCTGGTAGTAGTTCTCGTACAGGCGGACCTGTTCCTCGGTGCGGCCGGTGGCGCGGAGGTAGTTCGCGCACTCGGCGTCCACGGGGAAGAAGCCCATGGTCGCGCCGTACTCGGGGGCCATGTTGGCGATGGTCGCGCGGTCGACCAGCGGCAGCGCCGCGGCGCCGGGACCGAAGAACTCGACGAACTTGCCGACGACCTTCGCCTTGCGCAGGAGCTGGGTGACCGTGAGGGCCACGTCGGTGGCGGTGACGCCCTCGCGGATCGCGCCTGTGAGGTGCACGCCGACGACGTCGGGGGTGAGGAAGTAGACCGGCTGGCCGAGCATGCCCGCCTCGGCCTCGATGCCGCCCACGCCCCAGCCCACGATGCCGAGGCCGTTGATCATGGTGGTGTGCGAGTCGGTACCGACCAGGGTGTCCGGGTAGTACACGTCGCCGGCGTTCAACACGCCCTTGGCGAGGTACTCGAGGTTCACCTGGTGGACGATGCCGATGCCCGGCGGGACGACCTTGAAGGTGTCGAAGGCCTGCATGCCCCACTTCAGGAACTGGTAGCGCTCGCGGTTGCGGCTGAACTCGAGGTCAAGGTTCTTGGCCAACGCGTCCGCGGAGCCGGCGAAATCCACCTGCACGGAATGGTCGACCACGAGGTCCACGGGGACGAGCGGCTCGATGATCTTGGGGTTCTTGCCGATCTTGGCCACGGCCGAGCGCATGGCGGCGAGGTCGACGAGCAGCGGCACGCCGGTGAAGTCCTGGAGGACGATGCGGGCGACGACGAAGGGGATCTCCGCGGTGCGGGCCTCGGTCGGCTTCCAGTTGGCCAGTTCGCGGACGTTCACGTCCTGAACCTTGAGGCCGTCGCAGTTGCGGAGCACGGACTCCAGCACGAGGCGGATCGAGACCGGCAGGCGGGAGATCGGGCCGACCCCGGCCTTCTCCAACGCAGGCAGGCTGTAGAAGCGGCCGGTCTTGCCATTGCCGAGGTCGAAGGACTGGAGGGTGTCGAACAGGTTGTGAGGCGTGCTCATTGGTGGTTTCTCGGAGGGAAATCGCTATCGATTGCGCCGAAATTGGGGTTTGCGCCGGAGAGCGTCAAGGAACCGCCGTGGCGACAGCCGTGTGGCCACGACCGCCTGGCCGTGGATTCCGTCCCTGGCTCATGGGACCCATGGGTCCTATGGGACGGATAGGACGGATGGGACGACCCCGGCGGTGGCCACCCGGCCGCCCTCAACCGACGGTGCCCGCCGGGATGCCCTGCCAAAGTCGGCGGTAGGTGGCGAGGGCCAGCAGCGGCCAACTGTTCCGGTACATGTCGTACTTGAGGTAGAACACGCACGGGAAGCCGGTGCCGGTGATTTCCTCCTCGGTCCAGCTGCCGTCCTCGTTCTGGTTCCGGATCAGCCATTCCACGCCGCGGCGGAGCGCGGGATCCTCCGGGTTGCCCATGGCGCAGAGGCCCATGACGGCCCAGGCGGTCTGGGAGGGCGTGGCCGGGCCCGCGCCCTTGAAGATCGGGTCGTCGTAGGTGTTGCAGCGCTCGCCCCAGCCGCCGTCGGGCAACTGGACCTTGCGCAGCCACTCGGCGCCGCGGACCAGCCAGGGCTCCTGCATGTTCCAGTTCAACGCCCGCATGCCGCGGAGCACCTGCCAGGTGCCGTAGATGTAGTTGACGCCCCAACGGCCGTACCACGAGCCGTCCGCCTCCTGCTGTTGCTGGAGATAGGTGATGGCCCGGCGGATCTGGGGATGCTTCGGGTCCCAGCCCTCGTAGCCGAGCAGTTCCAGGATGCGGGCCGTGATGTCCGCGCACTCGGGGTCGAGCATGGCGTTGTGGTCGGCGAACGGGACCTTCTCCAGGATCGACTTGGTGCAGTCCTTGTCGAAGGCCGCCCAGCCGCCGTCCTTGCACTGGAAGGTCATCATCCAGCGGATCGCCCGCTCGCGGCATTCGTCCCGTCGGGCGGGGTTGTCCGTGGCCACCTGGCGCAGGGCGAGGATCACCATCGCGGTGTCGTCCACGTCGGGATTCCACTTGTTGGCGAACTCGAACACCCAGCCCGAGGGTTCGACGTCGACCGGGTTCTTGTGGATCCAGTCGCCGCGGAAACGGATCTCCTTCTCCATCGTCCACTCGGCGGCGCGGACCATCTTGGGGTGGTTCGCCGGAACGCCGGACTCCCTGAGGCAGATCGAGACGATGGCGGTGTCCCAGACCGGGGAGAAACACGGCTCGATGCGCACCGAGTCCTCGGTGAAGTGCATCAGCTTGGTCAGCTCCCGATGGGCTCGGACCACCTCCGGATGGTCGTCCGGATAGCCGAGGGCGATCAGCGCGATCAGGGCGTTGAGCATCGCCGGAAAGATCGCGGCGAGGCCGTCGCTGCCTTCGAAACGCTCCAGCATCCACTGTTCCGAACGCTTGAGGGCCTCCTTGCGGAACGGGTGAAGTCCCCGTCGGCTGACCCATTCCGCAAGCTTATGCAGGCGGTCGAGCCACAGGAACATGTTGCGCAGGGAGAAGTCGAAGTAGCGGGGGCGCAGCGGCTCATCCAGCTCCCACTTTCCGTTGGGATACAGCTCGTCGAGGTCGACCCCGACCGGGCGGGTCGGACGGAAGTGGTTGATGATGGCGAGCGGGATGATCATGGCCCGCGACCAGTTGCTCATCTCCCAGAAGTTCACGTGGAACCACTTCCCGATCAGCAGCACCTCGCACGGGATGGTGGGAACGTGGTTCCAGGCCACCAGGCCGATGAGCGCCAGGTAGAGCTTGGAGAACGTGTTCATGCGGGGCACGCCACCCAGGTTCCGCGCCATCTCGCGGGCCTTGAGCATGCGCGGATCGGTGGTCGGGATGCCGGCGAGCTTCAGGGCCAGGTAGGCCTTGATGGTCGCGTTCACCTCGGCGGGTCCGTTCGGATAGATGTTCCATCCACCGTCCGGCAGCTGCTTCGAGAAGATGTGGTGGATCGCCTTCCGCTCCCATTCCCGGTCCACCTTTCCCCACCAGTGGTAGAAGGCGACCATGTCGGCCACGAGCGTCACGTCGACCAACAGCTCGCCGATCCAATAGCCCTCGGGACGCTGCTCCGAAAGGAGGTAGCTTTGCGACCGGGTGATCGCTTCATCGAAACCGGGGACGCCGGGATGGGATTGGACCGACTCGGCGTGGGCGAGCCTTCCCGCGGACGCGGAACTCACTGACATGCCCGGGACAATGCTTTTGGGAGCTCTTCCGGGCAAAGCGATTATTGAACAGGGACCGCGGTTTGGCGCTTGGGATCCGACCGGGACACTCCGTAGTGTCAAAACCGTGTTCGGGGATATCCGCAGCGTCCATTTCGTCGGCATCGGCGGCACCGCCATGGCCAGCGCCGCCGTCGCCATGCAGGAGCGCGGTTTCCGCGTCACCGGCTCCGACCAGGACGTCATCTATCCGCCGATGTCCACCTTCCTGGCCGACCGCCAGATCCCGGTCATGGCCGGCTACGCGGAATCCAACCTGGCCCACAAGCCCGACCTGGTCGTCATCGGCAACGCGATCTCCCGCGGCAACCCCGAGGCGGAGGCCACGCTGGAACGCAAGCTGCGGTACTGCTCGCTGCCCGAGCTGCTGAAGGAGTTCTTCATCCGCGGGAAACGTTCCATCGTGGTGACCGGCACCCACGGCAAGACCACCACCACCTCGCTCCTCGCCTGGGTCTTCGAGTCGGCCGGCCTGAACCCCTCGTTCCTGATCGGCGGCATCCCGCGCAACCTCGGCCAGGGCGCCCGGTTCACCGAGTCCGAGTGGTTCATCATCGAGGGCGACGAATACGACACCGCCTTCTTCGACAAGCGCTCCAAGTTCGTCCACTACCTGCCCGAAGTCGCGATCGTCAACAACCTCGAGTTCGACCACGCGGACATCTTCCCCACCCTCGCCGACATCCAGCTCAGCTTCCGGCGGTTCATCCACCTGATCCCCCGCAACGGCTTGCTGCTCGCCAACGGAGACGAGGCGGCCCTCCAGCCCCTGCTCGGCATCCGGCACTGCCCTGTGAAGCGGTTCGGGCTCGGCGCCGACAACGACATCCGCGCGGGCGGCATCGTGCTCAAGGACGACGCCTCGGAGTTCGAACTCGGCGGAACCCGCTTCCGCGTTCCGCTCGTCGGCGAACTCAATGTCCGCAACGCCCTCGCCGTCGCCGCCTGCGCACGGCATTGCGGACTGCCCGACCCCGTCATCCAGAAGGCCTTCGACTCCTTCCTCAGCGTCCGCCGACGCATGGAGGTCCGCGGTGAAGCCCGAGGCGTCACCGTCGTCGACGACTTCGGCCACCACCCCACCGCGATCCGCGAGACCATCCGCGCCCTCCGGGTCAAGTTCCCGGGCCGCCGCCTCTGGGCTGTCTTCGAACCCCGCTCCAACACCACCCGTCGCAACGTCTTCCAGGCCGAGTTGGTCGACGCCCTCGAACGGGCCGACCTGATCGTCGTCGCCGAGGTGGCCCGCCTCGAGCAGCTGCCGCCCGGGGAACGCCTGAATCCGGAGAAGCTGATGCAGGACCTGCGTCTGACGGGCAAGCCCGCGGCCTACCTCCCCTCGGTGGAAGCCATCCTCAACCACGTGTCCGCCGGGGCCAAGGAAGGCGACGTCGTCTGCGT
>JAIXUV010000043.1 GCA_027483345.1 Verrucomicrobiales bacterium | reverse complement strand
TCAGCCGCCGTGCTTGCGGATCACGGTCAGGATCCAGCCCTCGTGCATCCGGGCGGTGCAGACGCCGATCTCCCGCAGCGCCTCGGCGACGTCGGTGCGTCCGGCCTTGCCGGTCACGATGAACCGTCCGTCCTCGAGGGTGAAGTTCCACTGGTGCAGCCCGGTATACTCCTGGGTCTCCGCCTCGTTCGGGGCGTGGTACAGCACCGCTTCGCATCCGGGCTTCGCCACCCGCACCATCTGCCGCATGGCCTCCACCGGGTTCTCGGCGTGGTCGATGCAGTTCTGGGCGTAGACGAAGTCGAAGGCGTCCTCGCCGAACTGTGCGACCAGCGCCTCACCGGATCCGGCGATGGTCCGGACGGGCGGCGTCACCTGGTACTTCGCCATCAGCGCGTCGTAGCGGGACGCGAGCGGATCGACCGCGGTGATCTCGAGCGCCTTTCCGGGAAAGGTCTTGCCGAGGATGGTCAGCGGTCCCGCCCCGACGTCGAGGATCCGGATACGAGGGCCGGCGAGGCGTTCGATGAACGGCCGGTGCATCGCCTCGAGCGGTGCGGCGGGGTCGAGCCGGCGGACATAGTCCTCGGGCCACCGGCCGCCCCGGGTCCGGAAGTAGTCCTCCCAGAAGTCGGCCTCGAAGTTCAATCCGGCCTGGCGTCCGGCGAAGAGCTGGACGACCCGGTTGCGTAGCTTCCTCAGCAATTTCAATGGGGACATCATCGTCGACTTGGGCGTTGTCGGACCGATCGAACCCGAAAGGACCGCGGTTTGGAATCCGCGAATCGGCAGGCCGTCGACCGCAAGGACCCGCCTGGGTTTTCCAAACCGGCCGTGCGGCCCGGCTTGATCGGCCGCCATCCCCGGGTGAGGCTTCGTCCCCTGTCCGACCGATGAAAAAGTTTCTCAACCGTCTGCTGCGCCGATTCGGCCACGAGATCCGGCCCGTGTTGGCGGGGCGCACGGAGGCGGGGATCGACGACCTGGATCCCGACGAGCTCCGGATCCTGGAGTCGGTGCGTCCCTTCACCATGACCAGCACGGAGCGGATCGTCGCCTCGATGCTGGCGGTGCGCCACGTGGTGGAGAAGGGGATCCCGGGAGACCTTGTCGAGTGCGGCGTCTGGCGGGGTGGCAACATGCTGGCCATGGCCCAGGTGCTGGCCCGGCACGGGGACACGGGTCGGAACCTCTACCTCTACGACACCTTCGAGGGGATGTCCGAACCCACGGACTCCGATGTCGCCGTGCATGGCGAATCGGCGAAGGAACTCTACGCCGGATTGCAGAAGTCCAGCGAGGGCTGGTGCAAGGCCACGCTGGAAGACGTCCAGGCGACGATGTCCCAGTCCGGTTATCCGGCCAGCCGGATCCATTATGTCCGGGGTCGGGTGGAGGACACGATCCCGGGCACGGTGCCGGGACAGATCGCGGTGCTGCGTCTCGACACGGACTGGTACGAGTCGACCCGGCACGAGCTGGAGCATCTCTATCCACGGTTGGTGCGGGGCGGGATCCTGATGATCGACGACTACGGCCATTGGCAGGGCGCCCGGCGGGCTACGGACGAGTACCTGAAGGTGGCGGCGCCGGGGGTGTTCCTGCACCGGATCGACTACACCGGTCGTGAGATGCTGAAGCCCTGAGCCCTGCGGAAGGGATTGGCGCGCGCAGCCGCCAAGCCGCCGGGGAAGTGGGAGCTTCTGGATTCCCGGGTTGGAACCGCAAACAAGCCGTTGACTGCATTCCTGGTCACGGATCCGGAATCGGGAAATGGAGAGGAGACCGCAGCTTGGCAGCCGCGGCCACTTGCGGGAGACCGGAAATCCCGAATCGGGAATCAGGAATCAAGAATGCCACGCCTGCCTTCGGGGTCGGCAACCGGTCCGGGATCAGAGGAACGCGGCGGCCTCGAGAGGCCTGGTGACGCCGGCCTTCCGGGCGCGGACGTAGGCGACCGAGGCGGCGATTCCCGGAGGGAGCGCCGCGGCCAGCGCGGCGAAGGCCACGATCGAGATCCACCCGGCGTCCAGGCGTATCCCGACCAGGGAAATCAACGCCGCAAGCAGACCCGCCGCCGCGGCCCGGGACCAGAGGCCGGTGAGCAGACGGACGGGTGCGATCCCCGCGGCGCGGGCGTATTCGGCGGGCAGCGGGTAGAGCATTCCCGCCGCGGTGCCGACCAGGAAACCCAACGCCACACCCACGGGTCCCAACCACCATCCCAGGGGCACGGAAAGCGCGATGGAGGCGATCAGCTCGCGGCGCACGTGGAGGGCGATCGAGTGCATGTGGCCGTGGCCGTAGAGCCACCAGGCCGGCTGTGCGGCGAGGCCTGTGATCAGGAAGCGGCCCGCCATCAGCGCGGCGACGATGGCGTCGGAAGTCCATTCGCCGCCGAGGTAGCCGGAGAGGAAGGCGGGGATGCAGAGCGCGGCCGCGGTCATCGCGGCGCCGTGGATCCAGCCGTTGAGGCGGGCGATCCCGGCGGAGATCCGTTCGCCGTTGGCGGCCTTCGCGGCGAGGATCGGCCAGACGGCTTCGTCCGCCGACTGGAAGAGGAGACGCAGCTTCGAGAACAGGTTCGCCGCGATCACGTAGCGTCCGACCTGCGTCTCGGTCCAGATCCATCCGACCAGCAGCGTGTCGACGGTGTAGAGGGCCAGGGTCCAGATCTGCATGCTCAGGACGCCCGAGGCCTCCCTCCACAGGTCCCGGAGCCGAGCGGTGTCCCCCGAGTCCCAGGTCAGGTCGAGGAGGCGCGTCTCCGGTGCGGCGATCCGGATCATGGGCACCGCGAGGGCCACGGCGCAGAGTTGGGGGAGGGAGGTGGAGAGGATGAAGGACCAGATCCCAAGGCCGGCGCGGAAGCCTGCCCAGAGCACGAGGACCGTGGTCCAGGCCATGACCGTCTGGATGGCGAACATCCGCCGTTGCAGGCCGAGGCCGATCAGCTGCTGGAGGTAGGCGTTGGCCAGGACGACGACGGCGCCGGTGGAACCGAGCAGCAGGTAGAAGAGGAACGGGAGCTGCAGTTGTCGGGCGTTCGGGGTCAGCGAATAGGCCGCCATGATGGCCACGCCCAGCGCGAGCGCGGCCACACCGAACCAGGAGTACAACCTCTGACCGAACACGACGAAGACGTCGCGGTCGGCGTCTCCGGCCAAGGAAAGGATCCGCCGGTTGATCGCGGTCCGGAATCCGCCGTCGAGTGCCGGGAG
>JAIXUV010000142.1 GCA_027483345.1 Verrucomicrobiales bacterium | reverse complement strand
GCGGTCGCGGAGATCGGGAACACCCGAGGCGAGGACCTCCCTCGGCGTCTGGCCGGTCTTTGGCTCGCGATGGGGCCCCGTGCCGGCATCCCGGCGCCGGCCTCCTGGAACCGCGTCGCGGCCAACCTCTATCGGCATTCGGAACCCGCGGTGCGCGAATTGGCCGAGAACCTCGCCGCGGTCTTCGGCGACACCTCGATGTTTGCCCGTCTGCGGAAGGAGCTGGCCGACCCCAACGTCCGGGAGCCGGCACGTCGACATGCCTACGCCGTCCTTTCGAGGGCCCTCGACCGCGAGTCGCTCCCGGTGTTCCTCGGATTGCTGGAAGATCCGACCTTCCGGATGTCGGCGATCGGACTGCTGGCGCGCTTCGATTCGCCGGGTGTCGCCGAGGCGCTGCTGGCGCGCTTCGGTTCGTTCAACCCCGAGGAACGCACGGCGGTCCTCGACACCTTGACGCGGCGTCGCGGTCCGGCCTTGGCCCTGCTGGATGCGGTGGCGGCCGGGCTTGTGGCGCGGGACCAGATCTCGGCCTTCCAGATCCGGGCGTTGAGCGGACTCGGCGACGCCGAGGTCGACCGTCGGGTGTCGGCCGCCTGGGGACGGATTTCCAAGACCCCGGCGGAGAAGCTGGCGTTGGTCGGCGCGTGGGAGAAGACCTTCGACGAGGCGCCGTTGTGGGCCTACTCCGCGTCGGAGGGGCGCCGGCACTTCCAGCGGCTCTGCGCGCAGTGCCATCGGCTGGGCGGGGACGGCGTCCGCGTCGGACCGGAACTCACCGGGGCCGGCAAGCATGGTGTCCGCTACTTCCTGGAGAACATCATCGATCCGGACGCGGTGATCGGGTCGGACTTCCAATTGACCGTCCTGGAGACGCGGGCGGGCGACACGCTTTCGGGGTTGGTCACCGCGGAAACCGCCAGCGCGCTGACGTTGAAGGCCACCGGCGATCCGGTGGTGGTTCCCAAGGCCGAAATCCTGAAGCGCGAAACGGCCGAACGCTCGTTGATGCCGGGCGGGTTGCTCGAGTCCTTGGGCGACCGGGAACGGATCGAGCTGCTGAAGTTCCTCACTGAAAACTGAGCCTCGGTCCACCCGGCGAAGCAGACACGGGGAGCAATACAGGCCCGCCTAGCCCAGGCCGCGAAAAAGGCAAAGGGCACGAAAAAGGTCGACTGCCGCCTTCTCCGTGCCCTCCGTGGCAAAACCGTCCGGAGCCCTGCCTCAGACGCAGACGCCGAAGCGCTTCTCGGGATCGACCCCGAGGTCACGGATCGCCTGGGCGACCAGTTCCTTCGGCACGGCGCCTTCCGAAGCCAGCTTGTACAGCGTGGCGATGGCGGTGCACTCGGCGTCCACCTCGAAGAAGCGGCGCAGCACCGGCCGAACCTCGCTGCGGCCGAAGCCGTCGCAGCCGAGCGTCATCAGTCCGCCCGGGATCCACGGCGCGATCTGGTCGGCGACCAGCTTCAGGTTGTCGCTCACGGCGATCCAAGGGCCGGTCTCCTTGGCGACGGTCTGCTCCAGGAAGCTCGTCCGCGGAGCCTCGGTGGGATGGAGCATGTTCCAGCGCTTCGCCGCCTGGGCTTCGGAGCGGAGACGCTTGTAGCTGGTGACGCTCCAGACATCCGCGGAGACCCCGTACTTCTCGAGGATCTGCTGTGCGCGGAGCGCCTGCTGCAGGATGGAGCCCGAGCCGAGCAGTTGGACGCGATGTGCGAGTCCCTCCTTGCCGGGGCGGAACTTGTACATGCCGTTGAGGATGCCCTCGACGACGGCGGGATCCTCGGGCAGGGCCGGGTGGGCGTAGTCCTCGTTGTGGACGGAGACGTAGTAGAAAACGTCCTCGCCGTCGGCGTACATGCGCTTGAGGCCGTCGCAGACGATCACGGCCAGCTCGTATCCGAACGCAGGTTCGTAGCAGTACAGGTTCGGGACGGAGGCGGCGATGAGGTGGCTGTGGGCGTCCTGGTGTTGGAGACCCTCGCCATTGAGCGTGGTGCGACCCGAGGTGGCGCCGACCATGAAGCCGCGGCAGCGGGAATCGCCGGCGAGCCAGATCTGGTCACCGACGCGCTGGAACCCGAACATCGAGTAGTAGATGTAGAACGGGATCATCGGCACGCCGTAGGTGACGTTGGCGGTGCCGGCGGCGATGAAGTCGGCCATGGAGCCGGCCTCGTTGATGCCTTCCTCGAGCAGTTGGCCGTCCTTGCGCTCGATGTAGGGGGCCATCTCCGACTTGTCGACCGGGTTGTAGAGCTGTCCCCGGGAGCTGTAGATGCCGACCTGGCTGAACAGGCCCTCCATGCCGAACGTGCGCGCCTCGTCGGGGACGATCGGCACGATGAACTTCCCGATCGCCTTGTCGCGGAGCAGGGATGAGAGGAGGAGCACGTACGCCTTGGTGGTCGAGGCCGACGACAGGGCGGTGGCCGCGACGACGTTGCGCAGGGCGGGATCGGTGTGCTTCGGGGGCTCCAGCTTCTGGGCGCGGTCCACGCGGACCGGGTTGAAGCCGTTGAGCTCCTGGCGCCGTTCCATCAGGTACCGGATCTCGGCGCTGTCCTGCGGCGGACGATAGAAGGGCAGCTCGGCGATGACCTCGTCCTCGAGCGGGATCGAGAACCGCTCGCGGAAATGGCGGATGTCGCGCTCCTCGAGCTTCTTGAGGCCGTGGGTCGGGTTCTTGCCCTCGCCGGCCTCACCAGTGCCGTAGCCCTTGACCGTCTTGGCCAGGATCACCGTGGGCCGGCCGTTGCGTTGGGTGGCCCGGTGATAGGCCGCGTAGACCTTGCGCGGATCGTGGCCGCCGCGGGTGAGCTTCTTAAGCTGGTCGTCGGTCAGGTGCTGTACCAGTTCCAGCAACGCGGGATACTTGCCGAAGAAGTTCTTCCGGATGTAGGCGCCGCTCTCGACGACGTACTTCTGGTACTCGCCGTCCACGACCTCCTCCATGCGCTTGGCGAGCAGGCCCGTCTTGTCCTTGGCGAGCAGGTCGTCCCAGTTGGAACCCCACACCACCTTGACCACGTTCCATCCCGCACCGCGGAACTGGCCTTCGAGGTCCTGGATGATCTTGCCGTTGCCGCGGACCGGTCCGTCGAGCCGCTGCAGATTGCAGTTGATGACCCAGACCAGGTTGTCGAGGTGCTCGCGTCCGGCGAGGGAGATCGCGCCGTGCGTCTCCGGTTCGTCCGACTCGCCGTCGCCGATGAAGGCCCAGACCATCGGGTCATGGTCCTTTGGCACGAGACCGCGCGCCTGCATGTGGCGGCTGAAGCGGGCCTGGTAGATGGAATGGATCGGACCGAGCCCCATCGAGACGGTGGGGAACAGCCAGAAATCCGGCATCAGGTAGGGATGCGGGTAGGACGAAAGCCCGGGATGGTCCTGCAGCTCCTGACGGAAGTTCTTCAGGTGCTGGTCGTTGAGGCGGTACTCCAGGTAGGCCCGGGAGTAGTTGCCCGGCGAGGCATGGCCCTGGAAGTAGATCATGTCTGCCGTCTTGCCGTCGGCGCCGCCGCGGAAGAAGTGGTTGAAGCCGACTTCGTACAGCGTGGCCAGCGACTGGAAGGTGGCGATGTGGCCGCCGACGTTCGTGGTCTTGTTGGCCTTGGCGACCATGGCCATGGCGTTCCAGCGGACGTGCGCCCGGATGAGCCGTTCCATCTCCAAGTCGCCCGGATACTCGGGCTGTTCCTCGACCGGGATGGTGTTCAGGTACGGCGTCGTGGTGACATCCGGGACGGGGATCCCCTTGGCCCGAAGCCCTTCCACCAGGCTGGCCATGACGATCTTGGCCTCCTCCGGCGATTTGCCGGCGAGCGCGATCTCCAGCAGATCCTCGAAGGAATCGGCGTAGCGGGTCAGCTGCGACGCCGTCTGGTGGGGGAGGTGGTTTTCTGAGTGCCCGCTGGACGGGCTGGTTTTTCCAGGATTGGAACCGGGTGTCTTCAAAGCTCGGGTTGCCGGAAATCGGCGGCGGGACTGTAGGCTGTTCCGTCCGGCTGCCAAGTGCCCGGTTGCCCTTTCACGGGAGCGGATTCCCCGAAGAAGGACCTCTTCCGGGCCACCCGGAGGGACCGGGGGCCATGAACGGAACGTGGGAGTCGATGGAGCGCGACGAAGCGACGGATCAGGCGGTGATCCGGTCGGCGCGGAGATACGGCTGGAGCGGTTCCGGGATGCGAATGCTGCCGTCGGCCTGCTGGTGGGTTTCGACTAGGGCCACGAAGAGCCGGGCCAACGCGGTCCCCGAGCCGTTGAGCAGGTGGGGGAGGAGGTTGTGGCCGTCGGACTCGCGCTTGAACCGGAGGTTCATGCGGCGGGACTGGTAGTCCTCGCAGTTCGAGCAGCTGGAGACCTCGAGGTAGGAACCCTGGCCCGGGGCCCAGACCTCGATGTCGTAGGTCTTGGCCGAGGCGAAGCCCATGTCGCCCGTGCAGAGGTTGATGACGCGGTAATGGAGGCCGAGCCGCTTCAGCACGGTCTCGGCGTTGCCGACCATCGCCTCCAGCTCGGCATAGCCTTCGTCGGGATGGACGATCTTGATCAGCTCCACCTTGTCGAACTGGTGGACGCGGATCATGCCGCGGGTGCCGAGTCCGGCCGCCCCGGCCTCCGCCCGGAAGCAGGGCGAATAGGCCACGTAACGCACCGGCATCTGCTTCTCCGGCAGGATCTCCTCCCGGTGGATGTTGGCCACGGGCGCCTCGGCGGTGGGGAGCAGGTAGAGTTTGCCCATGGTCGAGCCGTCGAGGCCTTCCTGCACGGCGTAGGCCTGGTCGCGGAACTTCGGGAACTGGCCGACGCCGACCATGCAGTGCTCGCCGATGATGTAGGGCGGGGCGACCTCGGTGTAGCCGTGCTCCTGGGTGTGGAGGTCGAGCAGGAACTGGATCAACGCGCGTTCCAGCCGGGCACCCCATCCGGTGTAGAGCAGGAAGCCCGAGCCGCTCAGCTTCGCGCCGCGGGCGAAGTCGACCAGGCGGAGACGTTCGCACAGCTCGATGTGGTTGAGCGGCTGGAAGCCGAACTGCGGCTTCTCGCCGTGGACGCGGATTTCCGGGTTGTCCGCCGCGTCCCGGCCCAGGGCCACGCTGGCGTGCGGCAGGTTCGGGATCATCAAGAGCAGCGCGTCCCGCGCCGCCTCCGCCTCCGTGGCGATCCGGTCCAGCTCGGCCGTGCGGTCGCCCATCGCCCGGACCTCGGCCTTGCGTGCCTCCGCCTCCTCGAACTTCTTCTGGCCCATCAGCGCGCCGATCTCCTTCGAGGCGCTGTTGCGGCGCGCCTTCAGTTGCTCGGCCTCGGCCAGCGCGGCGCGGCGCTTCTCGTCGTGGGACAGCACCTCGTCGACCTTGGCCTCGTCGCCACCGTGACGGGTGGCCAGGCGTTCACGGACGAAGTCGGGACGCTCCCGCAGCAGTTTGATGTCGAGCATGTGGGGCGAGACTAGAGAACCCGGGCCGGGGAGGAGAACCGAATTTCCTCGGCCCCGGGGCCGGTCACCTTGAATTCACCCGGCCGTTCTCGCCGGGGGCCGCCGACGTGGATACCAAGGGCCGATGCGTCGTCTCCGGTCCGTCCTTTCCGCGCTCGGCTGCCTTTCGGGCCTGTTGGTTTCCGGTTTCGCCGCCGGTTCCCAGCCGGTGCGCCTCGACCAATGTCAGGTCATCGGCACCCACAACTCCTACCATGTGGCGCCCGGACCGGCGATGGACGCCCTTCTGCGCCTCCGCAGCAAAGCCGCCGCGGACTCCCTCGCTTACACCCATCGTCCGATCCGTGAGCAGCTCGGCATCCTCGGGATCCGCCAGCTGGAGCTCGACGTCTATGCCGATCCGGACGGTGGCCATTTCGCCCGTCCCCTGGGCCCCGTGCTCGCCGCGGAACGCGGACTCGGAGACGTCCCCGGTCATGATCCGGAAGGGGTGCTCCGCGCCCCGGGATTCAAGATCCTGCACGTGCCGGACTTCGACTTCGTGAGTCCCACCCTGACCTTCCAGTCCGCGCTGAAGGAGGTCCGCGAATGGTCCGCCGCACACCCGTTCCACTTCCCGATCCTCGTGATGGTCGAGCTGAAGGAGGATTCCGCCGGGAAGGAATTTACCCAGCCGGTCCGCTTCACGCCCGCGCTGCTGGACGCCTTGGACGCGGAGATCCGGGCCGGGATCCCCGCGGCCCAGCGGTTCGAACCGGACCAACTGCGAGGGGGATTGCCGACCCTGCGCGAAGCCGTCTCCGGCCGGGGTTGGCCGGCGGTGTCGACGTTGTTGGGCAAGGTGCTGTTCGCGATGGACAACGAAGGAGCGGTCCGGGACCTGTACCTCACCAACGCCGCCAACCTCTCCGGCAGGGCGATGTTCGTGTCCGTTCCCAGGGAGCATCCGGCGGCGGCCTGGATGAAGGTGAACAACCCGGAGCGGGACTTCGACCGGATCGGCGCGCTGGTGCGGGAGGGTTTCCTGGTGCGGACCCGCGCCGACAGCCCGACGGCGGACGCCCGCGCCAACCGGGTCGAGCAGCGCGAGCGGGCCCTCGCCAGCGGAGCCCAGTTCGTCAGCACCGACTACCCGGAACCGGATCTCTCCCTGAGCCGCTACCGCGTCCGATTCCCCGGCGGCGAGGTCGCACGGGCGAATCCGCTGACCGGCGCGGCGTTCGTGGACCTTGGCGACCTCGAGATCCACGCTGCCGACATGCCGGGGATCCGGAACCGCCAAGGCATGGCCGCCCACCAACTCCGGAACCTCGGCGAGGCATCCCGAAACTACGCGCGGGCGTTGGAACTGGATCCGCACGGCGAACCCACGGCCGAGGACATGGAACGGGTCCGCCGGCTCGCACCGCAACTCCACCTCGTCCGCGGCGAACCCTTCCGGCTCCGCGACGTCGCCGTCGTCGTCCATCCGGACCGACCATGGATCGGCTACCATCTCTTCTGGGACGACGACCTGGATTTCCCCGAGGACAACGATCCCTGCGACCACGAGGTGGTCTGGGTCGAGTACGAGCCTGTCAGCGGGCGCGCGGTGAAGGTGTTCACCTACTTCCATGGCGAGATCCTCGAGGCGCCCGTGAAGGACGGTCGGGTCCGGATCGGCGTTGAATGGGGCAAGCATGGGAGCCTGCCCCTGGACGCACGGCGTCGGCCGGTGCCGCTGCCTTCGAAGCTCGAGACGCACTGGAAACGCCTGCACGGAGCCGGCCGAAGGCTTCCCGAACATCCGCTGGGACGCGGTTGGCCACTGCGATTCGAGGGAAGCGCCGAGGACTACCGGCGGTTCGATGTCCGACTGGGACTGACCGAACGTCTGCGGGACCCACGGATGGTCGTCCGCAGCCGATGGCCCAACGCCGTGATCCAGCAACGGATCCTGCGCTACAACTTCGCTGCGAAGACCGGTTGGCCTGACGAAGCGGCCCGCTGAGCCTCGTCGTAACGGGACTCATGCAGAAGAGGCCTCGCGCAAAGCCGCAAAGGGAGATGCTCTTGGTTTGGGTTTCAGAGAGGGCTCTTTGTGGATGCCTTTGCCTCGGCGGCTTTCTGTGAGGTCGGCTCCGTGGGCTCGCACAGGTTTCCGCAGGCGGGCGATGACGGCTTTGTCCGGCCGGGTTTCCGGCGTAGGGTCCGCTCATGGTTTCCGAAACCGCAAACGACACGCTCCTGCAGAGGGTCTGGGATGGCGACCGGATCACGGCGGCGGAGGCGGCGCAGTTGTACCGGCTGCCCTTGGAGGAGCTCGGCGCCCTCGCCGACCGCAGGCGCCGGCTCGCCAAGTCCCCGGCCCTCGGCGGACGCGGCGAGGACGTGGTGACCTTCATCGTCGACCGCAACGTCAACTACACCAACGTCTGCAACGTCTACTGCAAGTTCTGCGCGTTCTGGCGCTCGGAGAAGGACGCCGACTCCTACGTCATCAAGCTCGACGAGCTGGACCGCAAGATCGAGGAGACCCTCGCGCTGGGCGGAACCCAGATGCTGATGCAGGGCGGCCATCATCCGAAGCTGACCAAGCAGTGGTACCTCGACCTGCTGCACCATGTCCGGAGCAAGTACCCCGGGTTCAACGTGCACGGGTTCAGCCCGAGCGAATTCGTCGCGTTCTCCGAGTTCTTCAACGAGCCGGTCGAGACCGTGCTGAAGGACTTCGTGGCGGCCGGTCTCGGAAGCCTTCCCGGCGGCGGCGGGGAGATCCTCGTGGACCGCGTGCGTCAACGCATCGCGCCGCTGAAGGCCGACACGGCCCGGTGGATGGGCGTCATGGACATCGCCCACGACCTCGGTTTGGCCAGTTCGGCCACCATGATGTTCGGGCACGTCGAGACCCTCGAGGACCGGCTGGAGCATCTGGAAGTGGTCCGGGCGCAGCAGGACCGTTCTCTCTCCCGACTTGCGGAACGGGGCCGGTTGCCGCGCGGGCTCGCGCCTTCGGCCCAGGCGACGGCGTTCGCCGGGGAACTGGAAGCGGGACGGATCGACGGTGGCGCCTTCACGGCCTTCATCTGCTGGACCTTCCAGCCGGAGAACACGGTGCTCAAGGCCGAGACCGTCGGTTCCCACGAATACCTCCGCATGCAGGCGCTGGCCCGCATCTACCTGGACAACATCGTCAACATCCAGAGCTCCTGGGTGACCCAGGGACCCGAGGTCGGCCAGGTCGCGCTGCGCTACGGGGCGAACGACTTCGGATCGATCATGATCGAGGAGAACGTGGTGAGTTCCGCGGGGACGACCTTCCGCCTCGGAGTGGCCGACATGCGGCGCCTCATCGAGGAGCTCGGCCACGAGGCCGTGCAGCGCGACAACTGGTACCGGCCGGTCCGCCGTTGATCCCTCGGCGCCGCCGGGACGCCGGGTCCCGCGGAGTTTGGAACCCGTCAATTCCCAGTCCGACCGACCTCAGCGGACGACGGCGGATTCCAGGAAGCCGAGCGAACCGCGGTCCGCGTCGAGCCGAGCCCGAAGCCCGATCGGGAGTGTGGCCTTCCGCGGGATGTGGCCGTAGGGGAAGCCATTGATCCTCGGGATGCCGAGACCCGCCAGGGCCGATTCCAAGGTCTGGGCCAGCGAGTGGGAGGGTCTTGCCGGAACGGCGGCGGTCGCGCCGGTAAATTCGCCGAGCACGATTCCGTTGGCCTGCCGCAGCACTCCCGCCAACCGGAGTTGGACCAGCAGACGGTCGATGCGGTGGATGTGCTCGTGGACGTCCTCGAGGAAGAGGATCGAGCCGGCGTACCGCGGCGAGAAGCGGGTGCCGAGCAGCGAGGCGACCAAGGAAAGGCAGCCTCCCAGCAACACGCCCTCGGCAACGCCGCCGCACCCGGTGACCGGGGCTGCGCCGGCCGGCATCTCGAGGCGCCCGGGAACCTTCGACGAGGTCACCAGCCGCCAGAACTGCTCCTCCGTGTAGGGATCCGGGCCGGCGGCGAATTCCACGGCGGCGAGCGGACCCGAGAAGGTCACCAAGCCGGTCCGCCGCCAGAGCCCGAGCTGGAGCGCGGTGATGTCGCTGTAGCCGACGACGATCTTCGGATCCCGGCGCACCGCGGCGTAGTCGATCCCTTCCAGCAGCCGTGCCATGCCGTAGCCGCCGCGTGTCGCGAAGACCGCCCGGATCCGCGGGTCCCGGAACATGGCGTTGAGGTCGGCGAGACGGTCGGCGTCGGACGCGGCGAAGGCGCCGTCGTTGCCGCGCGCATGGGCGCCCACCTCGACGCGGTACCCGCGTCCCTCGAGGTAGCGGACGGCGTGGTCGATCCGCACGGATTCCCAGACCGCGCCGGCGGGGGAAACCAGCCCCACGACGTCGCCGCGGCGCAGCGCCTTGGGCTTCAGGACGGCGTTCATCGACGGGCGCGCACGAAGCGTTCGACGTACTTGCCGAGCATGTCGGCCTCGAGGTTCACGCGGTCCCCGACCTTCCGTTCGTTGAGGGCCGTGACCTCGTGGGTGTGTGGGATGATCCAGATCCGGAAGCCCCCGCGGGTGACCGCGGCCACGGTGAGGCTGATGCCGTCCACCGCGACCGAACCCTTGAAGACGACGTAACGCCGCACGTCGCGGGGCGCGGCGATCTCGAGGACGTGGTCGTTTCCGCGGCGTTCCCACGCGGTGATCGTGCCGGTGCCGTCGATGTGTCCGGTCACGAAGTGGCCGCCGAGGCGTTGCCCCACCGCGAGCGAACGCTCGAGGTTCACCTTCGAACCGGCGGTGACGGACGACAGGTTCGTGCGTTCCCAGGTTTCCCGCAGGAGGTCGAACGCGAGCACCGCACCGCCGCGCATGGCCTTCCGTTCCACCACGGTGAGGCAGCAGCCGTTGACCGCGACGCTGTCGCCGAGCCGGACGTCCCCGGCGCAGACCTTCGCCTGCACCCGGAGGCGGATGGCTTCGTCGCCGGGTTCCACGGACCGGACGACGCCGGTCTCCTCGACCAATCCTGTGAACATGGGTGGTTTGTGTGCTTCTCGGAAACGGACGCCGTCTCCGTGGACAAGACTTCGCCCAGGAATCCCGTCGGCTCAACTGCCAACCGGTGGCGCGTCTCCGGTCGGCTGCGGACTCCGGACGCGCGCGGTGACGAACAGGTCGACGCCGAAGCGGCGGGACCGTACCGATTCCAGCACCGGGGCCGTGGCAAGGGAACGGAAGCCTCCGCCGGCGACCGCCTTCCGGTCGTCCCGTCCGCCGAGGATCTTCGGCGCGTAGAAGAACGCGGTCCGATGCACGAGGCCGGCCTCGAAGAAGGCCCCGAGCACCTCGCCGCCGCCCTCGACGAGCAGGTGCGTGATGCCGATGCGGCCGAGCTCCGGCATCAGCCACCGCAGGTCGGGACGTCCGTCGACCGTGGGTGCGACCACCACGCTCACCCGTTCCCGCAGGGCGGCGACGCGCCGGGGTGGGGCGTCGTCGCCGACGACGATCAGCGTGCGGTCGCGGGCCTCGTCCTGGACGAGGTGTCCGGAGAGCGGGGTGCGGGCGCGGCTGTCGAGGACGATGCGGTGCTTCTCCGGAAACCAGCGCGGTGGACGGAATCCAGGGACAGCGCGGACGGTCAACGACGGGTCGTCTGCGAGCACCGTCCCGATGCCGACGAGGGTGGCGTCGGCCAGCAGGCGCAGGCGCATCGCATGGGCCCGGGATGCGGGTCCGGTGATCCACTTCGAGTCGCCCGAGGCCGTGGCGATCTTGCCGTCGAGGGTCATCGCCGCCTTGGCGGTGATGAACGGGGTGCGCTCGACGATCCAGTGGTTGAACGCCTCGTTCATCGCGGCGGATTCCGCGGCGAGACGCCCGTGCTCGACCTCGATCCCGGCCGCACGCAGCAGTTCGAACCCGCGTCCGGCGTGGCGTGGATTGGGGTCGGCCGCGGCGACCACCACCCGGCGGATGCCGCTGCGCAGGATGGCGTCGGTGCAGGGCGGGGTCCGGCCGTGGGTGCTGCAGGGCTCGAGGGTGACGTACAGCGTCGCTCCGCGGACCGGATTGCCCTGGGCCTCGGCGTCGCGGAACGCCTCGATCTCGGCGTGCGGAAGTCCGGCGCGGTGGTGCCAGCCGCGTCCGATCACGCGGGATCCGCGTGCGAGCACGGCCCCGACCAGGGGGTTGGGAGACGTCTGACCCGCCGCGCGGCGGGCGAGCCGGATCGCCTCGCGGAGATGCATCGTGTCGATGTGCGACTGGGGAGGCACGGGTGTCGGGAGGCTAGGCCGGTTCGTGGAAAATGGAAGGAACGCCGGTCGCCGACGGAACCCGGCCGTTCACAGGACACCGGAGGTGGAGGCACGCGGAGCCTCGGAGTCCGCGGAAGGGGTGACAGAAGGCGCGGGTTTCCCTGGTCGGGATTGGCTTTGACCCTTCCGGCCGAGGTTGGTCTTCTCTCGCACTCATTTCATGAAACCGAATCGAATTTTGCCGGACCTCCAGTGCTCGCTCCTCTGCGAAGACGTGAAGCAGGAGGCCAATGGGAACTTCATCCTGATCGGCGTCATCGGTCTGGTGCGCGTCCCCCAGGTTCCGATCACCGCCTACAAGCTGTGCGTGTTCGACCGCTGGGTCGCCGGCATCGGGCAGTTCACCGAGGTGGTGCGCCTCATCGCCCCGGACGGAGCGACCGTGTTGCGCCAGAACACCGTCAAGTTCCAGCTCACCGATCCCGCGCAGGCCATGACCACGGTCAGCGTGATGGCGAACGTCGAGTTCAAGGATCCTGGCGTGTACACCATCGAGATCCTGGTCGACGACGTGATGAAGCTGCGCGTTCCGATCCCGGTGGTCGTTGTCACTCCTCCGGGCCAGGGCCAGGCTCCCGCTCCCGCGCAGGAGGGCTGATCCCGCCTCCTTTCCGGCCCTCGGGCCGGTTGGGTTCAAACAGAAGGGCCGCTCCGGATTCCCGGGGCGGCCCTTTGTGTTCCGTACGTCCTGCGGTGCCTGCGGATCAGACGTCGCAGATGCCCACGGCCTGACGGAGCGAAGCGATCGCGTCGGCGCGCTTGGGGATGAATTCCTGGGCGACATGCCCTTGGTATCCGGTGGCCACGATGGCCTTCATGATCGCCGCGTAGTTGAGCTCCTGGGTCTCGTCGATCTCGTTGCGGCCCGGGACGCCGCCGGTGTGGTAGTGGGCGAAGTACTTGTTGTCCCGGCGGATGGTGGCGATGACGTCGCCCTCCATGATCTGCATGTGGTAGATGTCGTAGAGCAGCTTGAAGCGCTCCGAACCCACGGCCTTGCAGAGCGCCACACCCCAGGCGGACTTGTCACACATGTAGTCGCGGTGGTCGACGCGGGAGTTCAGCAGCTCCATCACCAGGGTGATGCCCGACTTCTCGCACAGGGACATGAGGCGTTGCAGGCCCTTCGCGCAGTTCCTGATCCCGGTCTCGTCGTCGAGGCCGTCGCGGTTGCCGGAGAAGCAGATGACGTTCTTCAGTCCCGCCTTGGCGGCGAGGGGGATCCATTCCTCGTAGGCGGAGACGAGCGTGTCGTGGTGTTCGACGCGGTTGAACGCCTTGTTGATCCCGCCGAGGCCGTCCTTCACCGGGTTCGAGGTGATCGCGCAGGTCAGTCCATGCTTCTGCAGGACCGGCCACTCCTGCGGCCCGAGCAACTCGATCGACTGCAGGCCCATCGCCTTGCCCGCCACGCACAGGTCCTCGAGGGAGACCTTCGGGTAGCACCACTTGCAGACCGAGTGGTGGATGTGGCCCTTCATGCCCGAGGCGGCGTCGGCGGCGTCGAGCCGGACCGAGAGGGAGGTGGCCAGACCGGCGGCTGCGGTCAGTGCGGAACGGCGGGAAAGTTTCATGGGAAGCGGTGGAAGTGGACGGCCCGCGACGCCGGGCGGTCAAAGCAATTCCGGAAAGGGTGGCGAAGCCGGAAGGTGGGGCGGATCGCAGGCCTTTCGGCTGGTGGCAGGGCGCCACGTTCGACGACGTTCCCACCGTGCTTCCACGGTTCTGTCTCCTGGCCTTCGGACTCGGGTTCCTTCGCCTTTCCGCGGCGACGGACGGACCGGACGCCGGCGAGATGCCCGGGGTGCCGGCCACCGTGCCGGACCGCGCCGCAGAGACCTTCGCCGTCCGGCCCGGATTCCGCATGGAGCTGATGGCCGCCGAGCCGTTGGTGACGAGCCCGGTTGCGATGTCCTTCGACGAGGCGGGCCGGATCTACGTCGTGGAGATGCGCGACTACTCGGAGCGCCGACCGGAGCAGTTGGGGCGGGTGCGTTTGCTCGAGGACACCGACGGCGACGGAAAGCCCGACCGTTCCACGGTGTTCCTCGACGGCCTGCCGTGGCCGACCGCGGTCTCCTGCTGGAAAGGCGGCGTGTTCGTCGGCGCCACGCCGGACATCCTCTACGCCCGCGACGAAAACGGGGACGGCGTCGCGGACCTCCGGGAGAAGGTCTTCACCGGGTTCGCCTCCGACTACGCGCCCTACGCGACGAACCGACTCAACGTCCAGGCGCTGATGAACTCCATGAACTGGGGTGTGGACGGCCGGATCCACGGCGCGGGCAGCATGAGCGGCGGCACGGTGCGCCGGGTCCTGAGCGAGTTCGTGGACCGCTGGGTGCGTGAGGCCGGGGGAAGCGAGACGACGCCGGAGATCCGGTTGGGCGGACGGGACTTCGCCTTCGATCCGCGCACGCTGGAGCTTTCGGCGGAGACCGGTGGCGGACAGCACGGCATGACCTTCGACCGGTGGGGCGGGAAGTTCGTCTGTTCCAACTCCGACCACCTGCAATGGGTCGCCTACGACGCGGACGACGTACCGGGGAATCCATTCCATTCCTTGCCGTCGCCGCGGCTGTCGATCGCCGAGGACGGGCCGTCGGCGGAAGTCTTCCGGCGCAGCCCGGACGAACCGTGGCGCGTGCTTCGGACTCGTTGGCGCGTCGCCGGGATCGTCGAGGGACCGGTGGAAGGCGGCGGGCGTCCGAGCGGCTACTTCACGGGGGCGACCGGCGTCACGGTCCACCGGGGCGATCTCGCGGGCGCAGCGGCGGGCGACGTCTTCATCGCCGACTGCGGGAGCAACCTGATCCATCGGAAGCGGCTGCATCGGGACGGGTTCGAGCTGCGGGGCCGTCGCGTGCCGGACGAGAAGTCCTCGGAGTTCGTGGCCAGCACCGACAACTGGTTCCGTCCGGTGCAGTTCGCGAACGCGCCCGACGGCGCGCTCTGGGTGCTCGACATGTACCGCGAGACCATCGAGCACCCGTGGTCGCTGCCGCCCGGGCTCAAGCGCCGCCTGGACCTCGATTCGGGACGGGACCGCGGACGGCTTTGGCGGATCGTTCCGGAAGGGGCCGCGCCACGGAGGGAGACCGGGGAGTTCCGGAATGCCGGGCCCGAGGAGCTGGTCCGGCTCCTGGACCATCCCAATGGGTGGCACCGCGACACCGCCGCCCGGAGGATCCTGGAGACAGGCGGCCCCGCCGCTCAGAAGGCGTTGAGTTCCTCGGTCCTAGGATTGAAGACGGCAGAGGGGCGCCTGCTGGCCTTGGGCCTCCTGCGGCGTCTTGGCGTCCTTGGGCCGGCGACGGCCGTCGCACTCGCGAAGGATCCCGAATCGTCCGTCCGCGCCACGGCGTACCGGGCCCTCCGCGGCCACGGACCGTTGCCGGCGGGTGTCTTCGAGACCCTGCGTCCTGTGTGGGCCTCGGAGAACGATCCGCGGGTTCAATGGGAAATGGCGTGGCTGGCCGCGGGGATGGAACCAAGGCTCCGGATGGAATGGCTGGGACCGCTGCTCGAGGCGGAGTCGCCCTGGATCGTGTCCGCTGCGG
>JAIXUV010000297.1 GCA_027483345.1 Verrucomicrobiales bacterium | reverse complement strand
CAACGGATCCGTCATCTCTTGTTGGATGACACCACCTCCTATGACCAGGGCCTGCTCGACGAGGCGGCCTTCTGGCGGAAGTCCCTCGCCAACGGGGGGCGCAACTGGGACGCCACGGCCTTCCGCATGCGCATGGATCCGAAGTTCGAGTTCCAGCTGCACCTGCGGGAGCTGGCGGACAAGTCCCCAGCGGCGAAATCCGGCGGACCCGTCCAGGTGCTGGACGTCGGGGCCGGTCCGCTGAGCGCCGTGGGCCACCATTGGCCGGGACGCGAGGTGCGGCTGACCGCCGTGGACCCGTTGGCCGACACCTTCGACCAGATCCTCGCCGAACTGGACCTGCATCCCCCGACCCGCACCCGGAAGGCTTCCGGCGAGGACCTGCTCGAGGTGTTCGCCCAGGACACGTTCGACATCGTCGTCTGTTCCAACGCGCTCGACCACAGCCGCGACCCGCTGCTGTGCGTGCGCCAGATGTTCGCGGTGACCCGGCCCGGCGGATGGATCTTCCTCTGGCACTACCGCAACGAGGCCAAGGAGGAGGGCTACGCCGGCCTCCACCAGTGGAACCTCGACGAGGACCGCGGTGACCTGGTGCTCTGGAACCGCGAGCACCGGAACTCGACCCGCGCCGCCCTCGGCCCCACCGCGGTCGTCGACACCAGCCCCGATCCCGCCGTCACACGCGCCATCATCACCCGGATCCACAAGCGCGACACGTCCCTGCCCGGAAACCCGACGCCGTGAACCGCACCGCCGTCCTCAACGTGGTCGGCCTCAGCCGCCGCCACCTCGGCCCACACACGCCCCGGCTCTCCGCCTTCGCCGCCGCCGGCCACTCCGCGGTCGTCGACCCGGCGTTCCCCGCCGTCACCTGCACCGCCCAGTCCGACTACCTCACCGGACGCCGCCCGTCCGAGCACGGCATCACCGCCAACGGCTGGTACGACCGCACCCTCGCCGAGGTCCACTTCTGGAAGCAGTCCAACCACGTCGTCACCGCGCCGAAGATCTGGGACGACCTCAAGGCCGCCGACCCCTCCTTCACCTGCGCCCAGATGTTCTGGTGGTACAACATGTACTCCGGGGCCGACTGGTCGGTGACGCCGCGACCGATGTACCCGGCCGACGGACGGAAGTTCTTCGACGTCTACAGCTGGCCCTACGACCTGCGGCCCGCGCTGAAGAAGGACCTCGGCGACTTCCCGTTCCCCACCTTCTGGGGCCCGGCCGCCGGGGTGAAGTCGCCCCAGGGCGAACCGGACGCCGCCACCCGCTGGATCGCCGACTCGGCCAAGTGGATCGAGAAGGCCAAGTCCCCGACCCTCAACCTCGTCTACCTGCCCCACCTCGACTACAACCTCCAGCGCCTCGGACCGGCGCATCCGGACGTCGTGGACGACCTCCGCCGCATCGACGCGATCGTCGGGGACCTGCTCGACTTCTTCGCCGGACGCGGCGTGACGCCGATCGTGCTCAGCGAGTACGGCATCACCCCGGTCTCGCGGCCGATCCACCTGAACCGGCTCTTCCGTGAGCGCGGCTGGGTGACGATCAAGGAGGAGCTCGGACGCGAACTGCCCGACATCGGCAATTCCAAGGCCTTCGCCGTGGCCGACCACCAGGTCGCCCATGTCGTCGTGAACGACTGGTCGATCCTCGACGACGTGCGGAAGCTGCTCGAATCCACGCCGGGGGTCGCGGAGGTGCTCGACGACGCGGCCAAGAAAGCCCGCGGCATCGACCATCCGCGCGCCGGCGACCTGATCGCCGTGTCCGACGAGGACGCGTGGTTCACCTACTACCACTGGTTCGACGACCGGAAGGCGCCGGACTTCGCCCGCTGCGTGGACATCCACCGCAAGCCCGGCTACGACCCGGTCGAGCTCTTCCTCGATCCCAGGATCCCGGCGGTGAAGCTGCGGATCCTGTGGCGCCTGCTGCAGAAGAAGCTCGGCTTCCGGATGCTGATGGATGTCATCCCGCTGGACGCCACCCTGGTGAAGGGCTCCCACGGCGCCCGCCCCCGGTCGCAGGACGACTGGCCGCTGATCCTCTCGACCCTTCCGCTCCCCACAGGCCCGATCGGATCGACCGACGTCCACGGCATCCTCCGCGCCGCCATCACCGGTTAGTCCAAGCCGACCGCCGAGCAGGGAGCAGGGAGCAGGAAGCTGGGGGTTGAGTCCGACGTCCGCGTCGGCGTCCCTCCGTGCAATCCGTGTCCTCTCCGGAATCGAGAGGCGAAGTGTCGCCCCCTTCAACCCTTCATCCCTTCACCCCATAAACCCATCCCACTCACCCCACCCACGGATACAGGCTGGCACGGGCCGCGCCGGGTGATCCAAACTGTCCGCATGTCCACCCGTTGGCTCGGTCAGGCCGCGTTCCGGTTGCTCGGGACGGCCCTCGCCGTCGGCTCGTTCGCCCGTGCGGCCACGCTCGACGACTTCCCGCCGGTGAAGAAGAAGGTCGCGTTCGACCGCGACATCGCACCGATCCTGGCCCGCTGCGCCGACTGCCATGGCGCCAAGAAGCAGGAGTCCGGACTCCGCCTCGACTCCCTCGGCGACATCCTCCAGGGCGGTGACCACGGCCCCGCGGTCGTGCCCGGCAAGGGCGCCGAAAGCGTTCTCGTCCAGGTCGTCGCCGGGGTCCATGCGGACATCGCGAGGATGCCCAAGAAGGGAGAGCCGCTTTCGCCCACGGACGTCGGGATGCTCCGCGCCTGGGTCGACCAGGGTGCCCCATGGCCGGGTTCGCCGAAGCGCGCCGAGGCCGCGGGCGCCGACCACTGGGCCTTCCGTCCCGTGGTCCGGCCGAAGCCGCCCCAGAACCGTCCGGTCGGACTGAAGGACGGCAACACCCTCGACCGCTTCGTCGGCGCGCGCCTGGCCGCGGAGGGACTCAAGGCGTCGCCGGCCGCGGACCGCGCGACCCTGCTCCGGCGGGTCTCCCTCGACCTGACCGGCCTGCCACCCACGCCCGCCGAGGTGGACGCCTTCGTCGCGGACCGTTCCGCGGACGCCTATGCGAAGGTGGTGGAACGCCTCCTGGCCTCGCCCCAACACGGGGAGAAGTGGGCCCGCTGGTGGCTGGACGCCGCGCGCTACGCGGACTCGAACGGCTTCGAGAAGGACCGCACCCG
Organism: Verrucomicrobiales bacterium; assembly: GCA_027483345.1. Taxonomy (GTDB): domain Bacteria; phylum Verrucomicrobiota; class Verrucomicrobiia; order Limisphaerales; family UBA9464; genus SXXZ01. The sequence continues at coordinate 3,864 of JAIXUV010000297.1, read as the reverse complement.
TTCCATCTGGCCTTGGCGCGACTGGGTCATCCGCGCGTTCAACGAGGACAAGCCCTTCGACCGCTTCACCGTCGAGCAGCTCGCCGGCGACCTGCTCCCCGGCGCGGGACCCGACCAGCACATCGCCACCGGATTCCTGCGGAACTCCATGATCAACATGGAAGGCGGCATCGAGCCGGAGAAGTTCCGAACGGAGTCGATGATCGACCGCGTCGACGCCGTCGGCCGCACCTGGCTCGGGCTCACCATCGCCTGCGCCCAGTGCCATTCGCACAAGTACGACCCGATCTCGCAGTCCGAGTACTACGGCTTCTACGCCTTCCTGAACCAGGACGACGAGCCGCGCATCGACGTCCCCAACGCCGACCAGCAGGCCCGACGTGCGGACATCCTCGCGAAGTCCCGCGCGCTGGAGGACCGACTGATGGCCGATCTGGCCGTGCGGGCGCGCTTCGACTCCTGGCTGGCCGGGCTCCGCGCGCCGGCGGCCGCGGAGGGACGCGAGACCGACGTGCTCGGACGCGAGTGGCAGGTGGTCGACGCCAAGGAATGGCATTCGACCCCGATGAAGTTCGAGAAGCAGGAGGACGGCTCGCTGCTGGGCAACGGCGACGTCTACAACTCGGGCATCCTGCGGATCTGGGCCGACGTCACGACGACGAACATCACGGGCCTGCGGCTCGAGGCGTTGAACGACGGGAACCTCCCGTTCCGCGGGCCGGGCATCGACCAGAACGGCGACTTCCTGGTGAACGAGTTCACCGTGGAGGCGACCCCGTTGGCCGAACTGGCCTCGCCCGACGCCGGGTCCACCAACTTCGTGGCCACCACCAACCGGGTGGTCTTCCGCCGAGCCCGGGCGGACGTCGAGATCGAGGGCTTCGAGGCCGCGCGCATGATCGACGGCAACACCACCAACGCCCTCGGATGGTCCTCCGTCCAGGGAGCAGGACGCCGCAACGAGGAGCGCCGCGCCGTGTTCCAGGCCGCCCAGCCGTTCGGCTTCCCGGGCGGGTCGCGACTCCTCATCTCGGTCAACTGCAAGCCCACCGGCGGACTCCAGGTCCCCGGCGGGAAGGTTTCCAACCACCTCATCGGACGCGCCCGCATCAGCCTCACCACCGGCGATGGCGAACTGGAGGCGGCCCCGCTCTCCGGTCGGCAGTCCGCCCTCCTCTCCATCCCCGCCGCCAGCCGGACGCCGGAGCAGGTCCGGGAACTCTTCCACGTGTTCCTGTTCCGCGATTCCGGCCTCGCCGGCGAGGCGAAGGAATGGGACGCCCTCCGCGACGCTTGGCCGAGGGCCGAGAACACGACCCTCGCCCTCGCCCGCCGGCCGGTCCCGCGGAAGACGCGCCTCTTCAAGCGGGGCGACTGGACACGCCCCACCACCGAGGTCGCCGCCAAGGTCCCCGCGGTGCTGAACCCGCTTCCGGCCGACGCGACGCCCGACCGCCTCGGGCTCGCCCGCTGGATCGTCGACACCCGCAACCCGCTCACCGCCCGCGTGATCGTGAACCGCGTCTGGCAGCAGTACTTCGGACAGGGGATCGTCACCACGCCCGAGGACTTCGGGACCCGCGCCGACGCGCCGTCGCATCCGGAGCTGCTCGACTGGCTGGCCGCCGAGTTCATGGCGCCCTCGGCCAAGGGCGTCGCCCCCTGGTCCCTGAAGCACCTGCACCGGCTGATCGTCGGCTCCGCCACCTACCGCCAGTCCAGCCGCGTCTCCCCGACGCTCCTCGAGAAGGATCCCTACAACCGCCTGCTCGCCCGCGGCCCCCGTTTCCGCGTGGACGCCGAGGTGGTCCAGGATGCGGCGCTCAAGGCCGCCGGACTGCTTTCGCCCAAGGTCGGCGGCCCCAGCGTGTTCCCGGTCCTGCCCGAGGGCGTCATGCAGCTCTCCTACGGACCCATCGCCTGGAACGTCAGCGAGGGCGAGGACCGCTACCGCCGGTCCCTCTACACGTTCTGGAAGCGGAGCGTGCCGTTCCCCGCGATGCTGACCTTCGACGCACCGGCCTCGGAACAGAGCTGCGTGCGCCGCCTGCGTTCGAACACCCCGCTCCAGGCCCTGGTGACGCTCAACGAGCCGACCCTCAACAACGCCGCCCGATGGCTCGGTTGGAACGCCCTGTGGAAGGGCGGCACCACCGACCCCGACCGCGCCGCGTTCGTCTTCCGACAGGTGCTGGCGCGCCGCCCCGAACCCGCCGAGGTCGAGGCCCTGACCGCACTCCTCGCCGACGCCCGACGGGACTTCGCCACCAAGCCCAAGGACGCCGCCGCCTTCGGCCTGGTAGACGCCAAGAACCCGCCGCCGTTGCCGCCCGGCTTGGGCATCCCGGATGTCGCCGCCTGGACCACCGTCGCCCGCGCGGTCCTCAACCTCGACGAGGCCGTCACCAAGGAGTAGGCCGTCACCGCCCAGACCCCACACCGACATCCGACGCCTGAACCCGCTTCCCCGATGAACCTCCTCCACGAACTCGCCTCCGAGCGCGCCCGCCACCTTTCGCGCCGCTGGTTCTTCCGCGACTGCACCCTCGGCCTGGGCTCCATCGCCCTCGCATCGCTCCTCGCGGAGGAAGGCCGTGCCGCCGCGTCGAACAACCGTCCACAGGCCGTGGATCCGCTGCTGCCGCGGAAGCCGCACCACACGCCCAAGGCCAAGTCGGTGATCTACCTCTTCATGGCCGGCGCTCCGAGCCAGCTGGAGCTGTTCGAACACAAGCCGACCCTCGCCAAGTACAACGGACGCCCCGTGCCCAAGGACGTCCTCGGCGGACAGACCTACGCCTTCATCAAGCCCGACTCCGCGATCTACGCGCCGGAGTTCAAGTTCGCCCAGCACGGGAAGTCCGGCGCCTGGGTCTCCGAGGCGCTGCCCCACATCGCGGGTGTCGCCGACGACCTGACGATCATCCGCTCGATGAACACCGACGCGTTCAACCACGCGCCGGGGCAGATCTTCATGAACACGGGCTCCCAGCAGTTCGGACGTCCGAGCATGGGGGCGTGGGCCACCTACGGCCTCGGCAGCGAGTCGCGGGACCTCCCCGGCTTCGTCGTCATGAGTTCCGCGGGCGGTCTGAGCGGCGGCGCCGGCAACTTCGGCTCGGGCTTCCTCCCCTCCGTCTACCAGGGCGTCCCCTTCCGCAAGGGCGCCGACCCCGTCCTGTACCTCTCGAACCCGAACGGACTGAGCACCTCCCTCCAGCGCCGGACGCTCGACACCGTGAAGGAGCTGAACGAACGCCGGCTCGGCCTCGTCGGCGACCCCGAGATCGCCACCCGCATCAACGCCTTCGAGCTCGCCTACCGCATGCAGCAGAGCGCGCCGGAGCTGATGGACATCTCGAAGGAGTCCGCCGCCACGCTGGAGATGTACGGCGCCAAGCCCGGCGAGGCCTCCTTCGCCAACAACTGCCTGCTCGCCCGCCGGCTCGTCGAACGGGGCGTCCGCTTCGTCCAGCTCTTCCACGAGGCGTGGGACCACCACAGCGACGTGAAGGGCGGCGTGAAGGACCAGGCCGGCAAGACCGACAGGGCCTGCGCCGCGCTGATCAAGGACCTGAAGCAGCGCGGCCTGCTCGACTCGACCCTCGTCGTCTGGGGCGGCGAGTTCGGCCGCACCCCGCAGGTCGAGGCCAGCGCCGAGCTGGGTCGCTCCCTCGGACGCGACCACCATCCCCAGGCGTTCACCTACTGGCTCGCGGGCGGCGGCACCAAGCCGGGCGTCACCATCGGCGAGACCGACGACTTCGGGTTCAACATCGTGAAGGACAAGGTCCACGTGCACGACCTGCACGCCACGATCCTCCACCTGCTGGGGTTCAACCACGAGAAGCTCACCTTCCGCTT
>JAIXUV010000200.1 GCA_027483345.1 Verrucomicrobiales bacterium | reverse complement strand
GGGAAGTTCTCCTCAGGACAGAGCTACATCCTTGATTGGTCTTCGCCGGATCCTCCCTGACTTCGTAGCCAACGCCTGGCCAAGGAGGAAACTCGGCCATTGCGATCAAGGCCAGCCACAGAATCCGCCTGAGAGAAGGGAGCTTGGTTCCCCAAAAAAGGTCCACTTCGTGGCCTCCGAGTCTCCGTGGCCAACTCCGCCCCCACGGAATCCCTCGGGCTTGTCGCCCGAGGTTTCGCGATGGGAACGGTCAGGCGGCAGCAGGAGCCGGGTTTCCGAAGCCAGGGAGCTTCGGCGGAACCGGCTTGGCGACTTCGGGCAACGGCGTCACCGCCTGCGCACCCGATGGCGGCTCGATCTGACCGGGGTTGACAGGGGGAGGCGTGAAGGATCCGGTCCTCACGATTTCTTCCACCTGACCACCCTCCAGTGTTTCGTACTCGAGAAGCGCCTTGGCCACTGCCTCCACCTTGTCGCGTTGGCCGATGATGATGTCCTGGGCGGTGCGATACCCCTCATCGATGATCCTCTTGACCTCGGCATCGATGCGTTGGGCGGTCTCCTCGCTGTATTCCTTGGAACGCATCATGTCGCGGCCCAAGAACACATATTCCTGCGATTCACCGTAGAGAACCATGCCGAGCTTCTCGCTCATGCCCCAGTGCATGACCATGGCCTTGGCCATGGACGTGGCCTGCTGGATGTCGCCCGAAGCTCCGCTAGAGACGTCTTCGGTGACCAACTCCTCTGCAATCCGGCCCGCCATGGTGACGGCGATCAGGTCGAGGAGTTCCTTTCTCTTGCGGTTGTGGATGTCCTCTTTGGGCAGGTACATCGTGGCCCCCAGGGCCTGTCCGCGCGGGATGATGGTGACCTTGTGGAGTGGGTGCGTGTGCTTGAGCACGACGTTGACCACGGCGTGACCGGCCTCGTGCCACGCCGTTCCCTTCTTCTCCTCCTCGGACATGGCCATGCTCCGGCGCTCGCGTCCCCAGCGGACCTTGTCGCGGGCCTCTTCGAGTTCGGTCATGCCGATCGACTTCTTGCCAGTCCGGGCGGCGAGCAAGGCCGCCTCGTTGAGCAGATTGGCCAATTCCGCACCGGAGAATCCCGGAGTGCCACGGGCGATCACCGAAAGGTCGACAGCGCCGTCCAGCTTCACGTTCTTGGCGTGCACCTTCAGGATCGCCTCACGACCGCGGACATCCGGGAGGTTGACCGTCACCTGGCGGTCGAAACGGCCAGGTCGGAGCAGGGCGGGGTCCAGTACATCGGGCCGGTTGGTGGCCGCGATGATGATGATGCCCTCCTGGGTGTCGAAGCCGTCCATCTCCACGAGCAAGGCGTTGAGCGTCTGTTCGCGTTCGTCGTTGCCGCCGCCCAGACCGTGGCCGCGACTGCGTCCCACGGCGTCGATCTCGTCGATGAAGATCAAGCAAGGCGTGTTTTTACGGGCCTGCTCGAACATGTCCCGGACTCGGCTCGCGCCGACGCCCACGAACATTTCCACGAAGTCCGAACCGCTGATGCTGAAGAAGCTCGCGTCGGCCTCGCCTGCAATCGCCTTGGCCAAGAGCGTCTTGCCGGTTCCCGGCGGTCCGATCATCAGCACGCCCTTGGGAATGCGTCCACCCAGCTTCTGGAACTTCTTGGGGTCCCGGAGGAACTCCACCAGTTCCGCGACCTCATCCTTGGCCTCCTCGACACCGGCCACATCCTTGAAGGTGGTTTTGTTGCGATCCTTGGTGAGCAGTCGGGCCTTGGACTTCCCAAAGCTCAGGGCTCCCTTGCCAGCGGCCTTGATCTGCCGGAGGAAGAACACCCAGATCAGCACGCCGATCAGCAGGAACGGCAGGAAGTTGAACAGGATCGCCGCCCATTGGGCCGAGCGTTCCACGGTCTTGAATCCCTTGCCGAAGACCAGGCGATCCGTCGTCGCTTCGGTGATCGGCATTTCCAGCCGGAAGTTCACCACATTGGTCGGCCCGATGGAGTAGGACCCGCGGACCGTACGGAGATACTGCTGCGGGTTGAACTCGATGACGCCATCCCGGACGAGATTGGAACTCACCAACTGCTCGAAGAAGGTCGAGGTGATGACCTTTTCCTCGGTACGGCGCCCAGGTCGGGTCCAGTAGAACAAAGCGATACCCAGAAGAACCAATGCCGGCCAGATGAGCCAATTCTGGGTTGGCACCCTCGAATCGCCCGGCCGATTGCTGCGGTTGCCGTTGGAAGGATGCTCGTCGGACATTTGTTTGTGATTCAAAACTATCAGCACTGGCACACCCGCGCAAACATTCAGTCCCCAAGGGCCAGCCGAATCAACAGGATGCGCCGGGTCGAATCGGTGAGCTTGAAGGGTTCGGCCGGGGGGAATCCTTCCACCCAGGCGATCCGTCCATCGGCCGCCTCCAGAACCAGGCGCTTCCCGCGTTCCACCATCGGCACCTTCCGATTGATGAAATGCCGTTTCAAACGACCTGGACGGTCCATGCCCATCGGTTGGTAGAGGTCGCCCGATCGACGATGCCTCAGAACAGCGAGGTCGCCCAACCGATCGGCGTCGAACTGTTCCACCCCGGCCGTGGGCTTCTGCCGGCGTCGGACCAGACGCCATTCGAGTCGCCCACCGGGCACCTCCTGAATGCCTTTGCGATCCACGGCCAAGGGCAGGGGACCCTCCAGGCAAGCGCGAAGCGGCCTTCCGGCCTTGGCCTTGGCTGAGACCTTTCCGGTCGACTCAATGGAAGCCCGCTTCCGGCGCATCTCCTCCAACACCTCGAAACCGACATCCTGTCCGACCTCCCACAGTTCCTGCCGCAGCACGATCCTCTGCAGGGCCAACGGGAGCCGGTCGAAGCGGCCGCGACGCCCACTCCGCCGCCAACGTTCCGCCTGCCGGTTCAGATGCTCGGATTCGCCGGCGGCGATGATCGCCATACGACCCAGGACCCGCGGCAGTGCCGGGGAGATCTCCCGCATCAGGAACGGCAGGATGCGGTGACGGATCCGGTTCCTCGGGATGGACAGGTCGCGGTTGGAGGCGTCCTCCCGGAATCGGATCGACTCCGTCTCCGCGAACTCCTTCAGCTCGGAGCGCTTGAATCCAAGGAACGGCCGCACCAGCCGTACGCGCGGATCCGCAGGCGACGGAGACACCGGGCGCATCCCGCCGAGCCCGTCCGCACCGGCGCCGCGGAAGATCCGGAGCAGGATCAGTTCGGCCTGGTCGTCGGCGTGGTGTGCCAGGGCCACCCGATCGGATCCTGCATTCGAAGCCACTTCACAAAGGAACCGATGCCGGAGCCGACGCGCCTTCATCTCGATGGATTCCCCGGTCGCCGCGTCGTTGTCGGCGATCCGGATCCGGGCGCCGTGGTGTGGCACCCCGAGCCGAAGGCAGGTCCGCTCGACAAGTTGGGCATCCAAGTCCGAAGCACGGCCGCGCAGGCCGTGATTCAGGTGGGCCGCGGTCAACTGGAGACCGAGGTCGGGTGCCAGCTTCGCGAGCGCCTCGAGCAGCACCATCGAGTCGAGACCGCCGGAGACGCCGACCACCATCGGACCGGGTTTCAGCGACAATTCCTCCCCGAGGATGACGCGCAGGCGCCGGAGGAAGTGGTCCATCCGGAATGGGTATCCTCCCGAGGCCGGCTTGCCGAGACGGAAGCGTTTGAGCGTGCGCTCGTTGGTTGCCCCGACGACGGGATACGACTTAGGCTCGGCATCCAGCGATGAATTCGAGCCGCACCCGCGCGTTGACCCTTTGTACCCTTGCCGTCCTTGGGGCAACCGCGGGCGAAGTCGCTCCCAACACTCCGGACTCCGGCATCGTGGTCCAGTCCCGTGACGGGATGAGCGAGGTCGAGGTCTCCACGGACGCCTCGACCGCGACCGCGCGCAACGGCGTGGTCATCCGGTGGATGGGCAGCACGCTTTCGGCGAAGACCGTGGTGATCGACAACGCGTCGGGCAGCGTCCAGGCAACCGGCAACGTCGTGATCGATTATGTGGACGAACTGGGGACGCCCCAGAGATGGAAAGGCTCGGACGTCCAGTACGACTTCCGCCGCCGACGGGTGGTGGCGAGCGGATTCCGGATGGGGCGGCCACCCTTCTTCGTGGCCGGCAAGAAGGCCGAGGTGTCAGCCGAAGGCGGCCAGCAGAACGCCAGCGAAGTGGTGCTGACGACCGACGACGTCGCCGAACCTGGATACCGAATCCGCGCCAAGTCCCTGACGATCCAGCCCGACAAGACGCTCGTCGCGGAGAATGCCGTCCTCTATGTCGGCAAGGTGCCGATGATGTACTTCCCGAAGTACACGCGGACCGCGGACCGTCATCCCAACTTCTGGACCGTGACCCCCGGCTACCGGAGCCTCTACGGACCGTTCGTCCTCGGCAGCTACCATTGGGAGGTGCGCACCAACGTCACGGCGGCGCTCGACCTCGATCTTCGCCAACGCCGCGGCGTGGCGGGCGGTCCCCAAGTCGCCTACGACCTCGGCAACCTGGGGCAGGGCGGGGGACGCTTCTACTACCTCCACGACGAGGCGCCTGAGCTCAGCGCGTTCAACGGCCCGATCGATCCGGACCGGTATCGTTTCGACTTCCGGCACAGCGTCACCAACGACTCGGGTTTCGAGTTCAAGGGCATCCTGCGAGGCCAGAGCGACCCGATGGTCTGGCGGGATTTCTTCGAACGCGAGTTCCGCAAGGATCCCCAGCCGAAGACCTTCGTCGAGGTGTCCAAGTCCTGGTCCGATTGGAGCCTCGATCTCTTGGCTCAGCCGCAGGTCAACGACTTCTTCCGGACCGTGGAACGGCTCCCGGACGTCCGGCTGAAAGGGTTCCGACAAGCCATCGGGGTGACGCCCGTGTTCTACGAGTCCGAGAGTTCCCTGGCGTACCTGCGCTATCGGGATGCCTTTCCAGGCGGCACCAACTTCGCCGCGTTCCGCGCGGACAGCTACCATCAGATCCTCGCTCCACAGACCTATCTCGGCTGGCTCAATGTCACGCCGAGGGCAGGGGGACGGTTCACCCATTACGGCGATGTCGAGGGCGACCCTGCCCTCTCTGGCGGGCGGGACCGCTGGGTGCTGAACACGGGCGTGGACGTCGGCACGAAGGCCTCGAGGATCTGGCCTTCGATCTCCAACCGGGCGTTGGACCTGGAGGGGGTCCGGCACATCGTCGAGCCGACCGTCAGCTACGTCTACGTGCCACGGCCAGACCAGACACCGGTCGAGTTGCCGCAGTTCGATCGCGAGCTGATCACGCCCCGACTCCTGCCGATCCACTTCCCGGACTATTCGCAGATCGATTCGGTGGACTCGCAGAACACCTTCCGGCTGGGATTGCGGAACAAGGTCCAGACCAAACGCGGTGGCGAGGTGCAGAACCTGGTCAACTGGTCGGTCATGACCGACTGGCGCCTGCGGCCGAGGGTCGGACAAACCACCTTTGCCGACATCTATTCGGACCTCGATTTCTCTCCGCGACGCTGGATCACGCTGACCTCGGAAACCCGGTTCGACATCGACACCCGGGAGTTCCGCGAGTCGAACCACCGGTTGACCCTGACTCCCAACGAATGGGTGGACTGGTCCTTCGGGCACCGGTACCTCCGCGACGACTTCGGGACCTACGGCATTGGCAACAACGTCTTCTTCAGCAGCCTCTTCATCAAGTTCAACGAGAACTGGGGAGCCCGCGCCGTCCATCAGTTCGAATCGCGGGACGGAGTGCTCGAGGAACAGCAGTACCAGATCTACCGCGACCTGCGGAGCTGGACCGCCGCGTTGGGAGTGCGGCTGCGCGACAATCGCGGCGCGCCCTCCGACTGGACCATTGGAGTGACGTTCTCCCTGAAGGCGTTCCCGCGGTTTGGGCTGGGAGAGGACCGGAGCAATCCGAACCTGCTTCTGGGAATGTAGTCCCAGGGAAGCGGCGACTAGCGACCATCTGTCATCCAAGGTCGATGAATCCCTTCCAAACAAAGTGAATATAACTATTATTGTGCGACAATCATGGGCATGCATCTGAAGCTCGGAAAACTGAGGGCTCACAAGATCGTAAACAGATTGCCTTGAACAGCTTCCGCACCATTCGACACCGGTGTCGGTATCCGCCGTCGATGCGCCCGTTGTTGTGTGCGCTCGTCCAAACCCGCCTCAAGGGATCCGCAGCAACTCCGTCTGGGTCCACGAGTCCTCGCGCTTGGACTCCTTGCCGCGGATCGACTTGATCGTCTCCAATTTCACCGGCGCCGAACCATGACCCCATTCCCGGCGGATGTAGGTCAGGACGTCCGCGATCTGCTGGTCGTCGAGCGCCTCGGCCAAGGCCGGCATGTTCAGCTCGTACTTCACGCCCTTGACCATGATGGCGTCCCGGACCCCGTGGAGGACGATCCGGACGAGGCGCTGTTCGGAACCCAGGGACCACTCCGAGTCGACGAGCGGCGGCGCCAATCCCTCTTGTCCGCGGCCATGGGGTTGATGGCAGGCGCCGCAGAGTGTCGGGTAGATCTCCTTGCCGCGGTTGAAGCTCTCCAACTCCGCGCCGGCGAGCGGCTGGACCGCAGCCACGGCCGGATCATCTGCCGAAACGGCCTTGCCCGGCCATGTGAAGAGTTTCCCCAAACGCTGCACCCTTTGGACCACGGCGGGGTCGTCGAACCGGGCCAGGTCCTTCATCGCGATGGGCTCCGAGGCCAGAGTCAGCGTCCGAAACCGGGCGGCCGCACCCTTGGTGTCCGGCACCAAACCCAGGAAACCGTCCAGGATCGCCAGCATCTGCCAGTCCACAGAGACCCGCCGTCCGGCGAGCTTCAGGGTGGCGGCAATCGATTCTGCGTCGCCGGCACTGGCGATGCATCGGACGAGCCCGGACACCAACGGGGCGTGGTCCTTTCGGGAAGCCCCACAAAGCGGGTCGGAGACGAGCAGTTGGAGGAACGGGAGTTCCCTGCCCTTCAATCCACTGATCGCCGCATCGAAGCGCAACCGTGACGGTGGGCCGTTCATCAACAGGACCTTCATCACCGCCTCCGCGGGTTCGCTGCCGACGTCGCCCAAGGTCAGGAGGAATTGGGCATGGGAGGCCTCGCGGACGAATCCGGCGCGGTGGAGCAGAGTTTCGGTCGCCGCCTTCCGCTCGTCGCCCGGAGGCAACGATCCGTACACCCTCAGGGCTGCGGTCCGCACCCGGTTGTCGGGATCCTCCAACGCCCGGGCGAAATGGGTCGCCTTCAATGCACCCAGACCTTCGAGGGTCCACAGCGCATGTAGGCGGCCGAAGGCGGAAGCCGTTGCCGAACCCAGCACGCCGGCCATCGCCACCTCGGTGCCGGGCTCACGCTTCTCCACGAGCAACCTTTGGGCGGTGTCCCGCCAGAACCCGTTCGGACTAGAAAGCCGTGACTGGAGTTCGGCCAGTCCAGGGCGCGGTGACAGTGCTTCCCGCCGCGCCACTGCTCGGCCCGAATGCACGATGCGGTAGATGCGGCCCAGATCCGCCGGCGCCTGGAGCTGCCGCGACTCGATCTGCTTCCGCAGGTAGCTCGTCAGGTAGATGCGATGCTGGATCAACCCACGGGCCATGTCGGCGATGTACAGGGTCCCGTCGGGTCCGTTCTGCAGGGCCACCGGACGGAATCGCTCGTCGGTGGAGGTCAGGAACTCCGATTCCGGATGGGCGTTGGTGGCCTTGAGCACGCCGTCCTCGTCCAAAATGCGGTTGCGCCGGATGAGGTTGGCGCTCGGCTCGCACAGGAAGACGTCTCCGACGAACTCGGCCGGAAACTGGTCTCCGCGATAGACCAACGGACTGCAGGCGGCGGTGAACTGGGCCAACCGGCCGTCGCGGTTAAGGGTGTTCGGCTGGTAGCCCCGGTTGACGCCAGGCGTGACACGGCCCGGCCAGACCTTCTGGCTGTCGGCCAACTGCGCATTGATCCCAAACGGCGTCTTGAGGTTGGGGTTCCGGATCAACTGGGCCGCCGGCAGCAGGTCCGCGCGGATCTGGTCGGAGTTGGAGTTGAAGTAGAGCCGACCGTCGTCGTCCTGGCTGATTCCCCATTGTCCCCGGAACGGTGTCTCCGTACGGATCCAGTTGGTCGGACTGCCTCCGAGGTGTCGGTACCGGAGCGTGTGATTCGCGGAATAGACCCAGTTGTCCAAGGCCCGCAGAAGGCCGTTGCTCGCATGCTCCGGATTCGATTTCGCCCCGAGGGCCGGATCGTTCTGCGAGGCGTAGTCGGTGAACACCAGCACCTTCTCCTCGGCCTTGCCATCGCCGTCGGTGTCCCGGAGGAACCAGACCCGTGGCGGTTCCGCGACGAGGGCGCCGTCCTGGAAGAGCATCAGTGAGCGCGGCATCACCAATCCCTCGGCAAACACGGTCCGCTGATCCATGCGGCCGTTGCCGTCGCGGTCGTCGAGGATCACGACGCTTCCGTTGGGCTCGGATTCTCCGCCCCCATCCGGCGTCCGCATGTAGCCCGACATCTCGACCACCCAAAGCCGGCCCCGCGGATCGAATTGCATCGCCACCGGGGTCCGCACGAGAGGCTCCGCCGCCACGACTTCCGCGGTGAAGCCCGGCGGAAGACGGAAGGATTGGACCTGCTGTTCCGGCGTCAGCACCGGCGCCGGCGGAATGAGCGCTGCCGGTACGACTTCCGATTGGGTTTCCCCGGCCTTGTCCCCGTTCTGGGCACGGACCGCAAAGGGTGTCAGCAACGCCGCGGCGATGAGTATGGATCGGAGCATGTCGGGCTGGAGGCACGCTGCGTGGCGGCACGGTGCCGAGGACGCAGTGGTGACGCGGGAAAGGATACGGTCGAACCGCGGCAAGCCAAGCGGCAACCCGGATCCAGCGGGTCGGAAGTCCACCTGTTGGCGCCGCTCTTGCCAGCAGGTGGTCCGGGCTGGCTTCCTTGGCCCATGAATTCGTGGTGGGATGCAGCCGAGGCCTCAAGCCTGTCGCCCGGAAGTTGCCGCACGGTGGAGATCAACGGCCGCCGCATTGCGCTGGCGCACACCCCGGAGGGCTTCTTCGCGGTGGACGACGCCTGCCCCCACCGCGGCGGAGCGCTGGGTGCCGGCTTCCTCGACGGGACGACGCTGCATTGTCCGCTCCACGGCTGGGGCTTTGACGTCCGCGATGGCGCCTGCCAACCCCGTCCCGAGAAGCCGGTCCGAACCTACCCCACACGAACCGAAGACGGTCGTGTCTGGATCCGGATCGACTGACGCCATCCATGTCGGCGCCCAGTCCCAAGTCCCATGAAGCGGCCGCCGGTCCGCTTCGGGTCCTCAATCTCTGCACCCAGTTCGCGGGACTCGGCGGCGTCGAGTCCGTCGTCCGCGACCATCATCGGAACGACGCCGCCCACGGTCTAGATTCGCGCTTCTGCGTGTTCTGGGAGCCGCCTCATCCCGGGTGGGACCACGCCCGGTTCCTCGACTTCTCCAATGCGCTCACCATCCGCACGGCGCGTCGGCGGTTTTGCGAAGGCATCGCCGGATTCGATCCGCAGCTGGTGGTGTGGCACACCGTCTGGGGTTGGCCCTATTTCGACGACCTCGCCGGATCTTCCGCGGCCCGCGTGCTCTTCCTCCACAGTGACACGCCGGGCCTCGAGGCGCAGTTGGCCACGCGTGCCTGGTGGGCGGATGGATTCGCCTGCGTCAACGACCGCCTGGTCCAGCGCGTCCGCGACGCGCGTTCCGACATCGCCCCGGAACGGATCCACCGTGTGCATTACCCCGTGGACCCGCCGTTTCCCCTGCCCTCCTCCGATCGGAATGTTGGCGATCCGATGGTGATCGGCTACTGCGGCCGTCTCGACTTCGAACAGAAGCGCGTGGACCGCATCCCGGAACTTGTGGAACAGCTCGGCCGCTCGGGGATCCGATTCCGGATGGAGTTCCTCGGCGACGGACCCAAACGCGGATGGCTTCAGGAACGCCTCACCGATTCCAGCCGGTTCGTCTTCCATGGCCGGAAGTCCGGCCGGGAGTACTGGGAAACGCTCTCCTCGTGGGACGCGCTGTTCTTCGTCAGCGACTACGAAGGGACGCCGATCGCGCTCCTGGAGGCGATGACCTGCGGCGTGGTGCCGATTCATCCAGGGATCGGCAGCGGCGGCGACCAGTACTCGGCACAGGTCGATCCGACGTTGGTCTATCCGGCCGGGGACATGGCAACGCTGGCCTCGAGGCTGGTCCAACTTTCCCGGGATGGCGGATCGATCCGGAAGCTGCGGGCACGTTCCGCGGAAGTGGTCGCCGGCCACGCCGCTCACCGTTACCGGGAAGCGATGGCCGAGTTCCAAGGCCGCATCGCCCATCTGCCCAGACTCGACAAGCGGCCCCTCACCGGCAGGCCGTTTCCGACCGACTGGCTGTCCTTCGGCGCGATCCGCCGGCTCATGGACTGGAAGCGACGCCGGGGACAACCGGTTTCCGCAGCTCCACCATCACCCCGGTGAAGACCGGCGTGCGGTGTTCGGCGGGAACCTCGGACATGTTGCGGAACGCACCGCCGATCCAGTTGAGAAGCGGCTGGGCCAGAATCCGGTAAAGGTTCCGGATCACCGCAAGCAGCCGGTGGACCCAAGGACGGTCCGGTTGCTGGAGTTCGGCGACGAGGTAGTGCAACAGATGGATCGAGCCGCGCGGCCCGGCCACCAACTTGGAGGCCCGCGTCACCTCGAATCCGGCCCGAACCGCCGCCGCGGCCAAGCCGACCGCGGTCCAGCGGTGGAAATCGAACGGGCACCCGTGCTCGATGTAGAGCCCGTGGGTGGTCACCAGCATCGTGCCGCCGGGACGCAACACCCGGAACGCCTCGCACAGGTAGCGGTGCGGGTCCGGGACGTGTTCCAGGACCTGGGTGGAAAGAACGACATCGAAGGTCGCGTCTCCCGCCGGCACCGAACCGTCCGACGCCAACGGCAGCGTCACCCGCGGTCCGGGCGTGATGTCCGCCGCCTCGTAGCAGGTCACTTCGGGAAAGAGTGCCCGGTAGGGGGAACCTCCGCTGCCATAGTCGAGCAGGCGTCCGCGCGCCGAGGCGGCGAAGCGCCGGATGACGCGAAGCAGGTCCTCGAAGATGAGGTGGTCGAGGTCCGACAACGGCGGATTCAGCCGACGGTCCAGGTAGCCGTCGGCGTTGAGGATCTCGGACAGCGCCAACCCCGCGGGCGCCCCGGCGTCAGGCTTCGGGCTTTCGGTAGTGGGCATGGAGGCTGTTTCCAAGCTGCAGGTAGAGCCGGCACAGGCCGGCCCGGTAGAGGAAGGTCGCCAAGGCGGGCCAGAGGCGACCCGGCGGAGAGGAGCGGCGGCCGATGCGTTGCTCCAATTCACCCTGGGTCCTCAGGGTGCCGCCGATCTGGACTCCCCGAAGGGCGTCGGCGCACAGCGTCACCACCTCGAGCCCAGCCCGTTCGCCCAGAAGGCGGAGGTCGCTCCGACGCCAGCGGCTCAGGTGGTGGGGCGGCCATTGACGCGGCTCCAGCTGGAACCACCGGTAGATGCCCTCGTCGTTGGGCACCGCGATCGCCAGGTGTCCGCCCGGGCGGACCAGGCGAGCCGCATCGCGCAGGAATGCCGCGGGATCGGCCAGGTGCTCGAGCACTTCGAATGCGGTGACCAGGTCGAAGCGGCTGGTCGGCTGCGATGCCGCAAACGCCTCGGCGGTTCCGGACATCACGTCGTGTCCGCGGGCCCGGGCGGCGGCCACGGCCTGGTCGTTGAGGTCGAGTCCGTGGGTCTGGAGGCCCGCTTCCCGCGCCCGGTCCAGGAATCGGCCCGCGCCGCATCCGAGATCCATCACCGTCCGTGCGCCGGTCCGCTTCGCGAGATCTAACGCCAGGAAGAACGACGGGCTGTCGTCCGGATAGTAGCATTCCAACTGGTCCTGCAGGTCCCGGTAGAAGGCCGCGTTCCCGGGAAGCACGGGATCGAAGAACTGGAAACCGCACGCACGGCAGCGAAGGTGATGTACCTTCCCCGCCCCACGGAACGACTCGCAGGCCGCCGCCGTCAGACGGACACCCATGTGCTCGTGGAGCTGGACGAGTTCCGCCGGGCTCAGACTGTCGACGCGCTCGGAGTCGGTGCCAGCGCAGATCGGGCATGCCGGGGATGGGTCCATCAGAGGCGACGAGGGAACCAAGCCCGACTCGCGGAAGTCAACGACGCCGGATTCAGACATCCCGGTCCCTCGGTTCGAGCGCCTCCCGAAGCGCGTCGCCCACACGCCCAAGCGCCCACAGGATCCCGGCGAGCGCCCCGGCCGGAAACACCAGCAGCCACAGTCGCATCCGCACCGGATTCAGCTGCGAGGCCCCGTCTGCGATCAACGTCCCCAAACTGGCCTGCGGCGGCCGGATGCCGAGTCCCAGCACGCTCAGGAACGACTCCTGGAGCATCACCGCGGGAACCGTGAGGGTGAGGTAGACGAGGATGATGCCCGACAAGTTGGGCAGGAGGTGAAGGAACAGGATCCTTCCGGCGCCGGCGCCGAGGGCCCGGCTGGCGAGGATGAAGGGCCGTTCCTTGAGGCTCAGCACCTGGCCTCGAACGATCCGCGCCATGGTCAGCCACGAAATGCCGCCGAGGCACAGGACCAGCAGGAGCAACCGCGCCTGGTCGGGCGAATCCGGGAACACACGTTGGAGCCGCGAGGCCACGGCGGACTCGAAGAAGTTCAGGACGAGAAGGACCAGCACCACCGAGGGCAGCGCGTAGAGCAGGTCCACGATCCGCATCATCCCGGCGTCGACCTTCCCTCCGAGATAGCCGGCGACCAGGCCCCAGCCGACACCGATGCCGAGGCTGACCGCCGCACCCGCCGCGCCCACCAGGATCGAGATGCGCGTCGCCACGGCGATCCGGACCAACAGGTCGCGCCCATGCAGATCCGAACCCAGCGGATGCCTCGGACTCGGCGGGGAGAACACCTCGGCGTCCGTCGCGTCGGGAGCGAACGGCGAGAACGCCGGGAAGACCATCGCGAATAGGAGTGCGGACAGAAGGAGCCCGCACGCCACCGCGGTGGTGCGGTCCCCGCGGAAGGGACGCGTCCCGGTGATCAGGAGTTGGAGGACCTGTTCAAGCATGGCGCACGCGGGGATCGAGGCTGCGCAACGCGAGGTCCGAGGCGAGGTTGAGTCCTTGGAGCAGCACCGAGTAGAGGACCGCCAGGGCGATCATCATGGGATAGTCCCGGTTCAGGAAGCTGTTCACGAAAAACACGCCGGTGCCCGGGATCTGGAAGAGGTTCTCCACGATGAACGAGCCCGTCAGGAGATCGGCGAGCATCGGGCCGGCGTAGGCGGCGACCGGCAGCAATGAACCGCGCAGGGCATGGCGCCGCACGATCGCCCCGGGCGAAAGCCCCTTGGCCCGGGCGGTGCGGACGAACGGACTCCGGAGTACGTCCGTCATCCCTTCCCGGGTCAACCGCGAGACACGTGCCGCGAAGTAGAGTCCCAACGCGAGCACAGGCAGGATGCAATTTTCCCAGGAGCCCCACAGCGCCGGCGGCAGCCAGGCCAACTGCAGTCCGAAGACCAACACCAGGACCGGGCCGAGGATGAACGACGGGATGCAGATGCCGACGACGGCCAACATCGAGGCGAGGCGGTCCGGCCACAGCCCCCTGCGGAGCGCCCCCCAAGCGCCCACGGGGATCCCGATTCCGAAAGCCACACCGCCCGCGAGCAGGCCGAGGACGGCCGATACCGGCAGCGATTGCGCGAGGATGTCGTTCACCGTGTGGTTCCGGTACTTCAACGACGGACCGAAGTCGCCGACGACCCATCCACCCAGACAGCGCAGGTACTGCCGGTGGAGCGGTTCGTCCAGGTGGTACTTCGCCCGGAGCGCCGCCTCGACTTCGGCCGACGCCGGCGCGCGGTCGCGGTCGAACGGTCCGCCCGGGGCCAGGCGCAGCAGGAAGAATCCGCCGGTCGCCACCAGCCAGGCGATCAACGGCACCAGGGCCAGGCGCTGGAGGATCCCGTTCATCGTGGCGCAAGCCTCCGGAGGCTCCACAGGGGATGCTCGTCGATCAGGTTGGCGTGGAATCCTTCCAGCCGATCCGGCCGGTAGGCGCACAGCCCGACATAGGAATAGAGTCCCGTCACCGGCACCTCCTCCTCGACGAGCAGCACCTCCGCCTGACGCAGCAGGGCCAACCGTGATGCCGAGTCCGCGGCGGATCCCGCCGAACGCAGCAGCGCGTCGTAGCGGGGTTGGCGCCATCCAGTCCGGTTGTTGCCGCTGTCGGCGAGGAAGCAGTCGAGGAAGGTCAGCGGATCGTTGTAGTCGCCGATCCACGAGCCCCGGATGAAGTCGTAGTTCTGACGGGACATCTCGGTGAGGTAGGTCTTCCACTCCAACGGACGGAGCTGGATCCGTACGCCGAGGTGCGCGAGCAGCTGCGCCTGGATCTCGATGCCGACCTGTTCGTAGAGGCGGGTCCCGACGTTGTAGGTGTATTCGACCCGCGGGAATCCCCTGCCCTCCGGATACCCGGCCTCGCCGAGCAACCGCCGAGCCTGGGCCACATCGAGACCCAATCCCTCCGGCGGCTCGTAGCCACCCGCCCCGCGTGGCGTGATCGCGCCGGTGGGGCGCTCGCCCAACCGCGTGATCCGCCGGGTCATGGCCGGCCGATCGAGGGCGAGGGCGAACGCCTTCCGCACCCGCGGATCGTCGAACGGCTTGCGCCCCGTGTTGAACCGGATGAAGTCGCAGCCGAGGAAGTCGAAGCGGTGGAAGTCGGCCCGCTGGGCCAGATCCGGCCCCAGTTCGCCGGGGATGATCTTCCGGTCGATGATGAGGTCGACGTCCCCGCGCAGGAAGAGGTTGAGCGCCGTCCCGGCGTTGTCTCCGCTGAGCATGTCGATGCGTTCCGTGGCCACCGAGGCGGCGTCCCAATACCGCGGATTGCGGCGCAACCGGAACCGGTCGTTCACCCGCCACTGCATCAGCTGATAGGGCCCGCTGCACGAAAGCGGTTCGGCCCGGATCCATTGGTCGCCCAAGCGCTCCACCAGATGCCGTGGGATCGGCGCGAAGATCCGGGATGCGGCCAACTCCAGGAAGAACGGCGCGGGATTCACCAGTCGGACTTCCAACGTGCTCGAATCCAGGGCACCGACGCCGAGCCGGGTGACGTCCTTCTCCCGGCCGGTGACGATGGCCTCACCGCTTTCCAGGTGGAAGAACTGGGCCGAATAGTCCGCGGCGGTCGCCGGCATCACGGCCCTCCGCCACGACCAGACGAAATCCTCGGCGGTGATCGGTTCCCCGGTGGACCAGGCGAGTCCCTGTCGGAGCCGGAATCGGTAGCGTCGTCCGTCCGGGGAAATCACCCAACTTTCCGCAAGACCCGGAATCGCTCGGCCGTCCAAGGGATTGAACCGGGTCAGCCCCTCGAACAATGCCCCGGCGATCCGGCCGTCGGCCTGTCCGGTGAGGATCTGGGGATCGATCGTCTCCGGCTCGGGACCGTTGTGGACGACGAGGTCGGCCCGGTGCCGTGGACCGCAGGCCACGTGGAGCAACCCGAGGAGGAGAAGCAGGAAGGCGACGCGGACACGGACCGGAGCGGGAGGCGGTGTGGAAAGAAAAAAGACCCCCGGCACTGGCTCGGGGGTCTTTCGGATGTCTCCGCCGGGGCTCACCGGACCGTCACTTGGCCGCCGGGAGGTTGGTGGCGGGAGTGGCGGGCAGGGTCAGCGCCGGGGCGGCCGTGTTCGAGGCGCCCGCGCCGAGCGTCACCGGCGCCGCCGGCGTGGCGGCGGCCGCCTTGGCCGCGGCGTCGCGCACGCTCTTGGTTCCAGCCGCGGCGCTGTTGGCCCGGCTGTTCAGGAACGACAGGAGGATGCACAGACCCAGGAAGATCCCACCCACCCACTTGGTGATCTTGGTCAGGGCGTTGCCGCCGCCGGCACCCAGAAGGGTGTCCACAGCGCCCGCTCCGAAGGCCATGCCGAACCCGGCCTCCTTCTTCGGAAGCTGGATCAGGACAAGCAGCGCGAGCAGGAGGCAGGTGATGACGAGGACGAAGCTCAGTAGACCGATGACGATTCCCATAATGTCGAAAGGATTGGTTCGAAAGGATTGGCGGTTTGCCGGATGCGAGGTGGCCGGAAGACGCCTCAGATGGCGTTGCGGATGATCTCGACGAAGTTCTTGGCCTCGAGGGAGGCGCCGCCGACGAGGGCGCCGTCGATGTCGGGCTGGCCCAGCAGTTCCCGGGCGTTCGAGCCCTTCACGCTGCCGCCGTACTGGATGCGCACGCGCTTGGCCACGGCCTCGCCATGCATCGAGGCGAGCACCTTGCGGATGAACGCGTGGACCTCCTGCGCCTGCGCGCTGGACGCGGTCTTGCCGGTGCCGATGGCCCAGACCGGCTCGTAGGCCAACACCGTCGCCTCCACCTGCTCCGCGGTGAGCCCGGCCAGGCTGCCGCGCACCTGGGTCTCGACGACCCGCTCGGTGATCCCGGCTTCGCGCTCGGCCAACGTCTCACCCACACAGACGATCGGGATGAGGTTGTTCGCATGCGCGTTGGCCGCCTTCTTGGCCACCAGGGCATCGGATTCGTTCTGGTACTGGCGACGCTCGCTGTGGCCGAGGACGACATAGCGGACCGAGAGTTCCCGGAGCATTCCCGGGGCGATCTCGCCGGTGAAGGCGCCGTAGCCGGCGTCGCTCAGGTTCTGGGCGCCCAACCGGATGTTGGATTCGAGAACGAGACGCGATACGTCCGAGATGGCGGTGAACGCAGGGCACACCACCACGTCCACTTCCTTCACGGTCGAGAGATCCCGGATGAGATCCGTCACCAAGGCCACGGCCTCGGTGTTGGTCTTGTTGCTCTTCCAGTTGCCGGCGATGATGAGACGACGTGCTTTGTCCATGCGAAACAGGCCCAGCAGGTTATTCGCTGCCGACAGTGCGTAAAGGGGTTTTGCAGTCGATTTTGGAGCGGCCGGCATGGCCCGGCGGCCTCCCGATCCGCAGTTGGAGATGCCAACGAACGCCCGGAGCGGACCGCCCGCGCCACCGTCGGCAGGGACTTCACCGTCGCGTGGCCGGGTATCGCTGAGATCCTCCCACGTAGGTGGACTCGACCTGGATCTCAGCGATCCGCAGGGGCTCGGACGTCCTCGGATCCCTCGACAGAACCACGAAGTCGGCGACACGGCCTTCCGTGATGGTCCCCTTTAACGCCTCCATCCTCTCGGCGAACGCGGAACCCCAGGTGTATTCGCGCAGCGCGGTCTCGACCGGGATCTTCTGGGATGCCCCGTACACCCGGCCGCCCACGCTGGTGCGTGTCACCAGGCTTTGCACGCGCCGCATCGGCTTGCAGGCGCTCACCGGCCAATCCGAATTGCCGGACACCACGATGCCGAGTTCCTCGGCGCTGCGGTTCGGATGCATGTACTCCCAACGCCGGGATCCATACTCCTCCATCTTGTCGCCGTGTTCGTAGACGTAGGAATGGAGGGCCAGCACCACCCCAAGGTCCTTCGCCCGTCTCAGGAGGGGCCCGGGACAGATGCTGGCATGCTCGATCCGGAATCGCGGATCGGCCTTCGGATGCTTCTGCAGCGCGCTTTCGAACGCATCCAGGACCATGGCGATTTCCCGATCCCCATTTGCATGGATCGCCGGTTGGAGGCCCGCCTTGTGGACCCGGAGCACCAAGGCGTCCAATTCCTCCTGGGTTCGGGCTGGCGGGATACCGTAGTCGTCGCGGAAGCCCGTGGCCGGGTTCACGCGGTCGTAGGGTTCCGAAACCCAACAGGTCCGGCCGGACAATGAGTTGCCGTGGACGATCTTGATCCCTCCGAGCCGCACCCATTCGTCGCCGAACCCGGATTCCATGCCCGCCGCCTCGACGACATCGAGGTAGGAGGCCTGCATCAGCACTCCGATACGGCAACCGCGTCCGCGTCGGGAAAGCTCCTGATAGACCCGTAGTGCCTTCGGCGTTCCGGCCGCGTCCTGTACGCTGGTGATCCCTTCGGCGAGGAACCGATCGAAACAACGGCCATAGGCCTCCACCAACTCCTCCCAAGAGGGTTCCGTCGTCTTCGGTCCGGCCGCCTCGACGAGTCGAAGGGCCGGAGGTTCGCGGAGGACCCCATCCGGCTCCCCTTCCCCGTTCCGTCCGAAGGCGCCCCCCTTCGGATCCGGTGTCTGCCGGCTGATGCGGGCCGCCTTCAGCACGACGCTGTTCACGGCCCAAACATGCCCGCTGGAGTGCCGCAGCAGGATGGGATGGTTGGTGGAGACCCGATCCAGCAGTTCCCGGGTCGGATGCCCTCCCAACCGGGTGTCCTGGTAGTTGAATCCCCGGATCCACGAACCGGCCGGCGTCGCGGTCGCCTTGGATCTCAGGACCGCCAGAAGCCGGTCCCGATCAGGCACCCGCTCCGGATCCAGATCGACTTCGCCATGGATGGAATCCTCCGGGAACTCGGGTCGCGGATGCAGATGGGAGTCGTTGAAGCCCGGAACCACGGTTCGCCCTTCCAAATCCAGCACGCGGGTCGTGGCTCCACGATCCTTCAACACCTCGGCGTCCGAACCGACTTGGGTGAAACGTCCCCGACGAACACTGAACGCACTGGCTGTCGGCCGAGCCGGATCGACGGTGAGGACGACTGCGTTGTGGACGATCAGATCGGGTGCCTCGGCCCCGAAGGCCGGCGTCCCGGCTCCAAGACCGAAGGCGACGAACAAGGACGGACACCACCGACCGAGGAGTCGGAATCGGAAGCCCGTTGAAGGAGCGGCAGTGCCGGATTCGGGAGTGAGGGTGTCCATGTTTGCCGGAGAGGGATCCGTGAAGGCGCAGCGGCGCCCAACGGCCTTCGGCCAAGGTTCAGGGATGTCTCAAAGGTTCGCAGCACGCTGCGGTTACAATCAGGAAAAGCGCTGCGCCTTGGCACCACTTCAGGAAGGAACGGAGCTCGCCGCAGACGGCGCCAGGTGGGATGAGTGTTTCCCGGCCGAAGCCTTACGCCTCATCATGTGGGTTTCCGGATCCGAGTCTCGAACCCAGCTTCGGCGCGCCGCCCCATCGCGAATGGCTTTGGGTGGGAATCCCGACCTGGCTCGCCCATCCGTGGCTTTCCGTGCAAATCCGTGACTCCAAAGAATGCGCGAGCGGACTCGGGCACTCCATGACGCTCGCGCGCATTCCGGGGTCGTGGACCTCCTTCTTCGCCACACCTCCGATCATCGGACCACGGACGAAAGACAAATCCCGATCTCAGTCGATGTAGACGAACTCATTGAGGTTCAACAGCGCCCGGGCCAGTTCCGCTTCGCTGCGATTCTTCGCCAAGCGCAGCGCAGCCAACAGCTCCGTACTGTCCGGTTGTCTCAATAGCGTCCGCCGGAAAAGTTCCCGAACCCGGGCTTCCTCCGTTCCAGGAACCGTCTCAGACACCGAGGCCGCCAAGGCCTTCGACGCTTCCTGGATGAACGGCGAGTTCAGCAGCGTCAGCGCTTGGGGAGCGACAGTCGACTCGTCGCGGCGGGCGCAGGAGGTCGAATTCTCCGGGAGATCGAAGGTCTCGAGGAACGGCACGCGGACCGTCCGCTTCTGGACGAGGAACAGGCTCCGCACTCCCTGCTCCGACTTCGGCGACGGATACCAGCCCTTGGTCCGGGTCTCGTTGTCGTCGAGGAAGGCGGGATTGGCCTGGAGGATCTCCGCCGGCAGTTCGGGCCACACCGGTGGTCCGCCCGGAGTGGTCCGGAGTTGACCGGAGACGGCGAGGATGGAGTCCCTCAGCTGCTCCGCCGAAAGCCTCCGCGGGTTCCAACGAGAAAGCAGCCGGTTGCCGGGATCGATACGGGTTTCCTCGGGGCGGACGCGCGAGGACTGACGATAGGTCGCGCTGTTCACGATCAACCGGTGCAGGGCCTTCGCGGAACCGCCGGACCTCACGAACTCCGAGGCCAACCAGTCGAGCAATTCCGGA
Organism: Verrucomicrobiales bacterium; assembly: GCA_027483345.1. GTDB lineage: Bacteria > Verrucomicrobiota > Verrucomicrobiia > Limisphaerales > UBA9464 > SXXZ01. The sequence continues at coordinate 21,010 of JAIXUV010000200.1, read as the reverse complement.
TGGCTGGGTCGCGTGCCGGCGAGGCCGAAGTCGTTGGCGGAGGCGACCAGTCCCGTACCGAAATGCTGCTGCCAGATCCGGTTCACGAACACGCGGGCGGTGAGCGGGTTCGTCGGTGAGGCGATCCAGTCTGCGAGCGCGAGCCGACGTCCCAGTGTCTTCGGATTGCTCGGACGGCTGGCCGGAGCCGGGTTCGGATCCAAGGCGGAGATGAATCCGGGTGCGACTGGCTCCCGCTCCGATCGGTGGTTTCCCTGGAACAGAATGCGTGTCACGCGCGGTTGCTCGGGCGCGTCGGTCATCAGGAGGCCCGATTCCGGCACGGGACGAACCGTGCGCAGTGAGCGGATGCGGGCGTCGATCGAATCCACCAAGGCGACGGCCCAGGGCTCCAAGCCCGACCTCAATGCCTTGTCGCCGGGCTCGATCCGTTTGCGCAACGCCTCGGCTCGTTCCTTGGGCACCGACTTCGGGTCGGTCTTCCAGCGTTGCCACTCCGCCTGCTCCTCGGCCGGAAGCTTCCGGAGACTCGCTGCGACGAGGCGTTGGCGAACGGGTTCCATGACGCCATTGCGTTGGCGTTCCAGATCGTCGATGCGGCGGTCGATCTCCTGTTGCTCCTGCTCGATCCGACGGTGCGCCGGCTCGAGGTCCAAGGGACGGTCATCGGCGAAGCGGACCCCTTCGAAGAAGGCCCGCATGCGGTAGTGGTCGGCCTGGGAGAGCGGGTCGAACTTGTGGTCGTGGCAGCGGCAGCACGAGAAGGTCAGCCCCAGGAAGGCGCTGCCGGTGGTCTCGACCAGGTCCGCCATCAGTTCGGCCCGGCTCCGATCCTGTTCGTTGAAGAGGGACGCCGCGTTGTCGTGCGGTCCCATGCGGAGGTAACCCGTGGCGATCCAGGCATCCTGTTCGTCGGCGTTCGACGGAAGTCCCTCCACCAGTTCGTCGCCGGCCAGCTGCTCGCGGATGAAGCGGCCGAACGGCAGGTCGCGGTTGAAGCTTCGGACCACGTAGTCGCGGAACCGCCACGCACGCGGACGGAACTCATCCCAGTCGAAGCCGTTGCTGTCGCTGTACCGCACCACGTCCAACCACAGCCTCGCCTGATGTTCCCCGTGGCGTGGGGAGGCCAGCAGCCGTTCCACCTGACGTTGGTAGGCGTCCTCGGACGTATCGGCGAGGAACGCCTCCATCTCCGCGGGTGTGGGCGGCAGACCGGTCAGGTCGAGGCTGAGCCGGCGTAGAAGGGTGCGGCGTCCGGCTTCTGGGGAAGGTTCCAGCCCCGAACTGGCGAGGCGCTCACGGATGAATCGGTCGATGGGATTGCGCTCACCGGCGACAGGATGACCCGGAGGCGGATTCGTGGAAACCGGGCGCAGCGACCAGAGGTCTAGCCGGGTGCCGCCGAAGATCCGGACGGTGGGATTGGAGGAATCGCTCCAGGCGTCCCCAATCCGCCGTTCCAACGCCGGCTCTGCGCCGAAGCCCAAGACCGCGCCAAACCACGCCATCGAGATGGCGAGGCGGAGAAGCCATGGGTTGCGAGCCGGATGCATTGGGAACCGGGGCAGGATCCGTCCGGGAGACCGGCTGGGCAACCGCCAATGAGAAGGACCGAAGGGCGTGGAAGGGTCCTTGGAAAAACACTTCGCCCGGACGACGGTTTCGCTGTTCCATTCCCGCCCTGCGATGTTGCACCGACTGACCATTTCCGAGCTCACCGCCCGCATCGAGAAGCGGGAATGCACGTCCCGTGAGGCGACCTTGGCCTGCCTGGACCAGATCCGCCGCGTGGACGGACAGGTGAAGGCGTTCCTGAGCTACGACGAGGCCGACGCCTTGGCGCAGGCGGACGCGGCCGACGCGTTGGTCCGCGGCGGAGCCACTCTCGCCGCAAAGCCGCTGCTGGGCGTGCCGATCGCCCTGAAGGACGTGTTGGCGCACAAGGGTCAGCCCCTCAACTGCGCGTCGAAGATCCTGGGCAACTTCATCTCGCCCTACGACGCCACCGTGGTGACCAAGCTGAAGGAGGCCGGCGCGGTCGTCTTCGGACGGCTGAACATGGACGAGTTCGCAATGGGCAGTTCGACCGAGAACTCGGCGTTCTTCACGACGTTGAACCCATGGGACACCACGCGGATCCCGGGCGGATCGTCCGGCGGTTGCGCCGCGGCGGTGGCCGCGCACGAGGCCTTCGCGACGATCGGCTCGGACACGGGCGGCTCCATCCGCCAGCCCGCCGCGCTCTGCGGATGCGTGGGCGTGAAGCCGACCTACGGCCGCGTCTCGCGCTTCGGCCTGACCGCCTTCGCCAGTTCCCTCGACCAGATCGGACCGTTCACCAAGGACGTCACCGACGCGGCCCTGGTGACCCAGGTGCTGAGCGGGCACGACCCGATGGACTCGACCTCGATGCGGGAGCCGGTGGTCGACTACCGCGCGGATTTCGGCGGGGACCTGAAGGGCCTCCGCATCGGGCTGCCGAAGGAGTACATGATCGGCGGGCTCGATCCCGAGGTGGACGCCTCGGTCCGCCAGGCGGTGGAGCAACTGCGGAAGCTCGGGGCCGAGATCGTGGAGGTCTCCCTGCCCCACACCGAGTACGCCGCGGCGACCTACTACATCATCGCGCCGGCTGAAGCCTCGGCGAACCTCGCCCGCTTCGACGGCATCCGCTACGGGGCCCGGGTGGACGGCGCGGATCCGTTCGAGCTGAACAGCCGGACCCGCGGCGACGGCTTCGGCCCGGAGGTGAAGCGGCGCATCATGCTCGGCACCTACGTGCTCAGCAGCGGCTACTACGACGCCTATTACATCCGCGCCCAGAAGGTGCGCACCCTGATCCGGAACGACTTCCTCAAGGCCTTCGAACAGGTGGACGTCATCGTCACCCCGACGACCCCGTCTGCCGCGTTCAAGGTGGGCGAGAAGTCGGATGACCCGCTGCAGATGTACCTCTGCGACGTGTTCACCATCTCGTGCAACCTCGCCGGCATCTGCGGCATCAGCATCCCGTGCGGTTTCACCGCGTCGCCGAAGCTGCCCATCGGCCTCCAGCTGCTCGGCAAGCCGTTCGGCGAATCCACGCTGTTCCGCATCGCCCACGCCTACGAGCAGTCCACCGGCTGGCACCGGGAATTCTCACCTCTCGCCTGATCCCCTTCCCCGAACCCATGTCCAACGAGAACGATCCCTCCACCTCCCCGTCCACCGGCTTCCGCGTCTGGGCCGCGGACGACGTCGTCTACGGCCCCGTCGAACTCCCGGTGCTCGTCGACTGGGTGGGCGACGAACGCGTCCTGCGTTCGACGTGGATCTTCAGCGAGTCCAGCCAGGCCTGGACCCGCGCCTGCGACGTTCCCGAGCTCCAGGCATTGTTCGGCGCCTCCGAGCCGGAGACGGCGGGTTCCGCCGATCCGTCCGCGGCAACCCAACTGGTGCCGGGCATCCGGCCCGGATCGTTGCGTCGGGTGAAGATCTTCGCCGCGATGAACGACACCCAGCTGGGTCGTTTCGCGCAGCTCATGGAGGTCGTGAAGGTGACGTCGTTCAAGGAGGTCGTGAAACAGGGCGGCCCCGGGGACGCGATGTACGCGGTGCTCGAGGGCGAGCTGCGGGCGCGCCTGCTCAGCGCCGGACGCGAGACCACGCTCGCCACCTTCCAACCCGGCGACGTCTTCGGTGAGATCACCCTGTTCGACGACGGACCGCGTTCGGCCGACGTGATCGCCAACGTGGACTCGACGCTCCTCCGGATCTCGTCGGCGCGGTTCGACGAACTCTGCGCGAAGCATCCGGACCTGGCGACGCCGCTGCTGCTGAGCCTCGGCCGGACGCTCACGGGCCGGATCCGGAACGACAACAAGCGCCTCGGCGAGCTGGTCACCCTGACGCGGGCCAGCCGCTGACGCGGGCCGGTTCTTCCCCTCTGCCGAGGTATCAGGCCCCAAGGAATTGGGACGTTGCCCGCTAGGCTTGCCATGTCCGAACCGCGTGCTCGGCGCGGATGGCCCCCTGCCTTCGGACCCGGCTTGCCGCTGATGCCTTCGCGTTTCTGCGAACGGTGTTCCGCCAATCCTCAGACCGGATCCAGCCGAGACGCAAACGACCGACCTTCATTGGATTCGTCGACATTGGAACGGCACTGCGCCATTGCCCGGAGGCGACCGAAACCCGTTTGATCCGCGCCGCATGCCCCGTTCCCGACTTTCCTGGTGCGTCGCCGTCATGCTTGGCACCACCGCCCTTTCTCCGCGCCCGGTGGTCCGGGCGGAGGGAACCTTCCCGGTGGAGATCCGGATCGCCGTCGACCGTCCGACTGGCGCCCTGAAGCCGATCTGGAGGTTCTTCGGGGCCGACGAGCCCAACTACTCGACCGCGCCGAATGGACGGAAACTGCTGGGTGAACTCGGGCAACTGCGGCCGAAGGAGGTCTTTTTCCGGACCCACAACCTGCTGACCAGCGGCGACGGGACTCCGGCGTTGAAGTGGGGGTCGACCGGTGCGTACGGCGAGGACGGCCAAGGGCGTCCGATCTACGACTGGTCGATCGTGGATGGCATCCTGGAAGCCGGCCTGCGGCGCGGGGTGAGGCCGTACGTCCAGATCGGGTTCATGCCGGAGGCGTTGTCGGTTCGGCCGCACCCGTACCGCCACCATTGGAAGCCCGGCGCGAAGTACGAGGAGATCTACACCGGCTGGGCGTTCCCGCCGAAGGACTACGGCCGTTGGGAGGAGTTGGTGTACCAGTGGGCCCGCCACTGCGTGTCCAGGAACGGGGCCCGCGAGGTCGAGAAATGGTACTGGGAGACCTGGAACGAGCCGAACATCGGTTACTGGCGCGGCACGCGTGAGGAGTTCCTCCGTCTGCATGACCACGCGGTGAACGGTGTCCGGCGCGCCCTGCCATCGGCTCGGGTCGGAGGACCGGACGTCGCCGGCGGGCCGGGAGGGACATTCCTGGCGGAGTTCCTCGAACACAGCCTACGTGGCACCAACTTCGCCACGGGCCGCGTCGGCACCCCGTTGGACTTCCTCTCGTTCCATGCGAAAGGGGCGCCGGTCACCACCAACGGCCACGTCCGCATGGGACTCGCGAACCACCTCCGCGACATCGACCGGGCGTTTGCTGTGATCGCCTCGTTCCTGGAGGTCCGCTCGAAGCCAATCGTCATCGGTGAATCGGATCCCGAAGGCTGTGCCGCATGCCAAGGACCGCAGCTCGCCTACCGGAATGGCACCATGTACTCAAGCTACACTGCGGCCAGCTTCCCCCGGAAGCTCGACCTCGCGGAACGGCACAGCGTGAACCTGGAGGGGGCATTGACCTGGGCCTTCGAGTTCGAGGACCAGCCGCTCTTCGCCGGTTTCCGATCCCTCGCCAGCGGCGGCATCGACAAGCCGGTGCTGAACACGTTCCGTCTGTTCTCGCGGATGGACGGCTCCCGTTTGCCCGTCGAGAGCAGTGCGGCGGTGCCGTTGGATCGCATTCTCCGTGAAGGCGTCCGGGACAAACCCGACGTGTCCGCATTGGCCTCCCGGGATGGCAACCGCCTCCACGCCCTGTTGTGGCACTACCATGACGACGACCTGCCGGGTGCCGACGCCGAGGTGGTTGTCACCTGGACCGGCGTCGAACCGGGAAGTCATCCGGTCCTGCGGAGCCATCACCGGATAGACCAGGACCACGGCAACGCCTATGCGGCGTGGCTGAAGATGGGTTCCCCGGCCAAGCCCAGCCGGGCCCAGTACGCGGATCTGGAGAAGACTGGACGTCGGACGGAAATGCCCCTGCCCAGCGGGGTCTCGCAAGACGGCCGGAACGTCGTCCTGCGGATGCGCCTTCCCCGTCAGGCGGTTTCGCTCGTGGAACTCGAGCTGCGGTAGTGCAGGTTGCGGGGTTGAACCGTTGAAAGGTTGAAGGGCCAAGGTGGGCTGCAGCGCCCACCCTTCATCGCTTCAACCCTTCATCGTTGAAACGTTTCAACCATCCGCCCCTTCACGGCAGCGCCAGTAGGGCGGTGGCCACGGCTGACGGGTCCAGTCGTTCGGAGAGGCTTTCCACAACCACGCTCGCCCGCCGCGGCACAGGGCCATCGAAGACCTCGCGGCCCGCGACCAGGACTCGCACCGGCTTGTCGAGGTCCAGCAGCGCGTCGGAAAGCCGGAGCTGGATTCCCGGCGGCACCTTGCCATCGAGTCGGATCTCCTGCCCGACGACGGTGGCGGTCATGAGGGCGCGTTCCTCGATGGCCGAGGCCTCGGGAACCCGGAGCCAGTAGAACCGGTGGTGGACCACGTCGTCCTGCTGCCAAACCACCTTCTTCGGCCACGGATTCCGGCGGAATCCCGCCATCCAGGGAACCGCCTCGGCGTCTTTGCGCTGCATCCAATGGCCCAGGCCTTCGTAGATGCGTACCCGATGCACGTAGCCGCCCGGGTCCGCCGCCTCGAGGCGGTCCAATTCCGCACCCTTCTCCGCGGCGATCCGGTTGCGGTTGTACGCGGCGTCGTCGCCGCCCATGAAGATCGCGAACGGGAGGTTGCGAAGTCCCAACAGGGACGCCTCGTTCGGATGCCCGGCCATCATGGAGGCCGCGGCGAAGCGGTCGGCCATGCGGGGCGCCAGCTGCCAGACGCCGTCTCCTCCGGCCGAATAACCCATCAGGTAAACGCGGTCCGGATCGACGCCGCGCAAGGCCACGAAGTCGTCGATCAACCGCTGGAACATCGGGTCGATATGCCCCTCGTGCCAGAGGTTCCAGGTGTCGGTCGGTGCACGGGGCGCGATGTAGATCCCCTCCGCAGGCTCGTAGAGGCCGATCTGGTTGGTCCACTGCCGGTCGTTGACCTGCGCCGGCGCGTTGCCGCCGCCGTGCATCGAGATCCAGAGGCTGTGTCCCGTGGCCGGAGTCTCGCCGAAGACCTTCTCCTTCCAGCGAAGCTTCTTCCCTTCGAACTCGATCGACTTCGCCTGCATCTCCGACTCCCGCTCCGCGACGAAACGGGCCCGGAACTCGGCGACGAGCATCGCGGACACCCGCTCCGCCTCGACCCGCGACAACGCCCGAGCCGGGGTGGCGGCGTCGGCGTTGCGTTCCACCGCCGGCAGGTCCAGCCACGTCCGCACCGCGTCCACCGAAGCCGAGGCCGGGGTCAACTTCTCCCAATGGGCATCGACGGTCGGATCGCCCTTCGCCAACGGACCGAACGGCATCTCGCGGATCTCGGAACCGACCGTGAACCGCAGCCATCCCTGGCTGCCCGGCTTGAGGCTGAAACGCGGCATGTCGTTGAGGTCGGCGGTGCCGGACTTGGTCTCTGACAACGCGCACGCCCTGCGGACGCCGTCGAGGATGCAGACCTTGGCGGAGATCCGCGAACCGCCCTCGCGGTCCCAGAGCCGCACCCCAAGGCGGGCGAATGCGTCCGCGTCCGCCGCGGCCTTCGCATAGCGGCCGGTGACGTTCACCGCCGCCACGGAGGTGCCGCCGCGGGACCAAACCATGGGAAACGAGAGGCCTTCGCGCTTCCACGAGGTCGCGTAGATCGCATGGCGCGCCACGTCGGCCTTCGCCTGGGCGGCGTCACCGACGAACCATCCGCGGTCGAGGCCGTTGGCGTCGTATTCGTCGGCGCCGGTGAAATGCCAACCGCCGTCCCAGACCTCGGCCCAGGTGTGGTTGCCACGCTCGTTCGCCCAGAGGGGCGTGCCGACCGCCCGGGCCGGGATGCCGACCGCGCGACACGCTTCCACCAGCAAGATGGACAGCCCGGTGCAGGTGGCCTTGCCCAAGGCCCTCGACTCCTTCATGGACTGGTTCGGACGCTTGCGGCCGGTGTTGTAGTGGACCTGCAGCCGGTTGAAGAGGCCGCGGTTCAGCGACTGGACGGCATCCGTCGCGTTGGTTGCGCCCTTCACGAGTTCCGAAGCGATGCCGTACATCTCCGCGCGCCAAGGATCCCGCGGCTCGTCGAAGACCGCATACGGCAGGACGTCGTTGAGGAAGACGTCCTCGGGCACGGACGCAGCCCAGGGGAAATTCGTCCGCGCCTGGAACGCCAGGTCGAGGTTCTCGCGGAGGAACTCCGTGCCCAACGAGGAGCGGTCCGCATCCGGCATGTGTTCGGCGAGGAACCGCGCGGCGCGTTCCCCAGCCTCGCCGTGTGTCTTCTGGGCACCGTCCACGAAATCCTCGACGGGCCCCGCCAGGAGAACGAAGACGGACTGGATCGAGAGGAACAGGCAGCAGGCTTGGCGCACCATGGACGGAGACTGCGCCATACTTCCGTCACAGGTCAAAGCCCGCGGGCCGGCACAGGGCATCCGGAGGATGAATTGTTTCGATCGGAGCGGGGACCGAGCCCACGACATTGTCCCATGACGGCAAACGGGGCGTCGGATCCCGAACCGAAGGGCGATCCCCTCGGGTGTCCTGTTCCGCTGCTGGAAACTGCGGTCTCCTTCTCGCTCCTCAGCGGCTTTGCGGCTTTGCGTGGCCCTCCCTTCCCAATCGTTGGTTCAGGAACATGTCGAGCGCCTCCGGGATTGCCTCCCCACCCGCGTGGCGGCTGCAATGAAGGCGTTCCGACCCGCCGAATCCGCGATACCACCGATGATCCGTTTTCTCCATTCCGCCGACTGGCAGCTGGGTGCCCGCTTCACCCAGTTCGGCGGTCATGGCGCCCGTCTCCGCGAGGCACGGCTGGAGACGCTCCGCCGGATGGCGTCCGAGGCCGTCCGGCTCGAGGTGGATTTCGTGTGCATCGCCGGCGACCTCTTCGAGGACAACCAGGTCGCGGACCGCCTGGTCGCGGACGCCTTTGCGATCCTGGCGTCGTCCAGGGTTCCCACCTACATCCTGCCGGGGAACCACGACCCGATCTCCGGACCCGACTGCGTCTGGAACCGCCCCGTCGCCCGGCATCCGCCTGTCGGCGTCCACATCCTGAGGAACGTCGGCGTCACCGAGGTTGGCCACGACGCGGTGCTGGTTGCGTCGCCGCTGTCCCAGAAGCATTCCACTTCCGATCCGAGCCTGGCCCTTGTTGCGGCTTCGGCCGCGGTTCCAGCAGGTCGGATCCGGATCGGCATCACCCATGGCTCCCCGGCGATCGCGTCGCTGCATCAGGAGAACGATTTCCCGATCGCCCTCGATGCGGCGTCCCGCGCGGGTCTCGAATTCCTGGGCATCGGCCACTGGCACAACTGGCTCGAGGGCCTGGATGGCGGCCGGATCCTGATGCCGGGCACGCCGGAACCGGACCGCTTCACGAACGACGCCGCGGGCCGGGTGGCGCTGGTCGAGATCGCTTCCGCCGGCGCCCTGCCTCGCATCACGCCGGTGCCGGTGGCGACCCTGGACTGGAAGCTCATCGAACTGGACCTGTTCGATACCGCCGCCACCGCGGCATCGGCTGCGGCCAGGCTCGATGCGTTGCTGCCACGCGCCGAGGCCACTGTGCTTCGGATCCGCCTGACGGGTGCCGTCGATCCATCAGGACATGCCGCGGTGAAGGCCGCCATGGGACCCCGGATCGGCCGTTTTCCGATCCACCAGGTCGTCGACGAAACGCGCCTTGCCCCCGGGCAGGCCGACTGGATCCACCTCAGGTCGGGACATCCGCTGTTGGCCGAAGTCCTTTCCGACATCGACCGGTTGGAAGTGTTGGCAACGGGTGTCGCGCCCCCGGGCGAAGTGCCTTCGGGTGAAGGCACAACCGCTTCCGACCTGACCCCGATCGGCGCCCGCGAACTGCTTGCCGGAGTCCAGATGGACCTCTCGTCGCTCCGTCCCGAGCACCTGGCGGCGATGCGGCACCTGCTCTTCCAACACCTTCCGGAGGACGCCCGATGATCCTCCACTCGATCGAGATCACCCATGTCGGCCGCTTCCGTGGGACCCACCGCCTCGGGCCGTTCCATGACGGCATCAACATCCTGGGCGCACCGAACGAGTCGGGGAAGACGACGACGCTCCGGGCCGCCGCCCGCGGGCTCTTCGACCGACACACCACGAAGGGCGACGAGATCAAGTCGCTCCAACCCGCAGGTTCGGACCTCGCACCGCGGGTGCAGGTGGAGTTCGGAGCCGGAGCCGGCCGATACCGCATCACCAAGACCTTTCTCGTGGGACCCAGGAGCCACTTCCATCGGTGGAACGGCGAGACCTGGATCCTCGAGGCCGAGAGCGATGCCGCCGATCAACGCGTCCAAGCGCTGCTCCGCTCAGGCCTGCCCGGCAGAGGGGCCACCCGCCCCGAACATTGGGGGCTGCTCGGCTTCCTCTGGGCTGAACAGGGTTCCCCGGCGGACTGGCCGGACCTCGACGATTCCCAGTTCGGACAGCAGCTCCGCTCCCGCCTGGCACAGGTCGTCGTCGACCCGGTCGTCGACGCCGTCCGCAGCCGTCTGGCCGGCGAATGGGAACCCCAGCTGACCCTGGCCGGTCGACCGAAGGCCGGCGGCACACTGGCCCAAGCCGAGGCCGAACTGGAGGACGTCACCCGCCAACTCGAGGAAGTCCGCCGTCTGCGGGCCGAACAGGAGTCGCTGCTCCAGGGCTTCCAGCAGGTGGATCAGGAGGTGCAGGGACTCGAGACGGAATCCATCGCCCAGGCCCAGGCCGCGGCCACGCTCCAGGAGCAGGCCCGCGAGGACGAGCGTCTCCGGGCCAGGATCACGATGCTGGAACAGGCGTTGGAACATCGGCGGGAGGCCTTGGCTTCCGTGCACGCGGACTCCGAACGTCTGCGGCGTCTGCGCGAGGAGCTCGTTCGCCATGACGCGGAGGCGGAACGCGAGGAGGTGCGGATGGCAGCGGCCTCACTCGAGTTGAACCAGATGCGGGAACGGCACGAGTCGCTGGAGATTGGACGCGTCGCCGCGGAAACCGCGCTCGATGGGTTGCGGCAACGTCTCCGTTGGGTGCAGGGCGGACTGCAGGGCCTGCGGCTCCGGGCCGAGGCCGAGGCGCTGGGGAACCGGTGCCGTCAGGCGGAGCGCATCGAGACGGAACGTCGTGGCCTCGAGGCGGAACGGTCGCGTCTGCCGGCGTTGACGCCCGCCGCGTTGCGCCGGATCGAGGCCTTGGTGGAGAACGTCCGCACCCTTCGGACCGAGGCGCGCGCGCTTGGGATCACCGTTGAACTGCGTCCGGAGACCGCCACGTCGGCCACGGTCGACTCCGGTCCGGAACAGCCGTTGGAAGCCGGTTCCGAACTCCGGGTCCACCGTCCCAGACGCGTCGAACTCCAACTGCGCGGCTGGGGTACCGTGGTCGTCCAGTCCGGCGCCGTGGAAGCCCAGGATGCCGCCGACCGTCTTTCTGCAGCCGAATCGGAATTGGCCACCGCGTGGGCGGAGACGGGAGTCGGCTCGTTGGAACAGGCGCGGGAGGCGATCCAACAACGCCGGGAACTCGAACTGCGGATCCAGGCCGGAGTGGACGGAATGAAGCCTTTCCTCGGGGATTTCCGGACTGTGGCGGCTCTGAAGGAGGCCTTCGAAGGAGCGGCACGCCGTGCCGACGCCACGCAGCACAAGCCGTTGCAAGGCGACCCCGGAATCGCGCGGAGCCGGACTGAGCTGGAGGAATTGGAGCACTCCATGGCCGCCGAGATCGCTGCAGGGGAATCCCGTATCCGGATGCTGGCCCAGGATCTCCGTCAGTGCACCGAGGAGGACCGGAAGCTGACGCAACGGCAGCGGGAATCGGCGGCTGTGGCTGCGGAACACCGCGCCCGCGCCCGTGCCACGGCGGCGGAGGCCACGACTTTGGAAGCGCGATTTCCAAAGGGTACCGAAGCCGCTCGGTCCGAGGCCGGACTGGCGTTCGCCGAGGCGGAGGCCCGTGTGTTGGCCGCAAAGGCCGCCCTGCCGCCCGATTCCGAGAGACTTGCGGACCGCAACCGCCGCGCTCAGACGGCCCTGTTGCAGGTGAACGAAGCACTGCATGAACGGAGGGCGCAACGGGACCGGACCCGCGGACAGCTCGAGGCCCTCGGCGGACAGGGCCTGTTCACACGGGAAACCGAACTGTCGGAACGTTGCGAGGAGGTCCGGATACGTCGGGATTCAATCCGCGTCCGGGCGGTGTCCGCGAGGATAGCCTACGGGCTCATCGAACGCCGGAAAGCCGCAGCGATCCGCGCCGTGCTCGCCCCGCTGGAACGTCGGCTTTCCGAATCCTTCGCGGAAGTCTCCCGCGTGCCGGACCGGCGCATCTTCCTCGACGGCCAGCTCCGCGTCGAAGGCATCGGAACGAGCCGGGAAACCGCCCACGCGTTCGGACAGCTGTCCCAAGGCGCCCGGGAACAACTGCTCCTCTGCCTCCGTCTCGCGGTCGCCGAGGAGCTTTCCCGCGACGAGCCCCAGGTGCTCGTGCTCGACGATGTGCTCGTGAACACCGACCCCCTCCGTCAGGAACGCCTACACGACCTGCTGGAGTCCCGGAAGGACCGCCTTCAGGTGCTCATCCTGACCTGCCATCCCGATCGGTACCGGGGTTTGGGCCACGCCCTGTCCTGGAGTCGGGTCGGCGAGCCGGAAGCCTGATTCCGAGACCACATATTTCCACATGCCCCTTGCATCGAGGTATCTGTCTCGATAGTTTGTCCCTCCACTGATCGCGGGGTGGAGCAGCCCGGTAGCTCGTCAGGCTCATAACCTGAAGGTCCTAGGTTCAAATCCTAGCCCCGCAACCAATTTCCAAGGCCGCCTTTTCTCGAAGGCGGCCTTGATCTTTTTCCGGTCGGTCCGCCGGCCCTTGAAGGCACCGATTTCCCGGCTTCACCCCTTCCCGGAAGCCAACGACCCCAGTTTCCGAGATGCCCATTGACCCTCCTTTGTCATGGCCAGTACTACGTACACGTACAAATGAGCAACGAGCAGCTCTCCGTCGCGTTCTTCTCGCAGATGGCAATCATCCTGGTCGCCTGCCGCCTTGCGGGGTTGCTGGGCCGATGGATCGGCCAGCCTCAGGTCGTCTGCGAGATGATCGCCGGTGTCGCGTTGGGGCCATCGCTGTTCGGGCTTCTGGCGCCTGAGTTCCAGAAGTCGCTGTTTCCCCCGGACTCCCTGAAGGTCCTCTACGTCGGCGCACAATTGGGTGTGGGGATCTACATGTTCCTCGTCGGCGCCGAGTTCGACCTCGACCTGTTCCGCGGTCGCCTTCGCAGCGCCGCTTCGGTGTCCGTGGCGGGGATGTTGGTTCCCTTCATCCTGGGTGCCCTGTTGGCTCCGTGGCTGATGACCATGCCGGGCCTGTTCACCGAAAAGGTAAGCCGGTTCGAGGCCTCCCTCTTTCTCGGCGCCGCCATCGCCATCACCGCCTTCCCCATGCTGGCCCGCATCATCCACGAGCGTGGCCTCAGCGGGACGTCGCTGGGCACCCTCGCGCTGGCGGCGGGAGCCATCGACGACGCCGCGGCCTGGTGCGTCCTCGCCGTCGTCCTCGCCAGCTTCGGAGCCGGACCTGCCATCGCTGTGAAGGCCATCTGCGGCGGCATCCTCTACGGGGTCTTCATGACCACCCTCGGCCGACGCTGGCTCCGTCCATTGGGCAGGTCCGTGGAGGCCGCCGGCCGCCTCACCACGACCCACCTCGCCATCCTGCTGACCCTGTTCTCCCTTGCGGCTTGGGCCATGGACGCCATCGGCATCCACGCCGTGTTCGGCGGGTTCCTGCTGGGCTCCGCCCTGCCCCGTGGACGCCTCACCTCGGAGCTCCGCCGTCAGGTGGAACCATTCGCCGTGGTGTTCCTGCTGCCGATGTTCTTCACCTTCTCGGGACTGAGGACCCGCCTCGACCTCGTCAACAGCGCCGAACTGCTCTGGGTCGCCCTTGTGGTGCTCGCGGCCTCGATCCTCGGCAAGGGCGTCGCCTGCTGGGCGGCCGCGCGGCTCAACGGCGAGGACAACCGGACGGCGCTCGCCGTCGGAACCCTGATGAACTCCCGGGGCCTGATGGAACTGATCATCCTCAACATCGGCCTCCAGAAGGGCGTCATCGGTCCCGCGCTGTTCTCCATCATGGTGGTCATGGCCATCGTCACGACCCTCATGGCGTCCCCGATCTTCGAGTGGGTCTACGGACGACATGCTCGGCGCACCGGGGAACTCGGCGCCGCACCCTGAGCCGGCTTCCGATCGAAAGCGGTGGGTCCAGGACCTCACGCAAACACGCGAAGGCGCGGTGTGCAGGTGGCGGGTGTCGGGCTTCTGGCTTCGAAACCCTCTGCGTCTCCGCGTCTCGGCGGGAGAAAACCAGGCGAGGGATTCCTTTTCCCGCGGAGACGCGGAGCCCGCAGTGCGAGCCGTTTCCAGCCGAGACCTGCGCTTCACTTCCGTCCGCTTCGCGGTTTGGCGATTTGGCGTGAGGTTCCCTTCCGCACGTTCTGCCCATCTCGGCATCCGGATACGAAAAGGCCCCGCCTCCCTTGAAGGCGGGGCCTCTGCCCGGATGCCGGGCGGAGTTCAGCGACGGACGCCGTGGATTTCCGCGTGCGCTTCGCGGCACCAGATCTGTTCGCCGATCATCACAAACTCCTCGGGCTGGGCCGAGATGTCCGCACCGCTGCGGTCGGAGATCACCTCGACTGCGCCATCCTCGCCCAATCCCAGAACCGATTCCGCCTGGCAGAACACCGTGGCGACCAGGGCCGCAGCGAGAAGGACTTGCTTGGATTTCTTCATGTTGGGCGTGATTGGGTGGGCGAGTTCACAGGTCTGTAACACTTACCATGCCATCGGGAGGAATCCCCAAGAATAGGGCAGTTTGTTAGGTCATTCCATTCGTTGCTCGATCGCTTTCCGTGAAACGCACTGCAACTGCAATGCGGCGAAATCCAAAGTGCGGATAGGAAAGTCTCGGAAGCTGGCGGTCCCCGATATTCCTTCCGCACCGTGCAACAACTGCACTTCTGGGGAACGCCCGGCATCCCATTTTTACCTCTCGACACCGATTCTTTGACGGCTTTCCGAACCCGGTTGAGCCGTCGGCCTGAGCGGCCGCGAGAAAAAGTTGCAATTCTTGGAACCTCAATCTTGAGGAGCCAAAAGCCACCCCATCATCCGGGTTCCATGACCATGTGTTGGTGAACGTTTCGTGCGCATCGTGTGCGATGTCATTATCCACCACAAAGTGAGCTCCTCCCGTCGAACCTATATGTTTGATGATCAGACTGAAACCGATCGGATGCGGCATCGCATTCCAAGCGGTGATTCACTCCTGTAATGGATTGAGGAAACGCTAAGCCGAATCGATCACGGATGCCCCCCACTCAACGCTTCCATTTGATGGGGCCACCGACCGCGCCAGACCCTCTCCAACCAGCCTGCTTTCCCGAAAACCTTTGCAACGCCCTAAGGGATTCACCCAGTGTCTTCCCGAAATTTTTGCAGTCCTAACCTGCTGCAAACCCTAGCCATCCACCCAAACGTTTGAAGAATCCAGCATCCATTCCTCATGGCATCATTCATCTGCGTTTTGCCAAGTGGATGTTGTGGCTTTGCTGCTTTTCCGCCTGCCTGGCAGCACCGTTCACCTATCAGGGCCGGTTGATTGACAGTGGGGCACTAGCCAACGGCAGCTTCGAGCTCCGCCTACGTTTGTATGACCAACAGAGCGGAGGCACTCAAATCGGCGCGGATCAGACACTTGCTGCCGTCGCGGTGACGAATGGCCTATTCACCGTCACGCTGAATTTTGGTGGGACCGCATTCGACGGAAACGCCCGATGGCTGGAGATCGCCGCAAGAAGGGCTGGCGGTTCCGAGGCCATCGAGGTTCTCGCGCCCCGCCAGCCGGTGAACGCGGTGCCCTATGCGATGTTCGCCTTGGAATCGGCCAACGACGCAGCCACGCAGATCCTGATCGGACAGCTGGTTTCAACGGTCAACACCCTCTCGAACCAGCTCCAGACTACGAGCCTTGCGGGGCTGTCGGCGGCTTCCAGTGAGATGTCCGACACCAACCTCCTGAGCCGGGGATTCCAGCGGTTTCAGACCTTGCCGCCTCCCGATTGGAGAAGTGGCACGTCCGTTGGAGTACCGACGGCGAGAGTCGGGCACGGCGCCGTCTGGACCGGATCGCGCCTCATGATCTGGGGCGGATTCCTGGGTGGAAGCACCTTCTCGGCGAACGGAGCCATCTACGATCCGGCCGCGGATCTCTGGACGCCCATTTCCAACGCCGGGGCCCCTTCCGCCCGTCGTGGTAGCAGCGCGGTCTGGACAGGGACTTCGCTTCTGGTTTGGGGCGGATTCAATGGAACCTATCTCGCGACCGGCGGCGAGTATGTCGCGTCGTCCTCGACGTGGACGGCGTTGCCCTCGCTCAATGCCCCGGCAGAGCGCGAAGGGCACTCCACTGTCTGGACGGGCTCCCGGTTGGTGCTGTTCGGCGGCCGAAACGCAGGTGGCCTCTTGGCGGACGGTGCGGTGTTCGATCCGGGTACGCGCCTTTGGTCTTCGTTGCCCACGGCCGGTGCCCCTGCGGCACGCTTCAATGCCGCCGCTGTCTGGACCGGCACCAACATGGTGGTGTGGGGTGGCCAAGGCGAAGCTGGGGAAGTCGGTACGGGCGCGATCCTGCCGATCGCCGGCGGAACCGCCCCAGGTGCATGGACCGCAATGAATGCCATCGGCGCGCTGTCGGCACGCCAGGGTCACAGCGCGGTCTGGACGGGTCGGAAGATTCTCTACTTCGGTGGAAGGCAGGGCGGAGTTCCGCTGGGAGATGGTGCCGCCTTCGATCCCGTCGACAACAGTTGGTCGCCGATTCCCTCAACCGGGGCGCCTTCCGCCAGATCCGCCCACTCCGCGGTCTGGACAGGCAGCGAAATGCTAATCTTTGGAGGTGAGACCTCGGACGGGACCACCGCGAGCGGCGCCGCCTACAATCCCACGACCGGTGCGTGGCGAACTCTTTCCAACGGAGGATCACCCCAGACGCGCAGCTCGGCTCCCGCCGTCTGGAGTGGATCGGAATTGATCCTCTTCGGCGGAGTCGCCTCCGGCTCACCACTCTCCGCGCTCCAGCGCCTCGACCCTCAGCCCGCTTGGTATCTCTATCGCAAGCCATGAATCTCCGAACCCTGGTAGCAACCGGATGCCTGCTGGCCTGTGCGGCCCTTTCCGTGAGTGCGCAGTGGGTCACCCAGACCTTCGCCCTCAAGAGCGGCTGGAATGCCGTCTATCTGCACGTCGACGCCTCCCATGCCACCCTGGACCAGCTCTTCGGTCCGGCGGCACCGGTGCTCCTCCCGATCGACGAGGTTTGGCGGTGGAATCCTGCCTCCTCGGACAGCCAGTTCGTCACCTCCCCCCAGAACCCGACCGAGTCCACCACCCAATGGACCAGTTGGAAGGTATCCGCGAGCGGCACCTCCGACTTCAACCGGTTCACCGCCAACACGGCCTATCTCGTCCACTGCACCGCCGACACCACGCTCAGCGTCAAAGGACGTCCCATCCTTCCGAACTACAGGTGGTCCACCTCGGGCCTCAATTTCTTCGGCTTTCCCACCGTCACGAGCAGCCCTCCTTCGTTCGAGAACTTCTTCGTTCCAGCCCCGGCGATCCAGCAGGGCGAGATCTACCGATACAACGGCGGCCCTCTCAACGCGGGCAATCCTTCGCGTGTGTTTGCCCTTCGGACGACCCCGGTCAAAAGGGGTGAAGCCTACTGGATCCGGGCCGGCGAGATCTTCAACCGTTACTACGGTCCTTTCGAAATCACCTCGGCCGGTTCCGGAGCCACATACGGAACCTCGCTCAGTTCAATGAGCTTCCGGGTTCGCAACCTGACCGCAGTGCCTCTCACTGTCAGCATCACCCTGCGCGCCTCGGAGGCACCGCCAGCGGGTGAGTCGGCGATCGCCGCGGTTCCGCCATTGATCGTCCGCGGGTCGATCAATACCACGAACCTGACCTACCCCTACACCCGTCTGCAGGTCAATACCCCAAGGACCCTCACACTGGCGCCGGCCGGCCAACTGGGATCCGATGGGGAAGTCGTTCTCGGCCTCGATCGCTCCACCATGGGCGGGAATCCCGGCGACCATTTTGCCGGCGTGCTCCAATTCGCCGATTCGCTGGGGCAGATACAGACCGACATGGCGGTTTCCGCCACCACGGCATCGGCAGCCGGGCTCTGGGTTGGCAATGCCTCCGTGACCGGGGTGGGACAGTACCTCGTGAACTATCAGAAGGACGCCGGCAACAACCTGATCCTCGACAGTAGCGGGAGATACGTCGTCAGCAGCATCATCACCAACCTGACCCCCGTCACTTCCCCGTATCCGCTGCGACTGATCGTACACAACCCTTCTACAGGATCCGCATCGCTGTACCAGAGGATCTTCCACGGCCTCAATGCCGCGAGCAACAGCATCATCGCGATCCGGGAGGAAACCCTTTCCGCCCCCCTGCTCAGCAAGGCGAGGCGGATCAGCGCCACGCACCTCCCATTCACCGCGGACAACGTGGGCTGGGCGTTTGACGGCCCTTTGGGTATCGGCCGCACCGTGACGACGCTGGTCACCAACGCATTCGACT
This sequence comes from Verrucomicrobiales bacterium, assembly GCA_027483345.1. Lineage (GTDB taxonomy): Bacteria > Verrucomicrobiota > Verrucomicrobiia > Limisphaerales > UBA9464 > SXXZ01. The sequence continues at coordinate 2,451 of JAIXUV010000200.1, read as the reverse complement.
CCCACGCGTCGAACCCATTTCTCCATACCTACCATCCGGACCACGACAACCTGGACGCCACTTTCAGGAACGAGCTTCCACAAGGCTCGGAATCCTTCTCCATCATCCGCGAAATCACCTTGGTCGTCCAACCACCGACGGACGACTTCAACAGCCTCGTCAACGCCAGCCTCGCTCTTTCCGGAACCTACCTCGAAACCATCCGACTCCAAGGTCTGGCTCGGGCGGGAAACACCTTTGACACGCGACGCTTCAACGTCCGAGGCGCCTTCTCGCTGAGCCGCATCTCCGAGATCCCCATCGTGACCCATTTGCCCTGATCGCTCACCAAGTACCCCAAGCAAGGCTTCCTTCAGCCAATTTCCCTTTCCCAGAGAACCGCGACCTCCAACCAAAATGAACAACCCATCCCCCTTCGAGTTGAGCGGCCCGCTGCGGACCGCCCTTGCCCTCGTCGTCGCCCTGGCCGGAATCGCCCTGATGCCCGCCAAGGCGCTGGCCCAAGCCAACCCCAATCCCCCGTCACGCCTGACCTATCAGGGCTTCCTCGTGGGAAGCGACGGTGTCGCGCTGGGAAACACTGCCCCCAAGAACTACGACGTCATCTTCACGATCTTCAACAGCGAGGTCGGTTCCGGTCCCGCCAACACCCTCTGGGCGGAACAGCAGACGGTCACCGTGGACAAGGGCTACTTCAACGTTCTGCTCGGCGAGGGCGCGGCGGTCCCCGGAGTGGCACATTCGGACCTTTCGGCTTTGTTCAAGGGAGCGGACGCGTCCGACCGCTACGTGGGAACCACGGTCAAGGGCATCGGAGCCAACGGGGCCAACGTCGACATCACGCCCCGGCTCCGGCTCCTCTCGTCACCCTACTCCCTGCTTTCGCGCAGCGCTCTCAAGCTGGTGGGCAACACGGGTGCGGACCTCGTCTCTGCGACCGACAACCAGGTCACCGTTGCAGGCAACCTCAACGTCACTGGAACCTTTACCGCGGGTGGAGCCATTCCGGTTGGCGGCATCATCATGTGGTCGGGTTCCGTCACGAACATCCCGGCAGGCTGGGCTCTGTGCAATGGTCAGACGGTCAACGGCAAGGCCACCCCGGATCTTCGTGACCGTTTCGTAGTCGGAGCAGGATCAACCTACGCGGCTGGCGCCACGGGCGGTAACGCTTCCATCACCCTTTCGGTCGCACAGCTCCCACCCCACAATCACGGCTTCACTGACGCATACCTGGCATACGGATCCGCAGTATTCACAGGATTGAATTATGTTTCTAACCCGCAGGGAGGAGGAATCGGTGCGACGTATACCTTTCAGAGCACCACCCATACCACCGGTAGCGGCGCTGCCATCGACATTCGCCCCCTCTACTATTCGCTTGGCTACATCATGCGCGTGGAATGATGCGACTTCGTGAAGGATTTTCTCGCAGCCTTCTCTACCCACTTCTCGTCGCCTGCCCCGAATCGTACAGACCCATCTAGGAAATCGTCCCCGGTCTGTTTTCCCGAGCCCCCTTGTGATCCTATGAATCGGAAACTCCGAATCCTCCTCGCCACCCTAGCCGGTGGCTGGATCGCCTCGCTGACCACCGTCATGGCTGTGAGCCTGCCGCTGGAGTTCCAATTGCAGGAGACGACGTTCAACTACCGGGATCTCCGGGGCTTGCCGATTTCGTTCAGCGCATCTCCGCCGCCCGCGATCGAGGGATCCAACGGCCAACAGCCGGCCACCACGGAACCCACGGGCATCTTCGGGTCCGCGACGCCGAACCAGTTCAAGGGGCTCATCTCCTTCGGCGCCATTCCGGGGAAATCCCTCGCCGGATGGCAGACCGTCAGCAACAACGCCACGCTGAATTCGGGTGTCACCCCCTTTTCCGGCGACGTGGCGACGCAGATGGGACTGCCCACCGCCACCTCGGAAGGAACGGTGCTCATGGTGCTTCGGCGAGCCCAGATCGGGGCTCCCTACTTCAGCCGGCGGGTCTCGTTCTCGTTTGGCTCGGTCATCACGCCACCACTCAAGGATGAAAGCGGCATCCTGCTGCCTGCCGACACGGCCACCACCTATTGGCGCGCCGAGCCGTACACCGAGAACAACCACGAGGATCACAACGGCTTCTACTGGAGCCCTCATGCGCGTCTGGTCTATGCGATCCAATCGGGGCCCATGCAGGTCAGCTGGATCAAGGCTGTGCCCTATTCTCTGGCGACCGTTCCCGCCTACACCAATCCGAACGGACCCGTGAGCTTCCGCACCAACGGCGCCAACGTGTTCCTCGTCTACACGGAGAACTACGTCGCCTCGGGCAGTCCGGTGAAGACACCGCGGAAGATGTATTGGACCCAGAAGGGCTTCCAGAGCATCGGGGTACCCATCGGGATTCCCTCCGCACGTGTTGGGGCGGTCAACATCGTCTACAACAACGCGTTTCCCCGCAACGTG
>JAIXUV010000165.1 GCA_027483345.1 Verrucomicrobiales bacterium | reverse complement strand
GGCTTGCCGTCGTCACCCAGCTTCCCGGCCGCCCAAAGCGTCCCGCGGGTCACGAGGTCGAGATAGACGGGATCGGCCATGGTCTTGTCGTAGTGGCCGATCGTGGTGCCGAAGACGCGGGCCTTGCCGTACTGGTGGACCCACACGTTCGCCTCGCCCCGCTTGGTCTCATGGCTGTAGCCGACCGCCAGGGGAGTCGCTTCCTTCTCGACCTTCTCGATGATGTACAGCTCCTCGTTGGGCGTCTGCCACACCGCCGGGAACCCGATCATCACCGGATGCGCCGGCTTCACGTTGGTCATCGGATAGGCGAAGTGCGAACCGTGCCGGTGGCTGGTCACGCCCACGAAGCGGAACCATTCGTTGGTCGGGGCGCGGTAGCAGTGCATCGCGCAGTGGATGACCACCGCCGGCACGCCCGCGCGGTGCGGCGCGACGATGCGCTCCAGCCAGGCCGGGTCCTTCTCGTCGGCGTAGCACTCGTTGTGGATCACCACGTCGTAGCCGTCGGCCCAGGAATCCTTCGCATACGCGCTCACCCGGTGCTGGGTGCCGTCCGCGCCGGCGTCGCGCACGAGCGTGAAGGCGATGTTGGCCCGCTTGGAGATGCCCTCCATCAGCGTGATGGCCTGGCGGTCGTACTCATGGCAGCAGCCGCCGGTCACCAGCAGGGCCTTGAGCGAACGGGACACGGCGGTGCCGGGCTTGCGGACGTAGCGCGCCAGGAGCTGGCCGGCGGAGTCCGCCTTGAGCGCGGCGGGCCGTTCGCCGCCGTCCAGGGCATACGCGGCCTTCCAGCCGTCCGCCGTCTCCTCGACCAACGCCTCGACCTTGCGGCCGACGTTCTGTCCTTCCTCTTCCACCAGGTCCATCCGCGCCGGCTTCACCGACGCGTCGACCGTGAAGCGGCCCTTGGCGGCGACCACTCCGCCGGCTTCCAGGGTGTATCGTCCGCCGGCGAGAATGAGGACGAGCGATTCCCGCTGATCGTCCGGAATGGATCCATCCGCGGTGGTACCCTCGGCGAAGAGCCACGTGCCATCCAGGCTCGCCGGGGTCAGTGCGGCGCAGAGCCGCGTCATGAGAAGGGTCGCTAGGACCAGCAGACGGAGTTTCATGGGCCGAGGATGGACAGCCATACAAGGACGTCCAAGAGAAGTTTGTCGCCCAGCGGACAAGTTCAACGGATTGGCCACAGAGGCACGGAGAGCACGGAGAGGGCGATTTTGTCCGTAGTCCGTTGTCCGTAGTCCGTTGTCCGTAGTCCGTTGTTCGTTGTCCGTAGTCCGTTGTCCGTAGTCCGTTGTTCGTTGTTCGTTGTTCGTTGTCGGTTGTCCGGCTTGGCTGAGACCCATTATGGAGGTGGTCCGATGTGTCGGGGCTGAGGCTCCTCACGTCGTCTCCTACCTGTGCGAACCATGGGAGGGAGTAACCGACGGAATCCGGCCTAGGCGCCCCCGGCGACAACGAACAACGGACCACGGACCACGGGCAAAAACACCATCTCCCTGCCCTCGTGGCTCGGCATCCAAGGCAGCGTCCCACGGATCCCGAATTCTAGCTGGCCACGCTGATACCGCGGCCGCCGTTCACGAGGAACAGGCTGGCCATGCGCACGGCGAGTCCGTTGGTCACCTGCTCGAGGATCACCGACTGCGGGCCGTCGGCCACGCTGCTGTCGATCTCGACACCGCGGTTGATCGGCCCCGGATGCATGATCAGGACGTCGGGTCCCACCTTCGCCATCCGGGCCTCGTTCAGACCGAAGAGCGCCGCGTACTCGGACGTGCTCGGGAACATCGAGGCCTTCTGCCGCTCATGCTGGATGCGCAGCAGGTTGACCACGTCGGCTCCCTTGAGGGCGTCGTCGATGTTCCACGTCACGCGCACATTTGGAGCGAAGGATTCGAAGATCTTCGGGACCAGCGTCGGCGGACCGCACAGCGTCACCTTCGCGCCGAGCTTGCTGAGCGCCCAGATGTTCGAGCGGGCGACCCGGCTGTAGAGGATGTCGCCGAGGATGGTGACGTTCAGCCCCTCGATCCGGCCCTTCTTCTCGCGGATGGTGAAGAGGTCCAGCAATCCCTGGGTGGGATGCTCGTGGGAGCCGTCGCCGGCGTTGAGCACGTGGGCGTTGAGGAACCGTGCGAGGAAGTGGGGCGCGCCGCTGGCGCTGTGGCGGATGATGATGACGTCGGCGTTGAGCGCCTCGAGGTTCCGCGCGGTGTCCCGGAGGGTCTCACCCTTCTTCAGCGAACTCGCCTCCGCCGAGAAGTTGATGACGTCCGCGCTCAGGCGCAGCGCGGCCAGCTCGAAGCTGATCCGCGTCCGGGTGCTGGGCTCGACGAAGAAGTTGACCACCGTCTTCCCGCGCAGCGCCGGCACCTTCTTGATCGAACGCTCGCCGACCGCCTTGAACTCCCGGGCGGTGTCCAACACATGGGTGATCTCCTCCGCGGTGAGGCTTTCCAGGTCGAGCAGGTGCTTTCGGTTCCAGGTCATGTTCGTTCGGGAAGGGTTCAGGCCGCGACGGGATCGCCGGAGAGGAAGACGCCGTCCACGCCATCCGCCTCGGACAGGCAGACATCGACGGTCTGGTTGTTCCGGGTGGGGATGTTCTTCCCGACGAAGTCGGCCTTGATGGGCAACTCGCGATGCCCGCGGTCGACCACGACGGCCAGCTGGACCCGGCGGGGACGTCCGAACTCGTGCAACGCGTCGAGCGCGGCGCGGATCGTCCGGCCGGTGAAGAGCACGTCGTCCACCAGCACCACCGTGCAGCCGTTGATGTCGCCGGGGATCTCGGTCGGATAGATCACCGGGGCCGCGCGACGGTCGAGGTCGTCGCGGTGGAAGGTGACGTCGATCGCGCCGCACGGCACCTCGCGGCCGAGGATACCGCCGAGGATGCCCGCCAACCGCCGCGCCACGGGCACCCCGCCCTTCTGGATGCCCACGAGCACGACGCGGCCGTCGTCCGGGTTCCGCTCCACGATCTCATGGGCGATGCGCTGCAACGACCGTTGCAGGGTGGCGGCGTCGAGCACGGGTTCACGCATGGCGGACCTCAACGGAGATGGATCCGCGCGGGGAACCACCAGGAAGACGGTTCCGTCGGGACGGGTGCGGGGATCGGGTTGTGGACTGTGGCATGTGCGTCTTGGGGTCTCACAGGACCGCCTTCAAGTCGCGCGGACGAGGCAGCAGGCGTTGGCAGCTACCGGATCGGGTAGGCCTGCCGGGCCCGCCGCCAACCGGCCCGGTGCTTCGTGATCCAATCCACCAGGGCCGCCTCGAAGCCGATGTCGTGACCCCGCTTCTCGGACTCGATCCACTTGTGCTTCAGGATCTCCTCCTTCTCAGCGAGGAATTCCCGATAAAGGGACGAGCCTTGGAGGAGCCGCGAATCGCCAGAGGTTTCGGTGGATTGCGCCATGTGACGGCGGGGTGACGCCGCGGGCAAAGTATCGCGGTCCCAGAGGGTGTAAATTGCCATTTCGGATTTTGAACGGAGGGAATCCAAAACGGTCCCGGTGTCCGCGGCCCCGAAAACAATTCGCAGACCGCATCCGCCCGGCGTCAGCGAAGTTCCAGTTCGGCCAAGGAACGGATCTCCGGATGGGTCGTTCCCGAGACGGGGCGGTTCCCGGGACGGAGCATCAGCCCGACCTGGCATCCGGCCGCAGAGGCCGCGTCGAGTTCCTCCGGCACGTCGCTCAGGAAAAGGATCTCCCTGGCAGCAACCCGACTCTCGGCCGCGATGGCCCGGTAGCTGTCCGTGGAACGCTTCGGTCCAAAGGTCGTGTCGTAGTAGCCGTCGATCCAACGGCTCAGGTCCCCGAACTCGCTGTATCGAAAGAACAGCTGCTGCGCCGCGGCGCTTCCGGAGGAGTAGATCCGGTTCGAGATCCCCTTTCCGGCACAGGCCTCAAGTCCGGGCGGGACGTCTTCGAACAGATGGGACTTCAGGACACCGTCACGGAAGCCGCCTTCCCAGACCATTCCCTGGAGCTGCTTGAGCCCGGTGAGCTTGGCGTCGACATCCATCCACGCATGGACCTTCCGTGTCACCCATTCCGCCGCACCACGGCCGGACGCCGCCTCGGGACACCACTCCGCGAACGAGGCCGCCCCGTCGTCGCGGGCCATCTGCTCCAACGCCGCCTTCACCGGAGCGTCGGAACCGTGTTCGGCCAGGAAGCCGCCGACCCGCTCCCGCGCGTACGGGAAGAGCACCTCGTGGACGAAGGAGAGCTTGGAAACCGTCCCCTCGATGTCGAGGAGCAGGACATGGCCGTTGAACCGGATCATGCCGGCAGGACGGGGAGTGAAGGCGTCACCCGCGTGCCCGGAGGCAGGTGGCTTGGGCCGAAGCACAGCGGCTCGAACCGCGTGGAGATGTCGCTGCCCGTGTAGAGCGGCGACCAGCCGGCCTTCTCGCGGAACAGGCGGATCGCACGGATGTTCCGGTCGGCGCAGAGGTCGAACCAGTGGGGCGTGCCGGCGGGGACGTTGATCAGGTCGCCTGCGGAGACCTCGATGGAAAACACCGGGCCGGTCGGCGGATGGATGTGGAAGATGCCGTGGCCACGGACGATGAAGCGGACCTCGTCCTCCGCGTGGGTGTGCTCCTTGTTGAACTTGTCGAGCATGGCCTGCAGGCCGGGGATGTCCGCGGTGACGTCGATGACATCCGCCGTGACGTAGCCGCCCCGACGCTTCAGCGCCTCGATCTCCGGTTCGTAGGCCGTGAGGATCTCCTCGCTCGTGGCCGACGGCCCGATACGGCCCTCGACCGGCCAGGACTCGTACCAGATGCCGTGTTGGGCGAGGTGCCCACGGATCTCGGAAACCTCCTTGAGGAGACGGTTCTCTTCAGCGATTCGAAGCAGCGCCATGGTGTTCGTCTTATAGCGTCGAGAGCGCCGGGGTAGAAAGCGTCTTTCCGGTCACGTCGAACAGGAACTCGAGCACCTCGATGTGGCGCCGGGCTTCCGCGACGTCCTTGCCCCAGGTGTAGAGTCCATGTCCGGCCATCAAGAAACCGTGACGCAGTGCGGGATCGCCCGACTGGAGTCGCGGGCGCAGCTCGGCGGCGAGCCCGCGGATGTCCTGGGTGTTCGGCACCACCGCGATCCGGGCCGTCGACTCGTGGGTCGTGATCCCGGCGAGCCCCTTCAGCATCTCGTAGCCGGAGATCTCCAGGAACCCGCGCCGCACCGCCGCCGCGGACAACACCGTGCCCCAGGCAGAATGGGTGTGGAGCACCGCCCCCGCCGCCGCCTCACGCACCAACAACGTGTGCAGCAAGGTCTCGGCGGACGGCTTCGGATGACGTTCGTCCAACCGGTTCCCCTCCTCGTCCACGACGACGAACTGACCCGGCCGCAGGCGTCCCTTGTCGAATCCCGAGCCGGTGATGCAGAGCCGCAACGGATCCCTCCCAATCACCACGCTGTAGTTGCTGCTGGTACCCAACGACCAGCCGCGGCGATGGAAATCCACACCGGCGGCGATCAGTTCCTCCACTCCTTCTGCGTCCACGCTCATGTGCCGGTCATGGTCCGAGTCCCGGACCCACGGGTCGAGTCCGTTCCAAGGGCGGTTGCGGCCTGCGCCTTCGCGGACGAAGGATCCCCTGCCATGCAGCGCTTCCAACGCCATGTCGGCATCGACTACTCCGGCGCCGAAGCCCCCGAGACACCGATTCCCGGCCTGAGGGTGTCCGTGTCCGAGTTGGGCAAGCTTCCGGTGGAAGTCCCCGGCCCCCATGGCAAGGACCGCCGATGGTCGCGCCGGGACCTGGCCGGATGGCTCGAAGCCCTCCTCCGCGAGGAAACGCCCACGATCGTAGGCATCGACCACGCCCTGTCCTTTCCGCTGGCCTACTTCGAACGCCACGGCCTCGCCCGGGATTGGGACGCCTTCCTTGTGGACTTCCAGCGGCACTGGCCCACGGACGTCGATGGATGCCGCGTCCGGGACCTACGGAGCGAGGTCGGTTCGACGTCCCGTGCGAGGACCGGCGAAACGCGATGGCGCCGCGAAGCCGACCGGCTGTGCCGGGCGAAGTCGGTGTTCCACTTCGGCGTCCCCGGAAGCGTCGCCGCCTCCACCCACACCGGCCTTCCGTGGATCCTCCGGTTGCGTCAGACCCTTGGGACGCGGCTCCACTGCTGGCCCTACGACGGCTGGAACCCGCCCATTGGCGCCTCGGTGATCGCGGAAGCCTACCCGGCGATCTACCCCGGCGATCCCAAGGAAGGTGCGCTCGAGGCTGGCTTGGACGAACACCGGCGCGATGCACGCCGCGTTGCCCGTTGGCTGGCGGCCGCCGACGCCGACGGTTCCCTGGTCCGCCACCTCCAGCCCGGAATCAACGGAAACCTTCTCCAGACGGCCCGGATCGAGGGCTGGATCCTGGGAGTCCACCATGCAGCTGCCGTGTGACGGGATACAGTCTGCCGGCAGGAATCCGACCCGAAACTTGACTCCGCGTTCCAAGGCATCTCCGACGCACGGAGAATGCAGGAGACGACGTGATGAGCCCCAGCCCAATGCATTCCCGGCGCTCCGCCGTGCCTGGAAACCGGGGTTCACAACCAAGGGTGCCAAGTCCACCCGCTCTGGGTTGATGGCTCGAAAGGCCAAGGACGCGAGAAGACCCGAGATCTAGGCGGCAGCCACCATGGACAAAAGGCAACGGACAACCGACAAAACGCCCCCTCCGTGTCCTCCGTGCCTCTGTGGCCAGTCATCCCGGCCCCCCGGACCCGGGAGCCGCTTCCGCTCACGCGATCAACGCCTTGACCGGGTGCACTTCCTCGACGCCGGTGAGGCGCTGGTCGAGCCCCTGGCTCTTGAAGGTGAAGCGCCGGTGGTCGATGCCCATGCACTGCAGGATCGTGGCGTTGAGCTCGT
>JAIXUV010000048.1 GCA_027483345.1 Verrucomicrobiales bacterium | reverse complement strand
ACTGCCGAAATTGCCCGGAATTGAAAGGGTTGGAGGGTCCGCAAGTTCGCGGAACTGGTGCCTTGATCGAGTCTCGCGAGGCGGGACGGATTGGGGTTCCCTAGCGCTGAGACAGCTTCTGGACGTCGTGACCAACGAACGCCATCCAAACTGGATTTCTTCCCACCGGGCGCTGCCCGGTCGCGGATGGATTCCTTGGGCCGCCCAGGGTCCCAGTCGCCGGATGCCGGGGCCGGTTTGGCGCCCGACATTCCATTGGCTGGGGCTGATGTCGGTCGTCTCGCAGGCCTTCGCGGACACCGCACCACCGCAACGCGATCCCGCCCCGATCCTCGCCTCCAATCTCGAGTTCCATCTCGGGCATGCAGGCTCGGGTCGGGAGCGGAAGGAGGGTCCCGCCGGCTGGCAACCGGTCACCCTGGGGCCTTGGCAAAGCCAGATCGCCTGGCGACATGGCCAAGTCCCGTCGAAGGGCCGATACCGGGCGGACCTCGTGGTCCCGGTGGACGCACTCGACGTGTCATGGCACGCATCCGCCGGCATCGTCGGCAACAGTTCCGTGGTCCTGCTGAACGGCACGGAACTCGGGCGCGTCCGCAACGAAGCCTCCTCGGCTCCCCTGCCCCAAAGAACCCTCCACGTCGCACCGGTCCCTCCATCGCTGCTCCGGCCCGGCACCAACCGCCTTGAGATCGAGTTCGAGAACACCGTCGGCGGCGGTGGGATCCTCGAGGGGCCGGTGGGCCTGATTCCGTCCAAGGACATCCCTTCCAGGATCGTTCCCGACCAGGCGAAGATCGCGGCTCTTCGCGGCGGCATTGAATCGATCGGGATCCTCGCCGCCGTCACCGCCCTGGTCATCGGCAGGACGCTTCGGTCTCCGACAGCGACGTCGGCCGGCTTCTGTTTTCTCGCGCTCATCAGCCTGAGCATCATCCATTCGGTCTGGGTGGTGCCCGTGCTCCCGTCCTGGCTGCGTCAGGCCCTCATCACCCTCTTCCCGATCTCCGTGGTCCGCTTCAGCGGTCTGCTCGTCGCCCGAGCACCGAGGGCCGAACGCCTCCACCTGCTCGTCGCCGGCCTCTCGTGTGTGGTCGCGGTCATGGCAAGTTCGAAGCCGGAGGTCTCCTGGAAGGCGAACCTGCTCTTCGCCCTCGGCACGTTGTTCGTCCTCGTCGCCCAGGTCCGCGCCCGCAGCGATCCCCTGAGCCTCGACGGAAAGGTCCTCCTGGGCTCCTTGGCCGCACTCGGCGCGGCCGGCTCCGTCGAACTGTCACTGCGAAAGCACGCCCTCATCCCATGGGCCGCCATGTGGTGGGATCCCATGGTCCTGGCCAACCTCGCCTTCGTCCTCGCCAACCTCTGGGTGGTCGTCCGCGAACAGATCCGTGTCCGCCGCGACCGCGCACGCCTCCATCAGAGCCTCCTCAACGCCGAACTGACCCAACGAAGGGACCTGGCCTCCAGGCTCCACGACGAAGTCCTCCAGGATCTGATCTACCTCAAACTCCGTTCCGACGAACTGGCCGGCGATCTCCCGCAGGAACGTCGGACACAGACCGCCGAGGAAATCACCACCGGCATCGGTGGCGCCATCCGGTATCTGCGGCAGATGATGGAGGATCTCCAACCGATCCGGCATCAGGGCCGCACCCTTGGCGCCGCGCTGCTCCAGCTGGAACGGAAGGTCCGCCAGCGATACGGCATCCGTACCGTGTTCACCTTGCCGCAGGAATTCCCGCCGGTTCCGGACCGCGAGGCCGAGGCCCTCTACCGCGCCGCGCAGGAAGTGGTCGTCAACGCCTGCAAGCACAGCCGCTGCCGGACCCTCAGCCTGCATCTCGCCACGGAACTCAAGAGGATGGAGCTGTCCATCCGGGACGACGGCGTTGGATTCGAAACCGGCTCCGCCCAGCGACCCAATCACGGACTTGCCTACCTCCGCGACCGGATCGCCTGGCTCGGTGGCCAGGTCCGGATCGATTCCCAACCCGAGACCGGAACCCTCATCCTGATCTCCCTGCCACTGTCCCGAACCGAAGGTACCCAATGACACCCCAGAAACCTCTTTCCCTGGTCTTGGTCGACGACCACCGGATGGTCGCCGATGCCATGAGCGAGTGGCTGAAAAGCCTTCCCGGGATCGATCTCCGGGGCGTGTACTCCGACGGCACCGGCGCCTTGGCCGCCCTCTCGGCGTCCCCGCCCGACCTCGCCTTGGTGGACCAGTCGATGCCTGGACTCTCCGGCCTGGAACTGGTGCGGGCGTTGCGGAAGTCCGGATGCCCCACCCGTTTCGCGATGCTGACGACCTACGGCCATCCCATGTTGGTCGCCGAGGCCTTGGACGCGGGCATGGATGGCTACCTGCTCAAGGAGGATTCGAAGTCGGAGATCCTCAACGGAATCGCGGCCTTGGCCAAAGGCGAATGTGTGCTCAGTTCCAATCTGGACATGGACGGCGTCCGTGACGCCATGGCGACCCTCCGCATCACGGCCCGGGAGCGCGAAATCCTGGAATTGCTGATCCAGGGTCTTTCCGCCACCGACATCGGGAAGAGGCTGGGCATCGGGCAACGGACGGTGGAGACGCATCGCAACAGCCTGGTCGCCAAGTTTGGCGCCAGAAACGCCCTGGAGCTGGTCCGCAAATGCACCGAAGCCGGTTTCTGAACCCGGCGAAAAGGAACGGCCCAGCCCGCTTGCCTGGGTCCGCCCCGGCGTGATCGCGAAACGGAACTGCCCCATCTCCGATCCGCGGTCGACCTACCGCTCATCCGCCCCGGTTCCGGAAACGTCGCAAACCGAAGCCCGCCGCCAGCAAACCGCCCGCCACCAAGCCCCACCCGGAAGGTTCCGGAACCACGGCAATGCCGCTGGCCAGCGAGGAGACGTCGGTCGGCCCCTGCACCACGGACAACGTCCGAGCCACCGTCCAAGAGGAGAGGACCGTGTCATAGGTCCCTGAAAGACGGGCGTAGCTGCCGGATCCTCCGCCCAAGCCGGTGAGCAGATGGCTGTTGCCAGCGCTGCCGAAGAGCCCACCTCCGGCCATGTGGTCGGTGGTCGGAACCTGATACCCCGCGCCGGTCGACGCATTGTACGCGGTGCCGATGGCGTTCCCGTAGAACACGGCATCGATGGGGACCGACGAAGACGTCAGCGAGGTTCCCAGGAAGATCGCGATGCCGTCCGCGGAGGAACCGCCTTCCCCGACGACGCCCCCCAAAGCCGCGGCCCCTGTCCCGCCGTCACCGTCCGTCGTGCTGGTGTCGTAGGATCGGATCCATTTCTCGCCGGCGAGGCTGGCCGAGCCGGAGCCGTTGACCGCCATTCCCGAGCCACCGACATAGAAGACGTCGCCGGCCGAGACCGACCCGGAAGTCATCTGGAACGCATGGCTCAGGGCGCTGCCCGCGGCCCATCCTTGGACGCGGGCGATGCCGTTGTTCGCCACCACCACCGTGTAGGGGGTCGCCGAGAAATCCACGCTCTCGGTGGCCACCAACTGGACGTATTCATAGGGGCTGTCCGTGCCGGCCGGGTTCGCCATGAAACCGGACACGACGATCTGCGCCGCGCCTTCGTAGACGCCGAAGACAAGAAGACCGGGACACAAGGCAGGGAAGAGATTCCCAATGAGCGGGGATTGCCCCGTGCGAGGAGCGGGAAAGCGGAGCGAGCTCCTGGGTGCAGGATTGAAGTGCATCGGGAACAGCTCACACCGAAACGCCCGTCTTCTCCCAGTTCGGCGGGGTCCGAAAGGTTACGGAATGACAAGGCAGGGAGCCGAAGGAGGTCCGCGTAGGCCGGACAATCGAAAGGCGCCACCCGGATTCCTCCGGATGACGCCTTCACCAACCCGGGGCACGTACGATCCGGCCCTATGCGCGCTTCCATCCCACCCAAGGAGGAAGACATCCATCCGGTCCGCCGCTTCCCGCATCATCCGCACCCGCCCCACAGGACGCGGCTGACTCTTGTCAGCGTTGACGAGCCAGAGCGGAGGGGAAGCGGGACTCGGTCCGCAAGGTTACGGATCGGTCTGCAACCTTCAGCGACGTCGTCCGCCGCCCGGACCACCACGGCTTCCCTTGCCCTTCCCAGGACGACCGCGCCCGGCGGCCGGAGCCGGGCGACGGCCCGGGCGCGTTGTCGACCGGCCCCGTGGGTCCTTGGCGGAATCCGGGCGGGAACCAGGGCGGGAGTCCGGACGTGAACCCGCTCGGGAACCGGATCGGACGGCGGGCTTCTCGCCCGGACGCCGCGGCGGTCCCTCGCGTCGCGGACCCGCTCCAGCAGGGCGTGGTCCAACAGGGCGTGGACCGCCGGAGCGGTTCGCCCGTCCGCCCACGGGCGCCGAGGCGGCGGCACCCTTGTCCGCAAACGGGTGCTTCTTGTACTTGCGCACCGGATCGATGGTCTTCGGACGCGGCTTCGGAGCGAGGATGATGGGACATCCCTCATAGCCGAAGGCCGCCCGCAGTTCGCCCTGGAGGTACTTGAGGTAGGTCGCGCCGAAGAGTTCGTCGCGGTTCACGAACAACAGGAACGTCGGCGGTGCCTGCTGCACCTGGGTCGCGTAGTAGAACTTCAGCCGATGCCCCATGTCGCTGACCGGCTGGCGACGCTCGATGGCGTCGTTCAGGGTACGGTTCAGGATCGCCGTGGGAACCTTCTGACGCAGCTGCGCCGAGACGTAACGCACGGCCTCCAACAGGCGGTCCAACTGAAATCCATCCTTGGCGGAGGTGAAGATCACCGGCGCGTAATCGAGGAAGAAAAGCCGCTTCTGCACCCACTGGCCGAACTCCGAAAGCGTCGTCATGCGCTTCTGGCGGTCGTCCCGGTCCCGCGTCTTCGCCTGGCGGGCGACGACCTCCTCCTCGCGGGCCTTGCGCACATCCGCGGCGACCAGGTCCCACTTGTTCACCACCACGATGCAGGACCGGCGTTCCTCGACGATGGTGTCGGCGATCTTCTTGTCCTGCTCGGTGATGCCGTTCTCGGCGTCGATGACCAGGATGGCGATGTCGGAACGGGCGATGGCCTCCTTGGTGCGGTTCACCGAGAAGAACTCCACCGTGTCGTCGATCCGCCGGGACTTGCGCACGCCGGCGGTGTCCACGAGGACGTACTGTTCACGCACGCCCTCGGTATCGACCTCGAAGGGGACGTCCACCGCGTCGCGGGTGGTTCCGGGGATGGGACTGACGATGACGCGCTCGGAGCCGGTGACAGCGTTGATGATCGAGGACTTGCCGACGTTGGGGCGTCCGACGACCGCGAGGCGGACCGGGCCGCGAGGGCGCTCGGGTCTGCGCTTCGGCCTGCCCTTGGAATCCTTCTCCTCTGAGCCATCCGGCTCGGCGCCGGCTTCCGCATCCGCAGCCGGGGTCGGGACCGCGGCGGCATCCGGCTTCGGCAGGTACTCCAAGGCCGCCTCCATGAGGGTGGTGATGCCGCCACCATGGATGGCCGAGACCGGGAACAGGCGGTTGAAGCCCAATTCGTCGAATTCGCCGGCCTGGTTGGTGGCGGCGTGGTTGTCGGACTTGTTGACCACCACCAGCACCGGCTTCCGGGTGATCCGGAGCTTCTTGGCCACCTCGACATCCAGGGGGACGATCCCTTCCTGGACATTCACCACGAAAAGGATGACGTCGGCGGCCTCGAGGGCCATGTCCACCTGCTGGAGGGCGGCGGCGGTGATGACGTCGGAAGCCTTCTCGCCGCGGAGGAGGCCGATGCCGCCGGTGTCCACGAGCGAAAACGGGCGTCCGTTCCAGTCGCCCTCCGCGGAGATGCGGTCGCGGGTGACGCCGGGCTGGTCGTGGACGATGGCGATGCGGCGGCCGACGATCCGGTTGAAGAGCGCCGACTTGCCCACGTTGGGCCGGCCGACGATCGCGATGAGACCTGACATGCCCGGAACGATGTCCGATGGGGCACAGGGGTGAAAGGCGATTCGTGGAGGCACCGCGAGGCCGACGTCGGATTGGCGGAGGTCCCGGGTCCACCTCCAAAAACCCTCTTCCCATTTGGCTCCTCCAGCCTAGCCTTCGGCGCCCGTTACAACGGGCTCAAGCAACGTTCCGAAAAGCACCATTCACCTATGGCCGCAGACACGTCCGTCGTCGCAAAAGTCGAACTCCCGCCGCTCACACCGCAGAAGCTGAAGTCCCGTCTCGCGCCGACCCCGGGCGCGCCCCGGTACGCGGTGACCGTGAAGAACGCCGCCGGAGCGGCGGTGACCCTGGGTGACCCCCGGACGACCCGAGCCCTGGTGGCGCTGATGGACGTTCATGCGGTGGTGGGTGGCGCGGCCTGCCATTGGGGCGGCCCGGCCGCCTTCGCGGAGGTCAACGCCGCGGTCCACGGCCTCATGTTTTCCACCGCCGACCGTCCTTGGTACGAGGCCTACAACTTCGTCAACGACGCCGGCCACGCCGAGAACGGCATCTACGCGCTCCGGGCCAACTACGGCTTCGACAACCTGGGTTTCGACGACATCCGGAAGTTCCGTTCGATCGAGTCGAAGCTCACCGGCCACGGCGAGTCGCACCTGAACCCGGAGGGCGTTCTGCTCTCCAACGGTCCGCTGGGCTCGTCCGTCGGCCAGGCCCAGGGCCTTGCGATGGGCGACAAGCTCGCCGGCAACCGCCGCACCACGATCCTAATCGTCTCGGACGGCGCCTCGATGGAGGGCGAGGCCAAGGAAGGCTTCGCCGCGATCCCCGGCCTCGCCGCCAAGGACCGGGTCAACCCGTTCGTGATGGTGGTCTCGGACAACGACACCAAGCTTTCCGGCCGCATCACCAAGGACTCGTTCTCCATGCAGCCGACCTTCGAGGCGATGGACGACCTCGGCTGGGATGTGCGCAAGGTCGAGAACGGCCATGACCTGCAGGCGGTCTACCTCGCGGTCGAGAAGGCCGT